>NZ_CALMAW010000122.1 GCF_937859915.1 uncultured Sphingomonas sp. | reverse complement strand
GCGCCAGCGCGTCCGCCGCCTCGCCGACGATTGCGGGGATGATCTGCGTGCTGCTGTCCGCGGTGTCGATCCCTGCCAAGGCAAGACGCGCGCGCAGATGGTCGCCATGCGCTGCCAGCGTCGCGCGTGCGGTGTCGAGCCCCGGCACGAGATCGAGCGCGGCGTCGATCGCCCCGAGCATCGCCGGCGGCGGCGCGGTCGAGAAGATGAAGCCGCCGCAGGCGTTGACGAGATAGTCGATCAGCCCGCGGCTGCCCGCAACATAGGCGCCGAAGCCGCCCAATGCCTTGCTGAACGTCCCCATCACGAGGTTCGCGGCACCCGGATGCGCCGCGGACAGTCCGCGTCCCTGCGGGCCGAGCACGCCGGTCGCATGCGCCTCGTCGACATAGAGGAAGGCGTCGTGTGCGCGGGCGAGCGCTGCAAGGCCGGCGATGTCGGCGCGGTCGCCGTCCATGCTGAACACGCTTTCGGTGACGATCAGCCGCGGTCCCGGCGCGTCCCGCTGTTCGTCGAGCAGGCTGGCGAGATGAGCGAGATCATTGTGCCGGAAGCGGATCTGGCGACGACCGGCGGCGCCGGCGTGCAGGCTGGCGTGGATCAGCCGGTCGGTGAACAGCAGCGCATCCGGGACGGGCTTGAGCAGCGCCGCCAGCACCGCCGCATTGCACTGCCATCCCGACGGAAACAGCAGTGCCGCCTCGGTGCCCTTGAACGCGGCGATCTTCGCCTCGACCGCGAGATGGGCGTCGTGCGTGCCGGTCACCAGTCGCGAGGCGCCCGAGCCCGCTCCGTAGCGTGCGCCCCAATCGGCGGCGCGCTCGGCGAGCAGCGGATGCGTCGCAAGCCCGAGATAGTCGTTGCTCGAAAAGTCGACCAGCGTCGCTCCGCCGCGTCGGACCCGCCCGCCCGCCTGCAGCGCGGTCGCGGTCAGGCGGCGGCGTTCGTGGCGGGAATCGATCCGCTCGAGCGCGGCGGCGAGAAAGGTGTCGAGCGCGGCCATGGCGCGGCTGCCTCTAGACCAGCCGGGCGCCCGCCGTCACCCCGTGCCGATCAGACCGGCAGCGCGGCCTTGCCGCCATTGGCATGCTGATAGTGATGCCAGGCGAAGATCGCGGCGGCGCCGCGATAGGGCCGCCAGCGTTCGGCGAGTTCGCGCGTCAGCTTTTCGCTCGGGCGTTCGGCGAGGCCGAGAATGCGGCCGGTCTCGATCTGCACCGCAAGATCGCCCGCCGGCCAGATGTCGGGCCGCCCCTCCGCGAACAACAGGTAGATTTCGGCGGACCAGCGCCCGATCCCCTTGATCCTGACCAGTTCGGCGATCGCCGCCTCGTCGTCCGCGGGCAGATTGGCAAGATCGAGTTCGCCGCTCGCCACAAGGCCCGCAAGGCTGCGGGCGTAGCCGCTCTTCTGCCGCGAGAGCCCGCACGCGCGCAGCGCCTCATCCGAAGCCGCGGACAGCCGGACCGGATCGTGGATGTCCGTCATCGCCGCCGCGAGTCGGCCGTAGACGGCGGCCGCCGACGCGACGCTGACCTGCTGGCCAAGGATCGTCCGCAACAGCGTCGCATAACCGCGCGCCGAAATGCGCGGTTGCGGCAGGCCGACTCGCTCGACACCCCGCGCGAACGCAGGCTCGATCGCGCACAGCGCCGCGATGGCGGCATCCAACTGGTCGGCGGGCAGACCCATGCGACTGGCGATCCTCTTGCGTTTCTTCGGCGTATCGGCTTTGGCCTTAGCTGAAACGCAGGTGTTCCGGAGAGATATTCGATGCCCAAGATGATCGTCGTCACGCGCGAGGGAACTGAGACCACGGTCGAGGGCGAGACCGGCCTCACGGTGATGGAGGTCATCCGCGACAACGGCTTCGACGAATTGCTCGCCCTGTGCGGGGGCTGTTGCTCCTGCGCCACCTGCCACGTCTATGTCGACGACGCCTTCACCGATCGCCTGCCGGCGATGAGCGAGGACGAGAATGACCTGCTCGACAGCTCGGACTCGCGCACCGCGCAATCGCGCCTGTCCTGCCAGATCCCGTTCAACGACGCGCTCGATGGCGTTCGCGTGACGCTCGCCCCCGACGATTGAGCGCGCCTCTTTTCCTCGTCATGCCGGACCCGATCCGGCATCCAGGGCCGCAAGAGCAGCGCGCGAAGCCCTGGATCCCGGATCAAGTCCGGTATGGCGATAGGTTTATCGGCACGGATCGCATGGCGTGGCCGGGTCGAGCCTAGCTCGCCGTCCGCGTCGCCGCCGCATAGAGCGCCACCGCGGCGGCGTTCGAGATGTTAAGGCTCTCTATCTTGGGCGAGATCGGCAGCTTGGCGAGCACGTCACAATGCGCCTGCGTGTTCTGCCGCATGCCTTCGCCCTCGGCGCCCAGCACCAGCGCAAGCTTGCCCGGCTGCCTCGCGTCCTGGAGCAGCACGTCGGTAGGGCCGGTCAGGCCGCCCCGCCAGTATCCCGCGTCCGCCATCTCGTCGAGCGCGCGGGAAAGATTGACGACGCGGATCCACGGCAGCGTCTCGAGCGCGCCCGAGGCGGCGCGCGCCAGCGCTCCCGATTCGGGCGGCGAGTGGCGATCCTGGGTGACGATGCCGAGCGCGTCGAACGCCACCGCCGAGCGCAGCACCGCGCCGACATTATGCGGATCGGTGACCTGATCGAGCACGATGATCGGGCGGCGGTCATCGGGATCGGTGGCGAGCTCGAACAATTCGTCGAGCCATTTGTCGGGCAGCGGATCGGTCTCGAGCACGAGCCCCTGATGCGGTGCGTCGCTGGGCACCATCCGGCCGAGATCTGCGGCCTCGGCATATTGTACAGCGAGGATCGACGGCGCGAGACCGAGGGCTGCGATCGCTTCGTGCGTGCCCCACAGTTTGCGGAGCGTCCGCTCGGGGTTGGCGAGGGCGGCGGTGACGGCGTGGCGTCCCCACAGGCGGGTGCGGCCCCCCGAGGGGGCGCCGGAGGGGCGATGACCTTTGCGCATGATCTGCGCGCTCTTCCACGCGGGTGCGCCTGAGGCAAGCCCCGCTGCGTCGTGACGCACGTCATGTTGACAGGCTTCGCCCCATTCGCCATGGAGCCGCCTCGCCCCGGCGGCCAGCGGCTGGAAGGGTGGCCGAGTGGTTAAAGGCAGCAGACTGTAAATCTGCCCGTGCAAGCGTACGCTGGTTCGAATCCAGCCCCTTCCACCACCATGGCCGCCGGGGCGTAACCACTGCATGATCGGTGTCCGCAGTCTCGTCGGAGTTCCGCGATCTCGCGTCTGGGACACCAACCCAGGCATGGTCTGCGTCGGCAGCTCGATCGCGGAGGCGGGCTGCTTTCAGTAGGCAACCGTCACGATGATGCTGTCGGAATAGGCGCCTGCCGCGACATTCTGCAGCGCGGGCATGTTGGCGTACAGCGGATAGCTCTTCGCGGCACTGCCGAGCGTCAGAGTGTATGAGTCGCTGACGGTGGATGTTCCTGCCGTGCCATCGCCCCAGATCGACGTCATTCCGGCGTTGCTGTAGAGATTATAATTGAGTGGTGTCGCGGTGCCGGTGAGCTTGCGCTGCGCGTAGCTGCCAGCCCCCGCACTCAGCGTGATCGTGTACGAATAGAGCAGGCCGATACCTGCGCATGTCACCGTCACCGACCCCGTCGACGTGTTCGCCGACGAAGACAGCGGGTTGTAGAGGCCGAACGCGACGCCGGACGCACCGGCCGTGCAGGATGCAGCCGACGCCATCGTCGGCGCGAACGCCATCAGCATGGCGGCCAATGCGCATCGATTATAGGCCCGTCCCATCGGCGCTAATCCTTATGTCTGCAGACGAGCGGCCCGACCGTGGGCAGAAGATCATCCTTCGGCAGAGCGGGCACGCTGACGGCGCAATCCCCGGCCTGCTCGTGCACGACAACCGTCAGCCCCGACGATAGGGCGGGTACGAAGATTTCACCATCGAATCCGACGACGCTGGGGTCGTTGTCCGCCGAAAAAGCAACCGCGGTCCCCGGCGCGATCGCTGTTCCGTCGGCATGATGCACGATCAGCGATCCCGCATGGCCTGCCTTGATCCGGAAGTGGGCGCGGACCGCCGAATGCGCCATCGGGGTCACGACCTCCGTCTCGCTCACCATCGTCGCATCGATCTTGAGGTCGTCCGGTTCGATCGAAATCCGATTCTCCTCATAGGGCCGAAGCTGCGATATGATCGCACGGCCCTTGCTGTCGGTCGTGCCGATCGGGCGATTGTCCTGATAGATGTCTACCCCCGGCTGGCCGTCGACGTCGACGAGCGCATAGCCGCCCATCAACTGCCGCGCGGCGAAGACGGAGCCGTCGGCCACCACGAAGCTGCCGCTGGCCAGCAGCCGTCCCGTCGTCTGCCCTTGGTAATGGCTGACTTCGGCGGTCGCCTCGACCGCGGTGTTGCGGTAGGTCAGATCGGCTTCCTGCTGGTCGACATCACCGCGACCGGCGCTCAGCCGATAGCCCCATCCGCTGTCGTTCGGCGGCAGATGCTGCAGGTCGACCCGTTGATTATGCTGGTCGGCGGTCACCGACACCGAGGTCCGCGAACCGAGATTCGCCGTGAAGTTCAGCCCGACGCTGGTCTGCGACCGGCTCGACGTGGCGCGGCTGTTGATCACGAACGCCGAAAGAAAGCCGATGCGCGGGAGCTCGTGGCTGTAGTTGAACGAGATCACCCGGCTGGTCGTGTCGTCGCCACGCTTGATCTGCGCGAGCGCGGCATTGACGCTGCCCCAGCGCTTGATGGTCAGGCCGACGTTCAACTGTATAACCTGTCGCAGTCTATCAGAGGGCTGGTTGTCACCGATCTGGCGATATTTTGCGGTAGCGCCCTGATAGACGGCGCTGAGCAACCAATGGCTGTCGTTGCGCGACAGATAGGCACGATAGAGCGTGCCGACGCCGACTTTGGGCGCATCGGAGACCGCCACCGAGCCGCCCATCTCGCCGAGATTGGCGAGCGTGGTGGAAAGTCCGCCGCCCAGCGATTGCGACCTGGTCGATGCCTCTCCGTGCGTTTCAACGGTCAGATTGGGGGTCAGGCCGCGGCGATAGGTGCCCGAGACGAAAGGCTTCTGATAGTCGAACGACGCGGTGGCGTAGTTCAGCCGCTCGGCGCCGCCTTCGATCGAAAAGTCGGAGAGGCCGGCGCGGAGCATCTGCGTGCTGACGTAGAAGCTCGAGACGATCCGCTGCTCGACGCCGAGCGGATCCTGGACCACCAGCGAGACATGGCCCGTGCCGCCCACCACGGGGACCTGGTTGAGCGAGAAGGGACCCTCGCCGACGGCACCCTGATAGCCCAGCACATCGTTGACATAGAGTTCGACGTTCGAGGGCAAAGCGGCGCGGCCGGCGAAGCTCGGCGTCGGGAAGGTCAGATAGCTGGGTTGCAGGCTGAACTCGGTGCCGTAGCGGATGCCCCCGAAGCGCACCTGCGGCGCCCAGGCGCTGCCACGGGTGATGCCGTCGCCGATCGACAGTCGGCGCATGGTGCCCGGATCGTCATGCGTGAAGCTCGTATCGAGGCGCACGGCCCCCTTGCCGTAAATCGTATTGCCGACGATCATCGTGTTCTCGATGGTGCCGCGGTCGTTGGTGCCGCCCATGTCGAGAAACACCGCGCGCGTGCTGTCGCCGCTGGTGCCTTGCTGCACGGTGAGATTGTAGCTCAGGAAGGCCGATGGGACGACGGGGCTGGTCGTGTGCCGTTCCTGCGGCCGTCCCGAGAGCGCCGTGTCCTCGAAACTGTCCACTGGCGCGCTGAGGCGAAGGACCTGCCGGGCGGCATCGATCGAGAAGCGGAGGCCGGGTACGGCCGACAGGGGAAGGAAGGTCTCCCCTGCGATCGTCTGGAGGGGCACGACCGGCGTACGCAGGCGGTAGCGCCGCACATCGTCCGCGCGGATCATCAGCTGGCCGCTCGACAGCGTCAGCTCGGTCGTGTCCAATTGGTCGCGACCGTTCAGCTCGACTCCGACGATCGCAATCCCGCCCTGGGTGATGCCGAGCGATCGCAAGGCGTCGCGGGGCACCGCGCTGGCGTCCTCGCCCATGCCAAGCGACGGCACCCCTGCTGCGTCGGCGGCCGCGATGGCAGGCGCAGCCCAAGCCATCGCCGTCGCAACAACGAGGGCGGGAAAGGAACGCATCGCGGATTGTAACCGTCAGCTGGCGGGCGGTGCGGCGCCCGGATCGGCGCGGAGATCGGCCGTCATCGGGCCCTGGTCCGTGTCGATGCGGACATGATAGGTGGTGCCGGCAACAAACGGACTCGCCGCGTGGACATCGATTTCGCGCGTGATGCCGGGCAGGGCATAGAAATTGCCCTTCGCGGTCGCGATCGGCGGCTTGGACATGCTGTCCGCGGCAATCTGGACGGCCGTGATCTGGACATGGACGCTGCCGCCATTGCGGGCGATCAGCGTGGCCCCCGCCGCGGTCGGACGGAGCGCCCATCGCATCGTCGTCGTCGGCTGGGCGGCCGGTACGAACAATGGAATGCTGATCCGCAAGAGGGTCTTGATGCCGTTGACCTCGGGCGCGGACCGCGGGAGCTCCTGAAGAATGACGCGGTAGCTGCCCTCGATGGGAAGCGACGCGGTGCGAAGGCCGAAGCGGATGATCTGCTGGTCGGCATGCTTGACGGTGAAGATCGCCGGATTGGCCAGCACGTCGCGCGTGGGATCGAGCCGGTCGGTGCCATCGGGATTCTGGCTCCAGCGAAATACGGACAGCTGATATGTCGTGTCGCTGGCGTCGGGATTGGTCGCGTACAACACCGTCGACGGCATGGCCGTCGTCAGCCCCAGCCGGGTCGGCATGATCTGAAGCTGGCCCGCCTGTGCCTGTCCGACCGCGCCGGACAGCGCCGTCGCGGCAAACATGGTCAACGACAGGCGGTGGAGGCGCCTAGAAGACAAAGGTTGTGTAGCCGTCATCCATCTGTTCCCCAAAGCTCGCGATCGGACTCTTCCGGGCTTTTCCGGCCAGCACGGCGTCGCCGTTCCCACGCGGCGCGCTGACCAGCGGATCGCTCGCGCAATTGGCCGCCGCCCATTGCGACGTCGTCAAAGTGCCGACCGTACAATCGTCGATCACCTGGACGCCGATCTGCATTGCCATATGGTCCCGCACCGACGTGTTCGCGGGCATCGTCGCGGCGATGAGGCCGGTGCCGAACAGGAGGACGGCGAGAGGCCGGGGCGCGCCGCGACCCAACCCCCGATCGCCAAGCTTTCGCCGGACCGACGTCCACATCGTTCGCCGGGTCACGACCGTGTCAATACGTCAGGGTAACGTTCACGGTGTCCGTATACGAGCCGGCGAAAGCATTCTGAGACGCGGGGATCGAGCCGTATACGGTGAGGTTCTGCGCCGCGCCGCTGCCCGTGCCAGCCACGGTGTTCGTACCGACCGTATCACCCCAAACGGTGGTGGCCGCGGCATTGCTGTAGAGCGAATAGTTGAGGGTGTTCGAGCCCGATGTCAGCTTGCGCGTGGCGATCGTTGCGCCGGTGCCACCGCCGGCGCTCAGGCTTACCGTGTATGTCGTGCCGTTGGTACATGTGACGGCCAGCGTCGTCGTCGCATTGGTCGCCGACGAGGCGGCCGGCGAATAGGTGCCGAAGGCCAGCGGCGATGCGGAAACGCCGCAGTTGGCAAGGACGTTGGCGCTCACTGCGATGGTTGCCGTGGCCGTGGCAGCGTCGGCGCTGGTCGCCATTCCGCCGGCTGCGAGCGCCAAAGCGACCAGACCAACGGCAGTTGCCTTTACAAAATGACGCATCGACTTGTCCCTCGTAAGTAAGCCGGACGTCGCTATTCTCGACGAACTGGCTTCTGATGAGGGTACGAAAGACCGCCAAACTATAATCAAATCTAAATGCGCCGCGCCCAGTCTATCGGACACTACCAAGGTCTAAGGCTCGGTCGACCGATAGGCGCTTCCTCGCCCGCTTACGGGGCGACGATCCGCCGCCATTGTCCGACGAACAAGCATAGGCCGGCGTCGAACGCGCGGGCGGCGCGGATACGCCGGCCTTGGCACACGCGCTTACGCTTGCTGTCGATGCCAGCCGCGCGTGCGACTGCTACGCCGTCAGCGCGGTCAACGTCTCGATCACCCTTTGCCGCGTCGCCGGGTCGCGGGTGACCTCGAGCATGGCGGTCAGGCTGCGCCGACCGGCTGGAATATCCTCGTCCATCAGTTCCAGCCGGGCGCGATGCCACCAGGCGTGGCCGTCGTCGGGCGCGAAGGTGGTGATGCGCTCGTACAAAGTGAGCGCACGGCGCCCCTTGCCGGTCGCTTCGGCTCGCGTCGCCTGGTTGAGCAGCAACCGGGACAGGATCGCGCGGTTGGGCATCGTTGCGACGTGGCGCACCGCGGGCGCGGCATCCTCGCTCATCGCGGCGACCAGCGCGGCCAGGCTCTCCGGATCGACGACGACGCCGGCGCGGAACGGGTCGACTACGACCGGGGCCGCATCGCCGCCGATCAGGACGAGGACATGACCCGGCACGTCGAGCGCATCGGCGACCCAGCCGAGCCGCCGAGCAACCGCGACGTAGAGGATCGACAGGCTGACGGGCAGCCCGCGACGGCGATCGATGACGCGGATGAGGTCGGCATTGTCGGGATCGTCATAGGTGTCGCGATCGCCGACGAAGCCGAACTCGTCGCCGAGCACCTGCGCCAGCAGCGCGGCGCGCGTCTGGGGGCTCTCGGCATCGATCCCGGTTTCGGCCAACCGCGTGACGATGTCGTCGATCATCGCCTGGTAAGGCGCAAGGTCGGTGCCGGGATGGTCGATGCCGGCGAGCGCCAGCGCGGCGTCGTCGAGCATCAGCTCTTCGTCGTCGATGAGGCCGAGCTCGGTGATCTGATCGTTCATGCGCCTAAGATGGGCATTCGTCCGGAGCGCGCAACGGTCCGCGCGGTGACGAGGCGATCATCGCTTGGGCGGGGCCGCCGCGACGGATTTGGGCCGGTAGAAGATATGCGTGCTGACCTTGGCGATCTTATCCAGCGAGTCGCTCCACCACGGCACGACCCAGTCGGTATGATAGTGGGTGGCGGTACCGACGGTTGCGAACACCGCGCCGGACAAAGCGTGACGCGCCCTGGCGCGCGCGTCGGGCCAGCCGGCGGTCTCGGGCCGCCGCTTGAGCGAACCATCGCAGGCGAAGGAGAATTGGCAGACGCCGCCAGGCACCGCGCCTTGGTAGACGACGCCGCAGACGGTCTTCGGATAGCCCGGGCGGCGCACGCGGTTGAGCACGACCTGCATGACCGCCCGCTGGCCACCGACGTCGTCGCCGGTCTCGTAGAGCGCGGCGGTGGCGAGGCAGTCGATCGCCTGCTCGCGCGCCGCCGGCGTGCCGTGAAAGATGAAGCGCGCGGCGGGTCTGACCGGCCCGGCAACGAAGGGGATCGCGGCGTTCGCGGCGCGCGCCTCCGCCATCGACAATCGAGGCCGGTGGTGCGTCTGGCGATCGCGGGACAGGCGTTCGATGGCGACGATCAGCAACAGACCGGCGAGGATCGCGAGCAGAGCGAGCAGCAGCCTGGGGGTGGCGGCCCCGCGGCATCGGGTCCGACGGCGGCGACGACGGGGAGGAGAGGATGCGGGCCGCTTCGCCATGGCCGTCGCCCTAGCGCGGCGGAGCCGGCGTTCAAGCGACAAGATGAAGCGTGCGATCGACTTGCAGCGATCGAGAACCTTTCGTTTACGCAATGCCGCCTAAGGCGGCGCGATGACCTTGTGTCGCCCCCTTCCGCCGAGCGCATGTCGCGATTCCTTCGGGCGTCGGATTCCGTACGCGACGGCCGGATCGCGGGAATGATCGCGATTCGGCCTGCCTTTGCGTTTCGTCGCCTGCGCTCGCGGCTGTCGGTTTTCTATGTCGGACTGTTCGCGGTCGCGATGCTCACGATTTCGGGCGCGCTGGCGCTTGTGGTCCAGCATTATGCCGAAGCGCAGGTTCGCCGCGAGCTGAGTGCGAGCGGCATCGTCTTCGATCGACTCTGGGAGCAGCAGACCGCGCAGCTGCGCGACAGTGCCGGGCTGCTTGCGCGCGATTTCGGGTTCCGCGCGGCGGTGGCGACGCACGATGCGGAGACGATCGATTCGGCGCTCGCCAATCTCAAGGCACGGCTCGGGCTGCGCATGGCGTTCATCGTCAATGTCGACGGCACGGTGACCGGCATCGATGACGCGGGCCTTGCGCGCCAGGCCGCGACATTGGCTGGCGAACTCGACGACAATGTCACCGCGGGCGTGGTGACGCTGGGCGGCCAGCCGCGTCATATCGTCGCCGCGCCGATTCTGACGCCCGCGCTTAGCGGATGGGTGGTATTCTCGGGTGATCTCGGCCGGGCGGAAATGCGCGGCCTCGAGAAGCTTTCGGCGATTCCGCTGTCGGCCGCGGTCTATCAGCGCGGTGGCGACGGCCGGTGGCATGCCGCCGACGCCGGAGACGGCGTCCGCGACCGCATCGCCGGGCGCTTTATCGATCGCCGGCTAGCCCGCGGATTGCCCGCCGCCTTTGATGGGCCGACGGGCAAGTCGATCGCGCTTGCCAAGATCCTGCCGACGATACCGGGCGCGCCGCAGGCCGTATTGTTGCTGCAATATCCGATCGCGCAGGCGCTCGCCGCCTACCGACCGTTGCAGCTGGCGATCGCGCTGTTCCAGTTGCTCACCTTCGGGCTCGTCCTGTTCGCGACCTTGCGCATCGCGCGCTCGATCACGCAGCCGATTGCGCTGCTCGACAAGGCCGCGCGCCGCCTCGCCAATGGCGAGACGACGACCGTGACCGTCAGCGGCCGCGACGAGATTGCGCGGCTGGCGACGACGTTCAACCGCATGGTCGGCGAGATCGCCGAGCGCGAGCGGCGGATCACCCATCTCGCCTTCAACGACGTGCTCACCGGCCTGTCCAACCGCGCGCTGTTCCACGAGCATCTCGACCATCAGCTGCGGCTCGCCGAACGCCGCCAGGGTGCGATCGCGCTGTTGTGCCTCGATCTCGATCACTTCAAGGCGATCAACGACACGCTCGGTCATCCGATCGGCGACGAATTGCTCAAGCTGGTCGCGCAGCGTCTCGTCGAAACGGTCGACGACGCCTTCGTCGCGCGGCTCGGCGGCGACGAGTTCGTCGTCGTGCTGTGGCTCGACGAGGGCGCGGCGGGGATCGAGCAGATCGAGGCGCTGAGCCGCCGGCTGCTCGACGTGCTCGCCGCGCCCTGTCGGATCGCCGGGCACGACATCGCAACGAGCGCCAGCATCGGCATCGCGCTGTCGTCGACGGATGGCGCGGCGGCCGAGACGCTGCTGCGCAATGCCGATCTCGCGCTGTATCGGGCGAAGGAGGCCGGACGAGCGGGCTATTGCTTCTACGAGCCCTCGCTCAACGCACGCGCGCAGGCGCGTCGCGCGATCGAGATCGACCTACGCGGCGCGATCGATCGGAGCGAGTTCCGGCTATATTTCCAGCCGCTGTTTGATCTCGCCAGCGATCGCATCAATGCGTTCGAGGCGTTGATCCGCTGGGAGCATCCGACACGCGGGCTGGTGATGCCGCTCGACTTCATTCCGATCGCTGAAGAAACCGGGCTGATCGTGCCGATCGGCGCCTGGGTGATGCGGGAAGCCTGTCGGCAGGCGATCACCTGGCCCGACGATATCAAGGTGGCGGTCAATGTCTCTTCGGTGCAGTTTCGTCGCCCCGGACTCGCCGAGACGGTGATGGAGGCGTTGCAGTCGAGCGGGATCCGGCCCGGCCGTCTCGAAGTCGAGATCACCGAATCGATCTTCCTCGACAGCACCGACACGACGCTGACGCTGCTGCACGCGCTCCGCGGCCTCGGCGTCCGCGTCGCGCTCGATGACTTCGGGACGGGCTATTCGAGCCTGAGCTACCTCCAGAGCTTCCCGTTCGACAAGATCAAGATCGATCGCTCGTTCATCATCGGGCTGCTGACGCGCCAGGGGGCGGGGGCGATCGTCAAGGCGATCACCGATCTCGCCGCGGCGCTCGGCATGGAGACGACCGCCGAGGGCGTCGAGGACCATGGCCAGCTCGCCGCGCTGCGGCTGCATGGCTGTTCTTCGGTGCAGGGCTATCTGTTCAGCCGCCCGATCGCCGCGCCCGACGTCCGCGCGATGCTCGCGCGCGACGATGATTTCGGGGCGGTCGCGGCGTAAGCGCCGATCGGCATCCAGAGGTCTTCGTCGTCCCGGCGAAAACCGGGACCCATGGACGGCGACACATCTTTGTCCGAGCGTGCCGTCAGCAACGGGCGGCGGTGCCAGCCCGCGAATGCAGGGCCCGGCCAGCGAACAGGCCGTGTCAATGGATCCCGGCTTGCGCCGGGACGACGGCTGGAATCGGTGCGATCGGCCCCGAGGCGATCGACCGCCGTCGCCTACCATGTCTTGATCAGCGTGAAGCGCGCCGACCGCGGTTCGAGCGGATGGACCTGGAAGCCGGTGACGCCCTGCGCGGGTTCGCCGGGCAGGCGGCTGGTGTAATAAAAGTCGGCGGCATCGTCCGTGCGGTCGAACAGGTTGAAGATCCCGACCCGCAGCGCCCAGCCGCGCGGAAAGGCGTAGCCGACATCGAGGTTGACCTCGCTGTAGCCGGGATCGGTCGGATATTTGTCGCCGTCGCTCAGCCGATGCGTGCCGAGCCGCCGCCATTGCAGGCTTCCCGACCAGGTCCCGAGCCCGTCGACAAGGATGCCGGCCGAATAGATGAAGTCGGGCGCGTCGGCGATATAGGACCCGGCGAGGCCGAAGGCGGCGAGGTCGCCGGTGCGGTAGCGCGGCCGCGAGAAGGCGAGATCGGTGTTGAGCTCGAGCCAGCGGAACGGGTGATATTGCGCCGAGACCTCGACGCCCTTGCGGCGGCTGGGCGCGCCCGCCTCGTCCTGCCCGATGTCGGGATTGTAGACCAGCTCGGAGCCGAAATCCTGCTGGAAGAGCGCGAGCTGGAGCATGACCTTGGGGATGATGTCGGTGCGCAGCCCGATCTCCTCGCCCTTGGTCCGGGCCAGCAGCGGGGTGGGGCCGCCGGCGAGCGGAATGCCTTCGCCGGGCACCGTGCCGAACACGCCGCGGACGTCGTCCGAATGGAAGCCGCGGCCGTAGCTGACATAAAGCTCGGTCCTCGCCCACGGGCCGAGGATCAGGCTGCCCTTGGGCTGGAACAGCCATTGATGGCCACGCCCGCCGCCGTCGGCGGTGGGGCTGGCGTCGGTGGCGTGATAATAATCTTCGCGCAGTCCGGCCACGGTGCGCAGCCACGGGGTCCAGCGCAGCGTGGTCTGCACATAGGGTGCGATGTCGAGCAGATGCACCCGGTCCGCAGTGCAATAGCCGCCGACCGCTGGATAGGGCAGCGCCGGCCCGTCCGCCTGCTCGAGCTCGCAATAGGTCAGGACGGTGGTGCGATCGCGCGTGTGGCGGCGATCGACGAAGACACTGTCGTAGCGACCCTGGATGCCTACCACCGTGTCGCTCTCGATCGCGCCGAAGGCGTGGTGGAGCGAATAGTGCGCGGTCCCGCCCAGCGTCGTGCGCGTCTCGTCCTGCTGCTCCTGGTCGCCGTTGACCGGATCGTCGAGATAATGGGTGAAGTCGTTCCACAGCGTCATCGTCGAGCGGATGCCGTAGAGGCTGACCGCAAGCTGACCCGGCCCGACCGGCTTGTCGACATGCGCGGACAGGCTGTAGCGCTGCGAGCGGCTGGCATCGGTCGGGTCGAGCGTGCCGAAGCGGCCGATCAGCCCGGCGTCGATCGCGCGCTGCGGCTGGTCGGTGATGAGCAGGCCCGCGCTCTTGTAGAACAGACCCGTCAGGCTCGCGCCGTCGCTGCTCGTGCCCTCGCTGTAGCGGAGCGCGGCGTTGACCTTCCGGAAATCCTGCCCCGGCTTCCACGGTCCGTCATAATGGCCGAGCTCGATCGCGCCGAGCAGGCGCCGGTCGCCGGCAAGATGCGCAGTGCCGCCGCCGAACAGCGACTGAAAGCCCTCGGTGCCGACGGTCGCCATCATCTCGGTCGGGATCGCGTCGGCGAGCCGGGTGTGGGACGAGGCGACCGAGCCGAAATCGCCGATCTCGGCATAATAGGGACCCTTGGTATAGTCGATCCCGCCGACGATCTGCGGGATCAGGAAGGACAGGTCCGAATAGCCCTGGCCATGCGTGTTGGTCGGGCGGTTGACCGGCATGTCGTCGACGAAATTGGCGAAGTCGGTGCCATGGTCGAGATTATAGCCGCGGATCAGATATTGGTTGGCCTTGCCCTCGCCCGAATGGACGGTGACGACGAGCCCCGGGATGCTCTCGAACAGCTGACCGGGGCGGTAGATCGGCCGCAGCGCGATCTCCTTCTGCGTGATCGCGCCCTGGCTGGCGGTCGACGCCTTGCCGAGCAGATCGACGCGCGAGGCGGTGACGACGATGGCGGCAGCGTCGGGCGGCGGTGCATCCTCCGCCAAGGCGGGGACGAGGGGCAGGGTGGCGAGAAGCACGGAGAGCCAGCGGACCTGGAAAGCCGAGCGCGGCGCATTGTGATGACACATGAAAAGACCCATCCGGCGCCGGGGCAACGTCGGGCCGGGGCCTGCCGCGGTGCGGTGGCGCGCGGGACCCGGCGGGCGCCTGCACCCGATCCCTGACGCCGAGCGGCCCCCGCCGCTCGTGACGTCGCTCGACCGGACAAGTCCGTGCCTCGGCCATCCCCTGGACCAGGCATGAGCGACCAGACGCTGGCAGGTCTCCTGGCTTGCGGGTCGTCGCACGATGCATGGCCTTCCCAGGCCCCGCATGACTTAGCGTCCGGCCCAGTGGCTGCCCCCTCTCGGCTGAAGGGAGCGATATGCAGCGCGCTCGCCGCTTACAGTTGCAGGGACAGCCCCGGCATCGGGCGCAAAGCCCTCACCGCGTTCCCTATTAAGCCCCTCGCGGGGCACCAGCGCGATCTGCCGGGCCGGCGCGAGCCGATCCGACTGCCGGAGCGTAAGCGATAATCGCGCTGCCCACAATCGCGCGCGGATGGCGTATCCGATATCTGGCAGGCGAATTATGGCGATGGAACCGATTTGCTATTGCGAGTCCCTCGCATCAAACCTAGGAGGCGCGCCAAGACCAGAACCAAGGGACACCGTAGATGCTTCGATCTTTTGCGCGCGCCAGCCTCCTGAGCGGCGTAGCCCTCGCGATGCTGACGCCGTTCGCTGCCGCGCAGGCCGCCGATGCCGCTGCTGCGTCCAATGGCGACGAGATCGTGGTCACGGGCGA
The DNA here is from genome assembly GCF_937859915.1 of uncultured Sphingomonas sp. GTDB lineage: Bacteria > Pseudomonadota > Alphaproteobacteria > Sphingomonadales > Sphingomonadaceae > Solisphingomonas. The sequence continues at coordinate 67,627 of NZ_CALMAW010000122.1, read as the reverse complement.
CAAGCCGGTCACCGTCGCATTGTCCGCCACCAAGACCAACGTTCCGATTGCCGAGACACCGCAGTCGATCAGCGTGATCGACGCTTCCGAGGTCGCAAAGCTCGGTCTGCAGAACCTCAACCAGGCGCTGCGTTACGTCGCCGGCGTGACCCCCGAGACGCGCGGCGCCGACGCCGAGGTCTATGACCAGTTCACGCTGCGCGGCTTCGCGGCCCCGGTCTTTCTTGACGGTCTCAAGGAATTTACCAGCGCGACCGGCTATGCTCAGCAACAGGTCGACGTCTCCCGGCTTGACCGGATCGAGATCCTGAAGGGGCCATCAGGGGCGCTCTACGGGCAGTCGGGGCCGGGGGGGCTGGTCAACGAGCAGAGCAAGCTGCCCCTCGATCGCAGCTTCTACGGCGCGGTCTCTGGGACCTACGGCAATTACAATCTCTATCGGGTCGACGGCGACGTCGGCGGCCGCGCCGGGCAGAACATCCTGTGGCGCGTCTATGGCAGCGCCAATGGCGCCGATACGCAGCAGACCTATGGTACGCGCGCGCGGCAGACCGTCTCCGGTGCGGTCACGCTGGGTACCGGCACGCCGACCAGTTTCACGATCCTCGGCAATTATTCGCACGATCCGCGCAACGGCGACTATGGCGTCGATCCCGCGCTCGGCACGCTGATCGCCAACCCGGCCGGCACGATCTCGACGCATTTCTACGGCGGCGAGCCCGGCGATTTCTTCAGCCGCTCGCAGGCCAGCCTCACCTATATCTTCAAGCATGATTTCGGCAGCGGCTGGGCGTTCCGCTCGTCGGGCCGCTACCAATATGTCCATAGCGATCTGGGCATCGTCTACACCAGCGGCGGCCCGGCGGAGGCCATCGCCGCACCGACCGTCTACAGCCGCGCCTCCTATGCGACGCGCGAGCAGCTCAACGACTGGACGTTCGACAACCAGTTGACCGGCCAGTTCGACACCGGACCGCTGCACCACACTGTCTTGCTGGGTGTCGACCGCCAGGTCGCGCACTCGGCCGAACTGTATAAATTCGGCCCGGCGACCAACATCGACGTGTTCGATCCGGTCTATGGTACGATGCCGACACCCGCGAATCCGGCTTCAGTACCCGACTATCCGGGATTTCCCGCCGTGCCGGCCTTCGTGGAGACGCATACCCGCCAGCAGGGCATCTATGCGCAGGACCAGATCTCGCTCGGTGGGCTTCGCCTGTTGCTCAGCGGTCGGCAGGATTGGGCACGGCAGACGCTGGCTACCGAAATCCAGCACAACCAGAAATTCACCTACCGGGTCGGCGCGCTCTACGTCACGCCGATCGGTCTTTCGCCCTATGTCAGCTACTCGACCTCGTTCGAGCCGCAGGCGCAGCAATTGGCGAGCGGCGGCCTTGCCGATCCCTCGCTCGGCAAGCAGTTCGAGGCCGGTCTCAAATATCAGGTCCCGGGTACGCCGATCCTGCTCACCGGCGCGTGGTTCCACATCGATCAGACCAATGTGCTGTCGAGCAATCCCATCACCTTCCTCGCCTTCCAGGCCGGCAAGGTGCGCTCGCGCGGCGTCGAGATCGAGGCGACCGCGCCGCTGCCTTATGGCTTCAGCACCAAGATCGCGTTCAGTCGCCAGGCCGTGAAGGTGCTCGAGGACGTCGCCCAGCCGGCGGCGGTCGGCCATGGCCTCGATTCGGTCGGCCGCGGCGGCGTCACCGCCTATCTCGACTGGTCGCCCAAGTCGGGCCGGCTGGAAGGCCTCACCGTCGGCGGCGACGTCCGTCATGTCGACAGCGTCTATGCGGACTTCTACACCGATCCGGTGACGCTCGCGAGCAACCCGGTCCGCACCCCGGCGGCGACCTTGTTCGACGCGCTGCTCCGCTTCGATCTCGGTGCGGCGAACCCGCGCCTCAAGGGGCTGACGGTCGGGATCAACAGCACCAACCTGTTCGACAAGAAGTATCTGACCAGCTGCCTCGCCCAATATAGCTGGTGCTGGTACGGCCAGCGCCGCACGGTGCAGGGCACGATCGGCTTCAGCTGGTAGTGGCAGCCCGCACCGTCACGCCGCGCTACCGTCTCGCCGTCGCGTCGCGGCTCGTCGCGGCACTGGCGGGGGGCTATGGCGTGGCGGCGCTGGTCGCGATCGCGGGCGCCTGGGCGTTGCCGATGCGCCGTATCGATGCGGCGACGGCGGGTCTGATCGCGGCGATGCTGGCGCTGCCGATGGCGGCGATGGGCTGTTTCTGGGCACGGAGCGCGACGCGCGCCTGGGCGGGCATTTTGGTCTTCGCCGCGTTGTTCGGCGGGATCGCGGTCGCGGGCGGCTGGCGACCGTGAAGCCGGGTTTCCGCCCGTCGATGACATGGCTGCACGACTGGTCGGGGCTGGTCATCGGCTGGTTGCTCTTCGCGATCGCGCTCGCCGGCACGCTCAGCGTGTTCCGCGAGGAGATTGGCGACTGGGCGCGCCCGGAAGCCAGCTGCTGCGTCACCGACAGCGTGGCGGCGGGAACCGCGGCTGTGCGGTGGCTCTCCGTGAACGCCGCCACGTCGCCGACCTGGTATGTCCAGCCGGCCGACGCGCGATCGACGACGAGCTATGCGGTCTGGTCGGACCCGAGGGCGGGCTATGTCCAGAAATGGCTGGATGCGCGCAGCGGCAGCCCCGAACGGATCCGCGACACGCTCGGCGGCGACTTCTTTTACCGGCTCCACTTCGAACTTGAACTTCCCTATCCGTGGGGGCGCATCCTGTCGGCGTCCGCGGCGCTGGCGATGCTGCTGGCGTTGCTGACCGGGATCGTCGCGCACCGGCGCATCTTCGTCGACTTCTTCACCTTCCGACCGCGCAAGGGGCAGCGCAGCTGGCTCGACGCGCATAATCTGCTCGCGGTGACCGCGCTGCCCTTCCATCTGATGATCGCCTTCACCGGCGCGTTGACGCTCGCCCAACTGATCATGCCCTGGGGGCTGCAATCGGCCTATCGCGGCGACCAGGCCGCGCTCAGCCGCGACCTCTACCCCGCGACGCTCGACCGTCCGGCCGCCGGTCGCGCCGCGCCGCTGGCGCCGATCGGTCCGATCCTCGCCGAGGCCGAGCGGCGCTTCGGCGGCGGCCTGCTCCAGTTCAGCGTCGCGCATCCGGGTGACGCCGCCGCGGTGGTGACGGTGGTGCGCGCCGAGGACGCGCGCATCGGCGTCCAGGCCGAGACGCTGAGCTTCGACGGGCCGAGCGGCCGGCTGATCGCGGCGCATGACGAGCATCGCCCGGCGATCGCGACCTATGATGTTCTCTATGGGTTGCACACCGCGCGCTTTGCCGGCGTGGCGATCCGCTGGCTGTATTTCGTCTCGGGACTGGCGCTTACCGCGATGATCGGCGCCGGGTTGCTGCTGTGGACCGCCAAGCGCCGTCGCCATCGCGACGATGTGGGAATCAGGTTCGTCGAGCGGCTCAATCTCGGCTTCGTCGCCGGCACCCCGATCGCGTTCGCCGCCTTCTTCCTTGCCAACCGCCTGCTGCCGACCACGCTTGCGCACCGATCCGACTGGGAAGTGCGCGCCATGTTCTGGACCTGGGGCGCGATATTGGTGTTCGCGGCGCTTCGCGCGCCGCGGCGGTGCTGGAGAGAGCTTTTGACGCTCGCGGCCGTGATGTGCGCGGCGATAGCGGTAGCCGACATCGCGGCCGGCATCGCGCTCTCGGCGACATGGGCGGTCGATGCCGTGGCGATCGTGCTGGCAATGCTGTTCGCCGCTGCGGCAGTGATCGTTGGTCGGCAGCAAGCGCCCATCCGCGCCATGCGCAGGCGGGTCATGGCATGATCATGGCGTCGGTCGTCGCGATGCTCGCGATCATGCTGATCGCGGGCGGCACGCCGCGGCAGGCGGCGGAGCTGTTCGGCGGTCGTCTCGACCGCAGTCGCCGGCGCGCGCTGAGACTGACAGGCGTCGTCTTGCTCGCGGGGTCGTTCGGCATCGCGCTGATCGACGACGACCGCGCCCGGCATGGGATTGCGTGGATCGGGACGCTCGGCGTCGAGTCGCTGGCGGTCGCGCTCATACTGACACTGCGGGCCAATCGCGCGAAGCATTGATCGCGGATCCGGCTAGCTGGCTGAGAAGGCTCGCGATCGGCTCTGGTCTCGCCTGCGAGTGAACGATAAGGGCGCGTCGCGCGTCTGTGGAAGTGAAATGACCGACAGCTTTGCCATCGACCCCACTGCCGCGGGTCTCCCTGACGCGATGACGGCAGCCGGCGGGCGGCTGACGATTGATCTTGCCGCGCTGCGTGCCAATTACGCGCGGCTCGCCGCCCGCGCGGCACCGGCCGAATGTGCCGCGGTGGTCAAGGCGGATGCCTATGGCCTTGGCATCGCCCGCGTCGTCCCGGTGCTGCGCGCCGCGGGATGCCGCAGCTTTTTCGTCGCAACCGTCGACGAAGCGCTGGCGCTTGCCGGTCTGCTCGGCGGTGACGACATTCTCTATGTCCTCAACGGCGTTCCTGCGGGGGCGGAGGCGATGCTCGCCGCGCACGGCGTGATCCCGGTGCTCAACACGCTCCGCGAGGCGCGGCGGTGGCAGGCATTCGCGCAGGATGCGGGTCGGCCGCTGCCCGCGGCGCTCCAGCTCGACAGCGGCATGTCGCGGCTGGGCGTCGCGTGCGACGAGGCGGAGACACTGGCCGAGGACCCCGCGTTTCGCGCCGCCGTTCCGCTGCGGCTGATCATTAGCCATCTCGCCAGCGCCGACGCCTCGGCCGACAGCGCCAATGCCGACCAATATGCGCGTTTCGCCGCGACCGCCGCTCGCTTTCCCGGCGTTCCGCGCTCGCTCGCCAATTCGGCAGGCATATTTCTCGACGAGCGCTTCCGCTTCGATCTCGTGCGGCCCGGCATCGCCCTCTATGGCGCGCAGCCCGCCGACGTCGATCATCGCGATGCCGTGTCCCCCGTGGTCACGCTCGAGGCGCGCGTGCTGCAGATCCGCGACGTGCCCGTGGGCGCGGGCGTCGGCTACGGACTGACCTTCGTCGCAGCGCGGCCGAGTCGGCTGGCGACGCTCGGAGTCGGCTACGCCGATGGCTGGCCGCGCCGGCTGGGCGGAATCGGGGCGGCGTGGTTCGGCGGGCGGACCCTAGCGATCGCCGGGCGCGTTTCGATGGACAGTATGACGATAGATATCACAGATCTTGCCGACGGGGCGCTCGGCGAAGGCGACTGGGTCGAGCTGATCGGCCCCCACCGGCCGATCGAAATGGTGGCACAAGAGGCGGACACGATCTCCTACGAACTGCTGACCTCGCTCGGCCGGCGCTATCAGGTCGTCGCGACCGGCGCCGACGGCGTCTCGGCATGAAGATCGCGGTGCTCGGCGGCGGCGTGATCGGCGTCACCACGGCCTATTATCTGGCGCGCGAAGGCCATCAGGTCACCGTCATCGAGCGTCAGCCCAGCGTCGCGCTGGAGACGAGCTTCGCCAATGCCGGCGAGATCTCGCCCGGCTATGCCTCGCCCTGGGCGGCGCCGGGCGTCCCCGCAAAGGCGATCGGCTGGCTGCTTGCGCAGCATGCCCCGCTGATCCTGCGGCTGCGCCCCGATGCGACGATGGTCGGCTGGCTGGTTGCGATGCTGCGCAACTGCACCGCGGCGCGCTATGCGATCAACAAGGACCGCATGGTCCGCTTGGCCGAATATAGCCGCGACGCGCTGATCGCGCTGCGCGGCACTGAGGCCATCGACTATGACGGCCGCGCGCTCGGCACGCTGCAGGTGTTCACCAAGTCCAAGCAGCTCGACGGGGTCGCCAAGGATGTCGACGTGCTGGCCAAGGGCGGGGTGCCCTACGAGGTGCTCGACCCCGCCGGCTGCGTTGCCGCCGAACCCGGTCTCGCCGGCGCGCTGGACAAGATCGTCGGCGGGTTGCGGCTGCCCAATGACGAGACCGGCGACTGTTTCCTGTTCACCAGCGCGCTGGCGGCGATCTGCCAGGACATGGGCGTCGCCTTCCGCCTCGACACGACGATCAGTGCGATCGAGACCGAGGGCGGACAGGTCAGCGCGGTGCGGACCGACAAGGGGCCGATCGAGGCGGACCGCTATGTCGTCGCGCTCGGCAGTTTTTCACGCGCGCTGGTGGCGCCGCTCGGGCTTCGCCTGCCGGTCTATCCGGTGAAGGGCTATTCGATCACCGTGCCGATCGTCGAGGAGAGCCGCGCGCCGATCTCGACGCTGATGCACGAGACCTACAAGATCGCGATTACCCGGCTGGGCGACCGCATCCGCGTCGGCGGCATGGCCGAGATCTCGGGCTACACCACCGATCGCCCCGACGTGCGCCGCGCGACGCTGATCCACGCGCTCGAGGATTTCTTTCCCGGCGCCGGCGATCATCGCGACGTACCCTTGTGGAGCGGCCTGCGCCCGATGACCCCCGACGGCCCGCCGATCGTCGGCGCGACCGGGCTCGCCAATCTGTTCCTCAACACCGGCCACGGCACGCTCGGCTGGACGATGGCCTGCGGATCGGGGCGGCTGCTTGCGGACCTGATGAGCGGCAAGCCGCCGGAGATCGCGTTCCATGATCTGTCGCTGGAACGGTACCGCTAGGACGTCGTCCCCTTCCTCTTCGGGGTCGTATCAGCGCAGCGCGAACTGGATCGCGATCAGCGAGCAGGCGGCGTCACGCTGCAGATGCACTATGGGAAGCGCCGCGCTGGTCAGCGCCTGGTCGTCGGTGGCGATGGTGAAGCCCAGGATCGCGGCGCGATCGGGATCGACCGCGACACCGATCGGCACCGGCAGATAGGTGAACCAGTCGCGCGACCGATTACCTAAAGGGGGTTTGCCGAACACACGGCCGAGTGAGGCCAGCGGATCGCCCGCCTCGACGGTCGCGAAGCGCAGGAGCGGCCCGGTGCGCGCGTCGATCTCGACGTTGTTGGCAGTGGCGGAGGATGTGGCGCCCACCGGGCAGGCGAACCCGTCGATGCGCGCACCGGGCGCCGTGTCGATCGCGACGAGCGTGCCGTCGTCATAGAGCAATTTGGTCAGACGGAGCCGCGCGCGGCCATTTTGCACCGGCGCGTCGGGCATCGCCGAAAAGGCGTGCAGCGTCGCATGGAAGACGCGATGAGGCCCGGGCATGGTGGTCGATCGGTCGGTGGTGGCGACGGGACGGCCGATCCGCTGCTCGACCGCCGCCTCGCGCATGCCGAGCGCGATCGGCCCGATGCGCCAGCACGGCGCGGCGATATCGGCGGCCGGCCGCCCTGCGACGGCGCTTTTGAATTGGATCCGGCACAGCGCGTCGTCGGGCGACGTCGGCTGGCGCGGCGGGGCCGCAGCGGCGGACGCCGCCGTGAGCAGGGCCAGCAGGATCGCGACAGTCTTCACCGAATCGCTCCGTGGACGCGTCACCAGCATATCCGGCACCGTCCGCCGCGAAAGCGCTTATTGCGCCACCGTCTCCCAGCCGCCGCCGAGTGCCTTGTAGAGCGAGACCAGCGCGATCTCGACGCGGGCATTGGCGCGCGCCCCCGCATCCTGGCTCTGCAGCAGCGCGGTCTGCGCCTGGATCACGTCGATGAACGTCGTGACCCCCTCGGCATATTGCTGCTCGGCCGCCCTGAGCGCGCGCGCGTCCGCCTGCGTCGTCGTCAGCGTGTCGGCCTGCGCGTGCTGGGCCTCGGCATAGGCGGTGAGCGCATTGTCGACGTCGTGCCACGCCTGCAGCACCACCTTGCGATACTGGATCGCGGCTTCGCGCTGCTGCGCCTTGCGCAGCTTGAGCGTGCCCTTGAGCCGCCCGCCCTCGAAGATCGGCAGGTCGACCGTCGGCCCGACCATGAACACGCGCGACGCCCAGTCGAACAGCGTGCTGGTCTTGAGGCTCTCGAAGCCGAAGCTGCCCGACAGCGAGATGTCGGGATAGAAGGATGCGACCGCGACGCCGGTCTCGGCGGTCGCGGCATGGAGATCGGCCTCGGCCTCGCGGATGTCGGGGCGGCGGCGCATCAGTTCGCCGGGCAGGCCGACCGGGACGATTGGTGGGACCGGCGGCTGGACCGCGGGCCGGGTCAGCTCGTCGAGTAGGCTGCGCGGCGGCTCGGCGAGCAGCAGCCCGATCGCGTTGATCATCTGCGCCTGCTGCGACCGCAATGTCGGCAGATCCTGCGCGATCGTCGAGGCCTGCGCCTCGGCCTGCGCGAGGTCGAGCGTGGTCGCGACGCCGTTGGCGAATCGGTTGCGCACCAGGGCGATGCGCTTTTGCGACAGCGCCAGATTGTCGCGGACGAACGCCTCTTCGCGCTGGAGCTGGCGCAGCTGCATATAATCCTGCGCCAGCTCGGCGATCGCCGACAATGCGATGCCGCGCCGCGCCTCGATCGCGGCCTGGGTCTGCGCGCCGGCGGCCTCGACCGCGCGGCGGACGCGGCCGAACAGGTCGAGCTCCCAGCCGGCGCTGACCATCGGCTGGAACAGGTTGAACGCGAGCGGCGCGCCCGGCGCCGGCGTGACCAGCGAGGGCGTGCCGTTGAGGCTCTCGCGCTCGCGGGTATATTTGGGGGTCGCATCGATGTGCGGCAGGCCCTGCGACGCGGCGACGTCGCGTTGCGCGCGCGACTGCGCGATGCGCTCGGCGGCGCTCTGCAGGTCGAGATTCTGCTTGGCCAGCCGGTCGACCAGCGAGCTGAGCTCGGGATCGCGGAAATTGGTCCACCAGGCCGTATCGACCTCGCCGCCATAGGTGCGGCTGGGGACGTTGGTGGGTTCGGCGCCGTACGCGCTAGGCGAGTCGATCTTGGGCCGCTCGAAATTGGGGCCGACGGTACAGCCCGCGAGCAGCAGCAGGGGAGCAAAGCGCTTGAGCAACCCCCACGGGGAGGGAGACGTCACTGCGGCGCCACCACTTGGCCGGGCGCCGCCCGCCGGTGCGCCGCCGCGACGTCGTCGAGATGCGTGTCGACGATCGTTTCCACCGACATGCCGATCCTGAGCAGCCGGGCGAGCGGCTGGTTGGGATAGGGCACGATCTTGACCGGCAGGCGCTGGACGATCTTGGTGAAATTGCCCGTCGCATTGTTGGGCGGGATCGGCGACAGCGCGCCGCCCGAGGCCGCGGGCAGGCTCTCGACATAGCCGTCGAGCCAGACGTCATAGGCGTCGAGATGGATGCGGACATGCTGGCCTGGATGCATGTGGCGCAGCGCGATCTCGCGGTAATTGGCCTCGATATAGGCCTGGTGCAGCGGCACGACGATCATCAGCGCGCCGCCCGGGCTGACGAAATTGCCGAGCTGGACGCTGCGCTGGTCGACGACGCCGTCGATCGGGGCCGTGATGCGCGTGTAGGACAGGTTGAGCCTGGCCTGCTCGATCTGCGCCTGGTCCGCCTGGACCTTGGCAAGCGCCGTCGTGCGGTTGGCTTTCAGCGCATCGAGCTGGTGGCGCGCCGCGTCGAGATCGGCCTCGGCCGATTCGAGCGAGGCGCGGTCCTGCGCCTGGGTGGCGTCGGCCTGCTGGTGCTGCTGGACGGTGCCCGCGCCGGTCGCGGCGAGGTTGGCATAGCGCCGCTGATCCGCGTTCGACAGGCCGAGCTTGGCGCGCGCGGCATCGACCTGCGCCTGCGACTGGCGGATGATCGAGGGTTGGCGCGACACCTGCGCGCTCGCCTGATCGACCTGCGCATGGTCGGCCGCCAGCGCCGCCTCGGCCTGGTCGAGCGAGGCGCGATAGTCGCGGTCGTCGATCGTGACGAGCAATTGCCCGCGGCGGACGTTCTGATTGTCGTCGACATGGATGCCGGAGACCTGACCCGAGACACGCGGCGCCACCATCGCATAATGCGCGGTGACATAGGCGTCGTCGGTCTTCACCTTGGCGCGCGGCAGGAAGATGATCAGCAGTACGACGATCACGAAGACCAGCACCACGACGCCGGCGAGGACCCACGGCCAGCGCGCCGACCGCGCCTGCTTCTCCTGCTCGCGCTTGTCGTGCTCCTCCTGCTGCTTCTGCTTCTCGTCGTCGGGTTTGTCGGTGTCGTCGTCGGCCATATGCCCCCTCAATGTCCGGCGAGTGCGATACGCGGCGGATAGGTGCGCTCGGGCAGCACCGCCAGCACGATCATCATGAATACGACGACCGCGGCCAGGATCAGATAGGTGTCGATCGTCGTCAACGTCGTCACCGCCGCCTCGACCCCGCGGTTGAGCGCCTCGAGCGCCCCTGGCGCGCTCGGCCTGCCAGCCGGCGTCAGCGCAGGCAGCGAGGCACCAGGGATCGGCGCGGCCTGCACGACGTTCAACCGGTCCGCGCCCAGCGTCTCGAGGATCCGCGTCCGGTGCAGCGCGCCGCGCCAGCGATCGATCAGCGCGAGCACCCCGACGCCGATCGCCTCGGCCACCGCGCGCGGCGCATTGATCATCGCGGAGGCGAACGGCCCCTCCTCGGGCGCCAGCACATTGGTCGCCATCATCAGCAGCGGCATCGCGACGAGCGGGAAGCCGATCGCGTCGAGCGCCTGCCACACCAGGAACTGGTCGGTCTGCCAGTCGGGGGTGAGGAACGCCTTGCCGATGCACGAGACGAGGATGCACGCGAAGCCGACCGCGCTCACCCAGCGCGAATCGACCCACTCGACGTCGAGCAGCAGCGCGGTCGCGGGCAGCAGCACGAGCTGCGACGCGGCGATCTCGAGCGTCACGACATGCGCCTGCAGCGGCCGATAGCCCTGCACCTGGGTCAGATAGGCGATCGGCACCGCCGAGGCCGACAGCGCGATGATCAGGAACAGGATCAGCGTGATCGAGGCATAGGCGAAATTGCGGCGCTTGAAGAGATCGAGCCGGATCAGCGGCACTTTTGCGTAGGTCTCGTGGATCAGGAACCAGGGGATGGCGACCACCGCGACCAAGGTGAGCGTCGCGATCAGCTGCGAGTTGAACCAGTCGAGCCGGTCCCCCTGTTCGAGCACGATCGACAGCGCGCCGAAGCCGACCGCGACAAGCAGCGCGCCCAGCCAGTCGAATTTCCTGAGCCGCTCGTAATTGGGCGGGTCCTGTTGCATTCCCCACCAGATCGGCACCGCCGCGATCACGCCGAGCGGCAGCGCCTCGAAGAAGACGAAGCGATAGTCGCGCACGCCGTCGGTCCACAGCGCCGCGAGCGTGGTCGCGAGATTGGGCGTGAAGGTCGCGGTCAGCGCGTAGCAGGCGAGGCCGTACAGCCGGATCGGCGGATCGAGCACGCGCAGCGCGGTGGTCATCAGCAAGGGAATGGTGAAGCCCGCCGCCAGCCCCTGCAGGAAGCGGAGGCCAAGCAGCGGGCCGATCGAGGGCGCGAGCGGCATCGCCAGCGTCGACAGGGTCGACAACGCGACCGCGAACAGCGCGAAGCGGCGGAAGGAGAAGCCGAGCCCGAGCGAGGGCGCGACGATCATGCCGATCACCTCGCCATTGATATAGACCGTGCCCAACCAGCTCGCCGGATCATGGCCGAGCCCGAAGCCGCCCGAGACATCGGGCAGCGCGCTGGTCAGCACCTGGTCGTTGAGCTGCGCGAGGATCGCCGCCGCCAATATCCCGCCCAGACCGACCAGGCGCCGCACGTCCATGGTCAGCGGTCGATCCGATACGGGGACGGGCGATGGGTGAGCGGTGGCATGATGATGGCTGGCTCTAAATACGGACGGCACGCTCGGCGTCTCCGCCCTTCGCGCCACAGGACCGACAAATCAACGGCAATCCTTTGCAATGGGTGCGGAAACGTTTGTCGGCATGCGCGTTGACCGGGCACCGCATCGGGGCGGGGCAGGGGGATAGACAACGGCTTGGCGCAGCTCTTTCGTCCTGGAGCGAACAGCCTGCTGCGCGTCGCGTTGTTCGCGCTGCTGCTCGCGCCTCTGGGTCTGGTCGCGCTGATGATCGGATTGCAGCGCACCGGCTACGTCACCGGCCAGGGGCGCTTCGCCGAGCAGACCGTGCCGTTCAGCCACAAGCATCATGCCGGGGAGCTCGGTATCGATTGCCGCTTTTGTCATGTCGGGGTCGAGACCGGCGCCAAGGCGACCGTGCCCACCACGCAGGTCTGCATGACCTGCCATTCGCAGATGTGGACCAACGCGCAGATGCTCGCGCCCGTGCGACAAAGCTATGCGTCGGGTCAGCCGCTGCGCTGGTCGCGCGTCAACCGCGTGCCCGGCTATGTCTATTTCGACCACCATGTCCATGTCCGCAACGGCGTGCCCTGCGCCGCCTGCCACGGCGACATGCGGCAGATGCCGCTGACCCGTCAGGCGACGCCGATGACGATGCAATGGTGCCTCGATTGCCACCGCGATCCCGAGAAGCGGCTGGTGCCCGCCGATCGCGTGACGCTGTCCAAACCCTATGAGCAGTCGATCCCCGAAGACGAGGCGCGGCGTATCCATGCGCATGTCGTCGGGCTGCAGCACGCGCGCAGGCTGACGGATTGTTCGACATGCCATCGATGACCGGCTTCGATCCGCACCGGCGCGAGGTGCTGCGGCTGATCGCGGCGGGGGCGGCGGCAAGCCTTGCCGGCTGCTCCAAGCCCGACCAGCCGATCATCCCCGCGGTGCGCGACGAGGCGGGCGACCGCGCCGGGCGCACGCGCCGCTATGCAACGACGCTGGCGCTCGCCGGCTATGGTCGCGGCGCGACCGCGCTGGTCGTCGACGGGCGGCCGATCAAGCTCGAGGGCTCGGCCAACCATCCCGCCAGCCTGGGCGCGACCGACCTGTTCGTCGAGACCGCGATCCTCGATCTCTACGACCCGCAGCGGCTGCGCGCGCCGGCGGACCCCGAGGGCATTTCGGGCTGGCCGATGCTCGAGCGCACGCTGATCGCACGGCTGGCGGGGTCGGCGGGCGCGGGTGCGGTGCTGCTCACCGGGCGGCTGACCTCGCCGACCCTGCTCGCGCGCATTGCGGAGGCGAAGACGCGGCTGCCGGGGCTGCGCCATGTCCGTGCCGAAGTGATCGACGACGATGCCGAGCGCGGTGGCGCGCAGCTGGCTTTTGGCCGGCAGTTGACGATGCGGCCTCGACTCGCCGAAACCGACGTGCTGGTGCTGCTCGATGCCGATCCGCTCGGGCCGGGGCCGGACCAGATCGCGTTCGCGCGCGGCTGGGCGGATCGCCGGCGCGCGGCGGGCAAGCCGCTGCGCACCTATGCCGTTGAGCCATCGCTGACCCAATCCGGCATCTGTGCCGATCGGCGCACGGCCTTGCACCCGGCGTTGATCCCCAACGTGCTGCTGACGGTCGCCGCTGCATTTGGGGCGGGCGGCGCTGTGCCCGCATTGCCGTCCGAGGCCCATCAATTCGTCGTCGGGCTGATTGCCGATCTCAAAGCCGCGCAGGGCCGCGCCCTCGTCATGATCGGGCGCGGCCAGTCGGTCGAGGCGCATTCGCTGGCGGCGTGGATCAACCATGCGCTTGCCGCCCCCGTCGACTGGATCGCGCCGGTCGATCCCGATCCGTCGAGCCACCATGAAAGCCTCGCCGATCTCACCCGCGACATGGCGGCGGGGCGGGTGACGTCGCTGATCATGCTCGACGCCAACCCGGTGCTCCACGCGCCGCCGTCCTTCGGTTTCGCCGACGCACTCCGGCGCGTGCCGCTGAGCGTGTCGTTCGCCGCCTTCCCCGACGAGACCGCGATGGCGACGACCTGGCGCGCGCCGCTCGCGCATGGTCTCGAAGGCTGGGGCGACCTGCGCGGGCCCGACGGCAGCGCCAGCCTCGTCCAGCCGATGATCAAGCCGCTGTTCGGGGCGCGCTCGGCGCTGGCGGCGCTCGATCTGGTCGACGCGGGCGGTCCGCGCATCGACGAGCATGCGCGCGTGCAGCAGCAGTGGCGTGCGCAGGCTGGCGGCGATCCGGATCGCTGGTGGCGCGACACGCTGGTCGCGGGCGTCATCGCGGATACGGCGACAAAGGCCGAGACGCCGGACGCGCCCAAGCTCCTGCGTCCCGCGCCGGGCCGCACGCCCGTCGCGATGATCGTCACGCTGCCACCATCGCCGACGCTATGGGACGGGCGCGGCGCGACCAATGCCTGGGCGCAGGAATGTCCGGATCCGGTGACGCGCCAGATGTGGGGTGCGCCGCTGCGGCTGTCCGCCAACGACGCCGCGCGGTTCACGCTCGCGGAGGCGGACCTTGTGTCGCTGGGCGGCGTCGAGGTCGCGGTCACGATCGTGCCGGGACAGGCGGACGGCGTCGCGACGCTGCCGCTCGGCCATGGCCGCCGCGCGGGCGGTCCGATCGCAGTCGGGCGCGGGACGCTCGGGCCGGGTGCGGACGGCTTTCGCCTGCGCGGCCCGCGCGGTGGCTGGACGAGTGCGCCGCTGACGCTCACCGCCACCAGCCGCCGAGCCTATGTCCCGCGGAACCAGCGCGACTTCGAACTCGATGGCGAGATCAAGAAACTCTATCCCGTCGTCCGCCCTGGCCAATCGACGGACAAGCCCGCGCCGCACCCCTCGCTGCTCGGCGCCGGGCCGCCGCGGCCGCCGGCCGCGCCGCAATGGGGAATGGTGATCGACGCCTCGGTGTGCATCGGCTGCAACGCCTGTGTCGTTGCCTGCCAGGCCGAGAACAATGTGCCGGCGATCGGACCCGACCAGATCGACCGCGGCCGCGACATGCACTGGCTGCGCGTCGACCGCTATCAGCACGACAAGGGCGGCGGTTTCCAGCCGGTGCCGTGCATGCAGTGCGAAACAGCACCGTGCGAACCGGTCTGCCCGGTCGAGGCCTCGGTGCACGATGCGCAGGGGCTCAACAACCAGGTCTACAACCGCTGCGTCGGCACGCGGACGTGCCAGGCGAACTGCCCGTATAAGGTGCGGCGGTTCAACTTCCTCGACTATGCCGGCGCCGAGCTGTGGGGCGAGCTCGATCCCGCGCCGGCGACCGCGCAGCGCAACCCCGATGTCACCGTGCGGTCGCGCGGGGTGATGGAGAAATGCACCTATTGCGTGCAGCGGATCGAGACGGTGGTCCACGAGGCGGACGCCTCCGGCACGCCGATCGGTCGGGTGGTCACCGCCTGCCAGGCGGCGTGCCCGACACAGGCGATCGCATTCGGGGATATCGGCGATCCGGCGTCGGATGTCGCCAGGCTGCGCCAGGATCCCCGCCACTATGCGCTGCTCGAGGAGCTCGGCACGCGGCCGCGCACGACCTATCTGGCGAAGGTCGTCAATTATGGCCCCGGTCCTGGGGGCGAGGCGTGACGCCTGTCACTCACCGTTCCCCGGCGAAGGCCGGGGCCCAGGCCCGCACTTTCGAATCTGCGCCGCCCGACAATAGAATGGGCCTGGGCCCCGGCCTGCGCCGGGGAACAAGCAAGGGGGTCGCGCGATGACCGACGCCGCCCGCTGGCTGTTGCCGTCGATGCTGGACATGCAGGCGATCACCGATGCCGTCTGCGCGCCGCTCACCGACCGGCGCGCCGGCAAGCGCTGGTGGATCGCGGTGCTGGTCTCGCTCGGCGTCACCGGGCTCGGCGCGATCGCGGTAGGTGTCTCGCTTGCCTACGGCCCCGGCATGTGGGGCAATAATTCGGCGGTCGTCTGGGGCTTCCCGATCGCCAACTATGTCTGGTGGATCGGCATCGGCAACGCCGGCACGTTGATCTCGGCGCTGCTGCTGCTGACGCGGCAAACATGGCGCAATGCGATCAACCGCTTCGCCGAGGCGATGACGATCCTCGCGGTGTCGATCGCCGGGCTGTTCCCGATCCTGCATCTCGGCCGCCCGATGTACGCCTATTGGCTGGGACCCTATCCCAGCACGATGGGTGTGTGGCCGCAGTGGCGCTCGGCGCTGGTCTGGGATTTCTGGGCGATCCTCTCCTATCTGCTGTTCTCGCTGATCTTCTTCTATCTCGGGCTGATCCCCGACCTGGCGACCTTGCGCGATCGGCCCGGCGACAGGGGCTGGCGTCGCATCTGGGGCGTCGCCGCGCTGGGCTGGCAGGGGACGCCCGGCCAGTGGCGCGCACACCAGCGCCTGCAGCGGACGATGGCGGTGATCGCGACGCCACTAGTCTGCTCGGTCCATTCGATCGTCGGGCTGGATTTTGCCGCCTCGCTGATGCCGGGCTGGACCGAGAGCATCTTCCCGCCCTATTTCGTCGTCGGCGCCTATTTTTCGGGTTTCGCGATGGTCGTGCTGCTCGCACTGGTGATCCGCGCGACGCTGCGGCTGGAGGGCGTGATCCGCCCCAATCATCTCGACGCAATGGCCAAGATGCTGCTCGCTGCCGGATCGATCATGCTGCTCTCCTACGGCAGCGAGTGGATGTCGTCGCTGTGGACGGGCGAGGCGGCCGACCTGCGCTTCCTCCGCTTCAGCTTCACCGGCCCCTATTCGGGCATGACCTACGGCATGATCCTCGGCAATTGCCTGCTGCCGCAGCTGTTCTGGTCGCCCGCGCTCAGGCGCTCGACGCCGGTGCTGGTGATCGTGTCGCTGGGCGTGCTGGTCGGCATGTATTTCGAGCGCATCCTGATCCTCTGCAACACGCTGTCGATCGGCTACGAGCCGACGATGTGGACGCTGTACGTGCCGACGATCGTCGACGGGCTGATCCTGTTCGGCACCGGCGGGCTGTTCGTGCTGCTGTTCCTGCTGCTCGCGCGCGTCATCCCGCTGGTGCCGATGTACGAGATCCGCGAACTGGCGGAGAGCGCGCGATGACCGCGCTCGCGCTCGCCAGCTTCGCGCATGAGGCGCCGTTTCGCGAGGCGGTCGCGCAGGCGCGGGACGACGGGCGGCGGATCGTCGGGCTGTGGTCGCCGATGCCGATCGAACTGGGCGAGATCGGCGAGGTGGAAGCCTATCCGATCGCCTGGATCGCGATCGCCGCGGGGCTGCTCTCGGCGGCCGGCTTCTACGCGTTCATCTGGTGGACCGCGACGCAGGCCTACCCGTTCGACAGCGGCGCGCGGCCGCTGCACTCCTGGCCGGTGTTCCTGATCGCGCCGATCGAATTCGGCGCGCTCGCGGCGGGGATCGCGGGCATGCTCGCCTTCGTCGTGCGGGCGAGGCTGACGCGGTTGCACGACGGCGCCTTCGATCTCGACGAGGTGGCGCGCGCCTCGTCCGACCGATTCGTCCTTGCGCTCGCCTGCGACGAGGACGATGCGCCCGACATCATCCGGATGCTGACGGAAGCCGGCGCGGTGCACAGTCGGATGGTGACGCGATGAAGGCCGCGCTGCTCGCCATGCCGCTGCTGCTCGCCGGCTGCGACCTGTCGATGACCAAGCAGGCGCGCCACGACGCGCAGGGCGGCGCGACCTTGTGGCAGGATGGGCCGGCGGCGAGCGACGACGCGCCTGCCGGGACGGTCGCGCAGGATCAGCCCGCGCGGGATGCCGCCGCGACGACGCCGCCGCACGTCACGCCCGCGCTGCTAGCGCGGGGCGAGGATCGGTATCGGATCTTCTGCACGCCCTGTCACGCCGAGACGGGCAACGGCCTCGGCCGCGTCGTCCAGCGCGGTTTTCCGCGGCCGCCGGCGTTCGGAAACCAAGACAATCCGCGCCGCACCGCCGACGCGATCACGCGCGGCTATGGCGCGATGTACCCGTTCGCCGATCGCATCGAGCCCGACGACCGCTGGGCGATCGCCGCCTATGTCGAGGCGCTCAAGACGCTCCAGCCGGGGCAGGGCAAGTGAGGGTGGCGTCGCTGCTTCGCGCGCTGTTGGGCGCGGCGGCGGTCGCCCTGCTCGCGATCGCCGATCCGCGCGCTGCGGCCGATGGCTGGCGGGCGGCCTTCCTCCTGCTGAGCGCCCCGCCGATCGGCGCGGTGGCCTTGCTGCTGATCGCGCGCGTCGTCGGCGCCGATTGGGATGCCGCGCTGGTGCCAATGCTGCCGGCGATGCCCTGGCTAGGGCTGCTCGCGGTTCCGGTGGTGATCGGACAGGCGCTGTTCCACCATCCCGAGGGCCACCTCCAGCTGTGGCTATCGCCTATAGCCTTCGCCGTCCGATCGGCGCTGGCCTTATTGGTCTGGTCGTGGATCGGCCGTGCGCTGAGGCGGGGCACGCTGACGCAGGCGGGGCCGCTGCTCTTGCTGCACGGGCTCATCGTGTCCGTGATGGCCTATGATTGGCTGCTCGGCGTCGCACCCGCGCAGCCCGAGTCCGTGGCGCCGATGGTGCTCGCGGTGATGCAGATCGGTGGGTCGGCCGCTCTGGCCTGCGCGGCAGGCCTGGGAACGGTGTCGCAGCGTCGCGATCTCGCTTATCTGCTTGTCGCCTGCGCGCTCGGGCTGAGCTATTTTCTCTACATCGACTTCGTCATCGTCTGGTTCGGCAATCTGCCCGCGCATGTCGGCTGGTATGTCGATCGTCGGACGTTGCCAGCCGCGCTGCTGCCGGGCCTCGCGCTAGTATTCGGGCTGATCGCGCCGATCCTGCTGATCGGACTGAGCCGCAGCGATGGCGCGCGTGGCTGGGCGGGGCGTGCGGCGTTGCTCGCGCTCGGGCTCATTGGGGTGTGGATCGTCGCGGGGCCGGGTGGCCGGATCGGGCTGGCCATGGGGCTGGCGGCAACATTGGCGGTCGGCGGACTGGCGCGGGAGGCGTGGGCATGAGCCAGGACTATGAGGGCTGGAGCGTCCGCGCCAAGCCGGCGGTGATCGCTCTGGCCGTCTTCGTGATCACGCTGGTCGCACTCGTCGTCGTCACCGGTACCTTTTACAACCATCGCTACGCCGCGCAGACGCGGGCGGTGCCCGAGCATTTCGCGGCGCCCGTGCTCGAGACGATCGACACCGCGCCGAGCGACTGGCGCCAGGTCCAGGCACCGCGGCCGCCGGCGGCGATCGGCAATGCGATGGCGGTGACGGCGGCGCAGGGCGATGCGCTATGGGGTAAGCCGTGAACCGCGCGGCGATTCTCGCAGTGGCGCTGCTCGCAAGCCCCGTGGCCGCCGCACTGACCCCCGCCGAACTGTCGCGCGTCGGCGCGACGCCGCCGACAGGCGCGGTGCTGCCGGCGGGGCTCGGTTTTGTCGACCAGCGTGGCGCACGCGTCACCCTTGCCAATGGTTCGATGCCGACCGTGCTGCTGTTTGCCGATTACAGCTGCAAACATATCTGCGGCCCCGGCATCACGCTGACCGCGGGGGCGCTGCACGATGCCGCGCTGGTGCCAGGTCGCGACTATCGCATGGTGGTGATCGGGCTCGACGGCGACGGGCCGGCGGTGGCGCGCCGGCTGATCGGCGAACGGCTGCAGAGCCTGCCGCGCGAGGCGCGGAGCGTGGAACTGCTGACCGGCACGCCCGCGGCGATCGCGATCGCGGAAAAGGCGCTCGGCTATCACGCCGAATATGATGCCGAGGCCGATCAGTTCGCGCACGACGCGGCGCTGTACGTCTTTGCGCCGACGGGCACCCTGGCCGCGCTGTTGCCGGAGACCGCGACCACGGCGCCGCAACTGGCGTCCGCGATTGCGCGTGCCAAGCTGGATGCCGCCTATGTCGCACCGTCGCCCAAAGCCGACGACAGCCTCGCGGGGCGGATCAGCGCGATCTGCTACGGGTTGGCCGCGGCGCAGGGAGTCTATGCCAAGCCCGCGATCCTTGCGCTGCGTCTTGGCGGGATCGCGCTGGTCGCGGCGTTCGCCGGCTTCCTGGCGTGGAGCCTTCGCCGGCAGCGGAGCGCCGTCTGATGCTTGAATCCGCCTCCACCATCGCGCCGTCGGTCGATCGCATCTTCTGGGTGCTGGTCGGCTTGAGCGTCGTCATCATGACCGTGGTCGGCACGCTCGTGCTGTCGTTCGCGATCAAATATCGCGCTGGCACCAAAGCCTATCGCGGGCCGCTTCCCGACTGGATGAGTCGCGAGGTGGAGATCGGCTGGACGGTGGCGACCCTGTTCGTCGCGCTGTTCGTCTTCTGGTGGGCGGTGTCGGCGCAGCTGCCGCATTTCCTGCTGCCCAAGCGCGCGCTCGAAATCCACATCGTCGCCAAACAGTGGATGTGGAAAGCGCAGCACCCCGAGGGGGTGCGCGAGATCGACGCGCTGCATATCCCGCAGGGCGTGCCGGTGCGGCTCGAGATGACTAGCCAGGACGTGATCCACAGTTTCGGCGTGCCCGCCTTCCGGATCAAGCAGGACGTGCTGCCGGGCCGCTATACCGCGACCTGGTTCGAGGCGACCAAAGCCGGAGACTATCACCTGTTTTGCACCGAATATTGCGGCACCGACCATGCCCGGATGACGGGCACGATCACCGTGATGCCGCCCGAATCCTACGCGACCTGGCTCGCCGCGCAGCCGCATGGCGAGGATCTGGCCGGGGAGGGCGCGCAGCTGTTTACCAAATTCGGCTGTTCTGGGTGCCACGGTGCCGGCGCCCGCGTGCCGGCGCCGCCGCTCGCCGGGCTCTACGACCGACCGGTGACGCTCGCCGACGGCAGCACCGTCACCGCCGACGAGGATTATCTGCGCACCAGCATCCTGCGCCCCGAGGCGCAGGTCGTCGCCGGCTATCCGTCGGTGATGCCGAGCTATCAGGGTGTCGCGAGCGAGGAGCAGGTCGTCGCGATGGTCGCCTATATCAAGGCGCTCGAGCAGGGCCGGAGTGAAGCGCGATGACGGGGCCACGATGAGAAGCGACGACACCGGCCTGCTGGCGCGCGAACCCGGCGAGCGCACCTATCTGACCGAGGGTACGACGCTGCGCTCGTGGCTGCTCTCGACCGACCACAAGCGGATCGCGATCCTCTACGCGGTCTCGATCACGATGTTCTTCTTCATCGGCGGCGCGGCGGCGACCGTGATCCGGCTCGAGCTGTTCACCCCCAAGGGCGATCTCGTCACCGCCGACACCTACAACCGGCTGTTCACGCTGCACGGCGTGATCATGGTGTGGTTCTTCCTCGTCCCCTCGATCCCTGCGACGCTGGGCAATTTCCTGCTGCCGCTGATGATCGGTGCCAAGGACGTCGCCTTCCCGCGGCTCAACCTGATGAGTTGGTACCTCTACGTCATCGCCGGCTGCTTCACGCTCGCCGCACTGCTGCTCGGCGGGGTCGATACGGGGTGGACCTTCTACACGCCCTTCTCGACGCTCTACTCGAACAGCTATGTGCTGCTCGCCGCGTTCGGCATCTTCGTCGTCGGTTTCTCGTCGATCGCGACCGGGATCAACTTCATCGCCACCGTCCATCTGCTGCGCACCAAGGGCATGACCTGGATGCGGCTGCCCTTGTTCTGCTGGTCGATGTACGCGACCAGCCTGGTCATGGTGCTGGCGACGCCGGTGCTGGCGATGGCGATGGTGCTGATCTGCGCGGAGCGGCTGCTCGGCCTGCCGATCTTCGATCCGCGCGCGGGCGGCGACCCGCTGCTCTTCCAGCACCTATTCTGGTTCTACAGCCATCCGGCGGTCTACATCATGATCCTGCCGGCGATGGGCGTGGTCTCGGAGATCATCGCCTGCGAGGCGCGGCGGCGCGTGTTCGGCTACCAGTTCATGGTCTATGCGATGCTGGTGATCGCGGTGATCGGTTTCCTGGTGTGGGGCCATCACATGTTCGTCTCGGGACAATCTCCGTTCGCGAGCATGATCTTCAGCTTCCTGAGCTTCGTGATCGCCGTCCCTTCCGCGATCAAGGTGTTCAACTGGACGGGCACGCTCTATCGCGGGACGATCCGCTTCTCGGCACCGATGCTCTATGCGCTGGGCTTCGTCGGGCTGTTCACGCTGGGCGGGCTGACCGGCCTGTTCCTCGCCTCGATCCCGGTCGACGTGCATCTGTCCGACACCTATTTCGTCGTCGCGCACTTCCATTACATCATGGTCGGCGGATCGGTGTCCGCCTTCTTCGGGGGGCTGCATTTCTGGTGGCCCAAGATCACCGGGCGGCTCTATTCGGAGACCTTTGCGAGAAGCGCGGCGCTGTGGCTGTTCTTCGGGTTCAACTTCACCTTCTTCCCGCAATTCATCCTCGGCTATCTCGGCATGCCGCGGCGTTATCACGAATACCCGCCCGAATTTCAGGTCTGGAACGTGATGTCGTCGACCGGTGCGGTGGTGCTTGCGGTGGGCTATCTGATGCCGCTCTTCTACCTGGGCTATTCGCTCTTCTACGGCGAGCGCGCGCCCGACAATCCGCATCAGGCGACCGGTCTCGAGTGGACGACCACGTCGCCGCCGCCGAAGCATAATTTCCTCGTCTTCCCCGTCGTTCGGACCGAGGCCTATGCCTATCATGATTGGGACGAGGCCCCGGGCAAAGCCGACGAGACGATGCAGGACGAACGGGCGTGAGTGGCGCCCGATTCCCCGGCGGGCGCCCAGAGACGCACGCCTCGCGCTTCGCAGCGCTGGGCCCCCGCCTGCGCGGGAGAACGGGCGGAGTGTGGCGGTGAGCGTCGCACCCCCCACGCCAATGCTGGTCGAGCCGTTCGAGCAGGCCGACCGCCAGCACGAGGCGATGGTGTTCGGGCTGTGGCTGTTCCTGGCGACCGAGATCCTGTTCTTCGGCGGCTTCTTCTTCCTCTACGCCGTGGCGCGTCTGCAGGACCCGGGCGGGTTCGCAGTCGGCGGCCATAAAGCCAATCTCCTGCTCGGCACGATCAATACCGTCCTGTTGATGAGCAGCAGCGCAACGCTGACCGTCGCCGAGCGTGCGATCAAGGCCGAGTGGCGGCGCGCGGCCCGCGTGGCGATCGTCGCGACGCTGATTCTCGGCACCGCCTTCCTGGCCGTCAAGGGCTTCGAATATCATGAGGACCTGTCCGAGCATCTTTTCCCGACGGTCCCCGGCTTTCCCTTCACCGCGGTAGGCGCGATCCGCTTCTGGTCCTTCTACTGGCTGATCACGCTCATCCATGCGGTCCACCTGACGATCGGGCTGGCGTTCGTCGCGCGGCTGTTGTGGCTCGACCGGCTGGGGACGCTGGGGCCGCGCTGGATGGTGGCGGAGGTGACGACGCTCTACTGGCATCTCGTCGACATCGTCTGGCTGCTGCTGTGGCCGCTGCTTTATCTGATCGGGCGGTGATGGCGGAGGATCGGCCGCCCGACGCTCGCACGATCGTGCTGAAACCGCTGCTGGTCTGGGCGGCGCTGTTCGGATTGGGCGCCATCAGCCTCGGATATGCGCTGGTTCCTGGCGCGCCGCTCAAACCGCTGCTGTCTCTCGCGATCGTGCTGGTACAAGCGTCGCTGGTGCTGGGCGCGTTCATGAAGCTCGGCAAGGCGAGCGCGCTGGTCCGGATGACTGCGCTGATCGGCGTCGTCTGGCTGAGCTTCCTGTTCCTGATGGCGTTCGCGGACCTGGCGACGCGCTGAGCGGTTCGCCGTTCAGGGGCGCGTTGCGGGCGGGGGGGCATCCCCGATCGCCATGATCAGCTTGGTCAGCAGATACAGTCGCGGCGTCACCGTCGTGAGATCGAGATATTCGCGCGCGCTGTGAAAGCCGCCGCCGACCGGGCCCAATCCGTCGAGCGCGGGGACGCCCGCGGCCGCAGCCAGCGCGGATTCCGACGCGCCGCCGTTTCCAGCCATGCCGAGCTCGCGCCCGAGCCCGGCATAGATCGCCTTGGCCTGACCCGCGAGCCGCTGCGTTGCCGGGTTTTCGGGCAAGGGCGGAAAGGCGGGCGTGGTCGACACCTCGACCGTCGTGTCCGGCACGAGCGTCTGCTTGGCCGATGCCGCGAAGGCGGACTGCACGGTTGCGAACTGGTCGGCGCTGCGCACGCGATAGTTGATGTCGGCGCTGGCGAGGTCGGGGATGACGTTGACCCGGTCGCCCGCCTTGAGCGTGGTCAGGTTGACGGTCAGCCCGTCGCCCGACTGCGGGAAGCGGTCGATCGTCTTCAGCTGGTGGATCAGCTCGACCGCGGCGTTGCGACCGTCCTGTGGTGCGACGCCGGCATGCGCGGCGCGGCCGTGGACGGTGAGGTGGATCGTCGCCGATCCCTTGCGCCAGACCGTGATCGCATCGGGCGCATCGCCCGGTTCCATGTTGAGCTCGACATCGGCATCGTGAAGCAGGCGGTCGATCAGATGACGCGTGCCGGGCGAGCCCTGTTCCTCGCTGGTTTCGATCAGCAGCGTGATCCGCTTGTAATTCCGCGCGCCAAGATCGTGGAGCAGCTTGAGTGCGACCACGGCCTCGATCGCGCCGGCCTTTTCATCGGAGACGCCGGGACCGTAGGCCCGTGCACCGTCGCTTCGATAGGGTCGCTCGGCGGCGGTGCCGGCGGGGAATACCGTGTCGACATGTGCGATGATCAGGATGCGCGCGCTGCCGGTGCCATCGATCCGCGCGACAACATTGTCGCCGAGCCCCGCGGCCTCGGCGGCGACCGTCTCGATCGTCGCGCCGAGCGCGCGCAGGCGGGGCACGAGCAGCGCCTGGACCTTGGCGGCACCGGCGGCGTCCCCCGTGCCGGAGTCGATGTCGACGGCGCGTTCGAGCAACGCGAGCTGGTCGGCGCGGGCGGCGGTCGCGGCAGCCAGCACGCGCGTGTCGGGCCTGGCCATGGCCGCCTGCGCGATGCCGGCTGCGAGCAGCATCCCGACCATCGTCCGTGTCCGTCCGCTTCCCCGCATCGCGCTACTCCCCGCCCCAAGACGATCGCGACGATCGCCGACCTGCGTCACAATGTCGAGCGGCAGCGTCCTGTCCTACAGGCCGAGGTCGCTCAGCCCCGGATGATCGTCGGGGCGGCGCCCCTGCGGCCAGTGATACAGCCGCTCGTCTTCGCGGATCGGCAAGTCGTTGATGCTGGCGATGCGGCGCTTCATCAGCCCGTGTGCGTCGAATTCCCACAACTCGTTGCCATAGGAGCGGAACCAGTCGCCGCGCGAGTCATGCCATTCATAGGCGAAGCGCACGGCGATCCGGTCGTCGCGGAAATCCCACAGCTCCTTGATCAGCCGATAGTCCTGCTCCTGCGCCCATTTGCGGGTAAGGAACGCGACGATCGCGTCGCGGCCCTGCAGAAACTCGGCACGGTTTCGCCACTGGCTGTCGACCGTATAGGCGAGCGAGACGCGGGCAGGATCGCGGCCGTTCCATGCGTCCTCGGCGAGCCGCACCTTGCGCGCCGCGGCCTCGGGCGATGCGAAGGGCGGCAGCGGCGGACGCTCGGTCTCCGGCGTCACGCGCCGACCCCCGCCAACGGCCCGGTGCCGTTGAACTTGCCGGCCTGATAGTCTTGGATCGCCATGCCAATCTCCTCGCGCGTGTTCATCACGAACGGTCCGTGCGACACCATCGGCTCGCCGATCGGATCGGCGTGGCCGAACAGCAGCGTGGCGTCGGTCCCGGCCTCGACCAGCACGGTGTCGCCATCGTCGTTCATCCGCACGAGGTGCCAGCGGTCCACCGCACCGCCGCCGACCGCGATGCGACCCGCGACCACATAGAGCAGGATGCTTCGTCCCTTGGGTGCAGGCAGTTCGACGCGCGCGCCGGCGGACAATTGGAGTGTCGCCATGAAGACGCCGGTCAGCGATGCGATCGGCCCGACGACGTCGTCGAACGTGCCGGATGTCAGATACAGCATGCCGTTGCCGTCCGCGATCGGAATGGCGGGGATCTGCTCCGCTTGGACGCCGGTATAGGCAGGCGTGGTCATCTTGAGGCGGGCGGGCAGGTTGACCCACAGCTGCAGGATCTCGAGCGCGCCGCCTTGCCGTTTGAACGACGGCGGCGACACCTCGGCATGGATCAGCCCCGAGCCGGCGGTCATCCACTGGACGCCGCCTGCCTCGATCACGCTCTCATGGCCGCCGGTATCGTGGTGCGCGAGATTGCCGGTAAGGATGAAGGTGACCGTCTCGAAGCCGCGGTGCGGATGTGGCCCGAACGGCAGGCCATCGTTGCCCGGCCGATAGGTTTGCGGGCAGTGATGGTTGAGGAACAGGAAGGGGTCGACCTGCTCGAGCCCAGGGCCGGGCACCGGACGCCGCGTGGTGAGGTCGCCGATGTCGTCGCGGAGGGCGGGGTAGGCGCGGGCGATGCTGCGGGGCGTCATCACGGTCTCCGGCGTGTGTGTCGCGCCCGAATAGAACGAACGCCGGGATGGCGGAACCGCAAAAGGCGGATGACGCGGCGCCACGCGGCGAGAGGCCGGGAGATTGCGACGTCTCGGCCGCGATGGATCGGATCATGTCTGGCGGAGCCGGCGCGCGATCCCTACATCGTCGCAGATAGGAGACTTGCCGTGATCTACCGTTCCCATCGTTTGGCGTCTGCCCTCGCTCTTGCCCTGGCGCTGGCCAGCACGGTCGCGATGCCGGCCGATGCCCGGCGCGGCGGAAGCTTCGGCAGCCGCGGCTCGCGAACCTATTATGCGCCGCGCCCGACCTATAATGCGAGCCGGCCGGTGGCGCCGATCGAGCGGTCGATGACGCCGCGGACCCAGGCCAGTCCGGCCTATGCGCCGAGCTTCGGCTCGCAACCCAGCTATCGCCCGGGCGGCCGCTTCGGCGGTTTCGGCGGCGGGCTGTTGGGCGGCCTCGTCGCCGGCGGGCTGCTTGGTCATTTCCTTGGCGGGGGCATGGGCGGCGGCGGCTGGGGTTCGAGCGGCGGTGGTGGACTGCTGGCCTCGCTGATCCAGCTCGCCCTGCTCGGCGGGATCGTCTGGCTGGTCATCGGCTTCTTCCGTCGACGCTCGGCGGGGCAGAGCGGATCCGCTCCGGGCGGCTTCGGCGGCGCCAGCGGCTTCGTCCCGCAGGCGGATGGCGGGCCCTGGGGCGGCGGCGGCGCACAGACGCAAGGCTATGCCGCACCGGCGACGGACATCCCGCTGAGCCAGGCCGATCAGGCCGCGTTCGAGCGGCTGCTGATCGACGTGCAGGACGCATTCGGCCGCGAGGATTATGCGCGGCTGCGCCAACTGACCACGCCCGAGATCATGTCCTATCTGTCCGAGGAACTCAGCCAGAACGCGACGCAGGGCGTCCGCAACGAGGTAAGCGGGACGCGGCTGCTCGACGCCGAGGTTTCCGAAGCCTGGCGCGAGGCGGACGCGGATTATGCGACGATCAGCCTGCGCTACGAAGGTATCGACGTGATGCGGAATCGCACCACCGGGATGATCGTCAGCGGCTCGGCCAACATGCCGAGCGAGACGACCGAATTGTGGACGTTCGTCCGCGATCGGGGCGGCGTCTGGAAGCTGTCGGCGATCCAGGATAGCTAGGGGCGTGATGTCTGGAACGACGCGACCGACCAAACACGCAGGTCTGCGGCCAGACCGCTAGGAAAATCGCAGCCCCCGTAGTAGGGGCGGGCGATGCAGAGACCAAAAGGCAAGTGGCGCGCCGATCACGACGCCCGCGTGGTGCGCAATATGCACGAGATCGAGGCGTCGGTTACGCGCCTGAATGACGAAGATCTTCTGGATCTCCATGATATTTTCGCGGGAGACCCCGGGTCGCCGCTCGATATCCTCGCCGCCGCCGAAATGAGCCGGCGCGATCTGAAACCCTGATACGGGCGTCTCACCGCGCTGGCGCCCGCGGCTATGCCACCGCGCCGATGCGCGCGACCACGTCATGCTCGCCGATCACCGCGATCCCGTGCCCGCCTTTGCGCAGCGCCGCGGCCTTGGCGAGCAGCCGGGACCGTCGTTCGCCCTCGAATGGCGACGGCGGTTCGGCCAACACCAGCAATGTCGTCGTTGCCCCGACCGACGACACGATCCTGCCGCCGGCGGCGGCAAGGCGCCGGGCGAGGCGGCCGTCGCGCGGCTCGCCCGCGATCGCGATACGCTCGCCGCGCAGCGGCCCTATGGCCGCCGGGGTCGGCGCCGGGCCGGGCTTGGTCGTGGGTGCCATCCAGCCAAGAAGGTCGATCCCCGTATGGTCGATGGCCTTGACGATCACCATGCCGGCCGCGCGCGCGTCGCTGAGCGCGTCATGATGCTTGTGGGCAACGCCCAGATATTCGGACAGGACGTTCAGCCGGTGGCTCGGCAGATCGGGCCAGGCGCGTTTGGCGACGCGCACGCTGTCGAGCCAGCGCGTCTCTATGACCGGCCGATCGTGGACGCGGCAGGCAGCCGCCAGCGCACCTTTGTCGAAATAGCTGTGGGCGACCGTGATGCGGTCCGACAGGTGCCCGTCGAGGAGGCCGTGAATATCCGCAAAGGTCGGATGCCCGACCACATGGTCGGGGCCGATACCGTGGATGCGGATGTTGAAGTCGTGGAAATCGTCGCAGGGATCGACCAGCGTCTCGTAGCACCATCGTTCGCGGCCGCCGGCGAAGCCGACGATCCCGACCTGGCATATGCTGCTCACGCGCGAGCAGGCGGTCTCGACGTCGATCACGACGAAGTCGACGGATTGCGGGATCGGGGCGGCGGGGTCTGACAGCGAAGGCTGCGTCGTGACGGTCATGTCCACGACCTAGCAGGCCCGGGGGCGATCCGCAGCCGGGAACCGGGGATCGCCGCCGTTCTCCGTTCGCCGTTGGTCAGGCGGAGCGATCGAACGCCCAGCGCAGCGTGCCTGCGACGCCCAGGGTGCCGGTACGGATCAGGGGGAGGCTCAGACCGGCAGGCGGCAGACCATGCATCCGCTGCGCCCAGGCGGGGAGCAGATCGACGCCGGCTTTCAGGATCAGCCGCTGCATGGGTTCTGCCATCGCATTGCTGGCGCGTTGCTCGAGCACGAGCCGCGCGACCTCGCGGGTTCGGTGGTCGGCGCGCAACCGGCCTTTGGTCTCGGCGACGAGCCGCTCCGCGGCCGATCGCGAGTGCGGCGCCCGGGCGGCGCCGAGCGCCTCGGCCACCTGCGCCATCTCGGCGAAATAGCGGTCCTGATCGCGCATCGACATGCGCGGCTCGGCATAGCGGATCCAGCCGTCGAGAAAGCTCTTCGCGCCGGTGACGTGGACCCAGTCGAGCAGATCGGGATCGTCGGCGGCATAGGGCGTCCCATCGGGCAGGGTGCCGCGGACACGGTGGTGGATGGATCGGACCAGCGCGATCGCGTCCTCCGCATCCGATTTCGATCCGAACGTCGTCACCGCAATGAAGCGGGCGGTCCGGCGCAGCCGGCCGTGCATGTCGCCGCGAAAAGTCGAATGGTCCCATACGCCAGCGAGCACCGCCGGGTGCAGCATCTGCAGCAGAAGCGCAGCAATGCCGCCCGCCATCATCGACGTCACGTCGCCATTGACCCGCCAGGCGACGGACTGCGGGCCGAACAGGCCGTCGGCGCGGCGCTCGACCGGCCGTTCTCCCTGGGCGCGATCATTGAATAAGGAGGAGACCTCGGCAGCGATCGATCGGCGCAGCGGTTCGGTCAGGGCTCTGATCACTGCATATATGTCCTACGCCAACCGGGGCTTCGCGTGGCGACAACGGCTCAAGGTCGGCCGGAGTGCCGTCGCCGCGGACGGCGGCGCCCATCGCACCGGATCACGACGGCACGGCCATGCAGGTATCGGTGACGCGATGACGGGCCTGCAACCCAGGATCCTCGCGCGATCCGGCCCATGCGACCGGATCGATGACCGGCGGTCCCGCATTGAACGGCGGGAACCCGGAGGCGATGATGACGAAATTCGGATATAAGCTGATGACCGAGGAACATGGTCCGAAGGCGCTGATCGACAATGCGGTGCGCGCCGAGGCGGCGGGCTTCGACTTCGTCTCGATCTCGGATCATTTTCACCCGTGGCTCGAGGCGCAGGGGCATGCGCCTTTCGCGTGGAGCGTGCTCGGCGCGATCGCGCATGCGACGTCGCGGATCGGCATCGCGACCGGTCTCACCTGTCCGATCATCCGCTATCATCCGGCGATCATCGCGCAGGCCGCCGCCACCATCGCCCTGATGAGCGACAACCGCTTCACGCTCGCGGTCGGTGCCGGCGAGCGGCTCAACGAACATGTCACCGGCGCGCGCTGGCCGTCGATCCCCGAGCGGCACGCGATGCTGGGCGAGGCGATCGAGATCTTCCGCACGCTCTGGCAGGGCGGCGTGCACAGCTGGAAGGGCGAGTATTTCGTCGTCGACCACGCCCAGCTCTATGACCTTCCCGACGCGCCGATCGACATCGTGCTGGGGGTGAGCGGGCCGGCATCGGTGGCGCTGGCAGTCGACAAGGCGGACGGAATCATGACCACCGAGCCGAGCGGCAAGCTGGTCGACGATTTCCGCACGAGAAAGCCGGGCTCGGCCTATTCGGAAGCGGTGCTGTCCTACGCCGAATCCGAACAGGCGGGCCTCGACCAAGCGCGTGAGACCTTTCGCTTCTCGGCGCTCGGCTGGGCGGTGAACAGCGAGCTGCCGACCGTCGCCGGATTTGAGTCGGCGAGCGCATTCGTCCGGCCGGACGATCTCGCGGATGCGATCGCGGCAGGCCCGGATGTCGACGTGCATCTCGCGCTGATCCGCAAATATGTCGATGCGGGCTACGACCATATCGTGCTGACCTGCCCCGGCCAGCAGCAGGCGCGCTTCATCGACTTCTTCGAATCCGAATTGCGGCCGCGGCTGTAGGCGTCCTCCTCGGCGACCGCTGCGCATGAACAAACGCCCATCTTGGTCAACGGCATAGGCGCGCGAGGACCCCATCGGCAGCCGCCGCGTTTGGAGCTGGTCCGCCTGGAAGGCAGGGCGCCTGCCAGCGAAGGAACACGGGACGATGACGGACAAGATCTATGATGGCGTCGGGCGCCGCACCGTCCTGGCCGGTGCCGGCGTCGGGTTCGCCCTTGCGTCGGCAAAGGCGGTCGCAGCGCCCACGATGCCGGCTGCGGCGCCGATCGACGAGGGTTCGAGCACAGGCGGCCATATCAGCTTCCCGCCGATCCACGCCGACACCGAACGGCCGGACGGCACCCCGCCGAACCAGGATCCACCCGCGCGCCGCGTCGGCTTCGCGATCGTCGGCCTCGGGCGCCTGGCGCTCGAAAACATCCTGCCCGCCTTCGCGCAGTGCAAGCATGCCAGGCCGGTCGCGCTGGTCAGCGGCGATCCGGAGAAGCTACAGACGGTCGCGGCGCAATATGGCATCGCGCCGTCGGCCTGCTACGACTACGCGGGCTTCGACCGCATCCGCGACGATGCGGCGATCGAGGCGGTGTACATCGTCCTGCCCAATGCCCTTCACCACGACGCCGTCGTTCGCGCCGCGCGCGCGGGCAAGCATGTCCTGTGCGAGAAACCGATGGCGACGTCACCCGCTGAAGCGCGCTCGATGGTCGAGGCGTGTGCCAAGGCGGGCAAGCGGCTGATGATCGCCTATCGCTGCCAATATGAGATCAATAATCGCGAGCTGTCCAAGCGCGCGCGGGCCGGCGAGTTCGGCCAGATCCAGCTGATCGATGCGATCAATACGCAGAATCAGGGCGATCCCGCGCAGTGGCGACAGAAGAAGGCGCTGGCGGGCGGCGGCTCCTTGCCCGATGTCGGGCTCTATTGCCTCAACACCACGCGCGCGCTGCTCGGCGAGGAGCCGACCGAGGTGCAGGCGACGATCTACAGCCCGTCGGGCGACCCGCGCTTCGCCGAGGTCGAGTCGACCGTGTCGTTCACGCTGCGCTTCCCTTCGGGAGCGGTCGCCAATTGCGCATCGAGCTATTCGGCCCACGAGCATCGCAACCTGCGCGTGATCGGCACGAAGGCGGTCGGCGAGATCGAGAATGCCTTTGGTTACGAGGGTCAGAAGCTCCATATTTCCAAGCGAGAGGGCAAGGCCGAGAGCGACAGCGCTTTGTCCTTCGGCCAGAAGAACCAGTTCAGCCTCGAGATCGACCATATGGCGGAGTGCGTCCGCTCGGGCGCACGGCCGCGCACGCCGGGCGAGGAAGGGCTGCAGGATCAGGTGATCATGGCGGCGATCTATGAAAGCGCGCGGACCGGCCGGCCGGTCAAGCTCGCCGCGGAGACACAGGTCGACGCGTTCCGCGGGCCGATGCCGGCGGACGCCTGACCAACTTTCCGCCACGCAATTTAAGGACGGCGCCCGCCGCGGCGTCCGTCTGGAGAGAAATGTTGCCCGATCCCGGCCAGACTCCGCATTTCGACGCGCCGCCGCCCCGGCGTGATGCCGACGGCTATCTTCCGCTCGAAGGCTATGGAGCACTTGGCGACGGCCGGTCGCTGGCGCTTGCCGGGATGGACGGTTCGATCGACTGGTGGTGCGTCCCCAATCTCGATTCCCCGCCATTGTTCGACCGGCTGCTCGATCCCGACACCGGCGGCTATTTCGCGATCACGCCGAGCGAACCCTGCCGGATCGACCGCGCCTATCGCACCGACAGCAATGTGCTGGAGACAATCTTCACCACGGCCGGTGGCCGCGCCAAGCTGACCGAGTCGATCAACAGCGGGACGGCGGGGCGGCTGCCATGGGCGGAGCTCGCGCGGCGGATCGAGGGGCTCGACGGCCATGTCCGCTTCGATATCCGGGTCCGTTTCGGGCGGCGCGCATCCGCGGTCAATCCCTATACCTCGATGATCGGCGGACAGCATGTCTTCCATGCCGGCCGCGTGCTCGGCATCTTCCGCCTCAGCGACGAGGTGGCGGTCGAGACGCTCGACGACGACGGGCTGGTCGCGTCGCTGTCGGTCGCGCCAGGCGAGCGGCGCGTCGTTGCGATCGTGGCGGGCGCGGACGAGCCGCTGGTCGTTCCCGCGATCGCCGAAATCGACGCGCGGATCGATATTTCGGACCGCGAATGGCGACAATGGTGCGCCAACCTCGCCTATCGGGGGCGGCATCGCGACCTGCTCGTCCGCTCGGCGCTTGCGCTCAAACTGCTGCTCTTCTCGCCGAGCGGCGCGATCGCCGCGGCGGCGACGACCTCGCTTCCCGAGCGGATTGGTGGCGACAAGAATTACGACTATCGCTTCGCCTGGGTGCGCGACGCGGGCTTTACCATCAAGGCGTTCCTCGCCGTCGGTGCGCAGGCGGAGGCGAAGGCGGCGTTCACCTGGCTGCTCAAGCGGCTCGAGCAGCATGGCACGCAGGTCTGCTATACGCTCGGCGGCGACCGCGTCGATCCGGTGCGCACCTTCGACGTGCCGGGCTATCGCGGGTCGACCCCGGTGGTCACCGGCAATGCCGCGACCGCGCAGCATCAGCATGGCGTCTATGGCGACATCTTCGGCACGGCGGCGCGCTTCGTCCGGGCGGGCAACATCCTCGACGCCAACAGCGCGCAGATCCTCGTCCGCATTGCCGACGAATGCGCCGACCGCTGGCGGCAACCCGATGCCGGCATATGGGAACTGCCCGAGGCGCGCGATTACACGATGTCCAAGCTGAGCTGCTGGCAGGCGCTCGCGCGCGCCGTGGAGCTCGCCGATACGGGGCAGCTGCCGACGACCTATCGCGATCGCTGGGCGCGCGAATGCGACAGGATTGCCGAGTGGATCAACACGCATGGCTGGTCGGACGCGCTCAAGGCCTATGTCTTCTATCCGGGCTCGGAGCGGATCGACGCATCGATGGCGCTCGCCGTGCGCTTCGGCTTCGACGGTCCCGATCGTCTCGCCAGCACGCTCGATGCGATCGATCGGTCGCTCGGCGCCGGTCCTTATCATTATCGCTATAGCGACGCGAAGGACGAGGAGGGGTGTTTCCTCGCCTGCTCCTTCTGGATGATCGAGGCGCGCGCGCTGCTCGGCCAGCACGACCGGGCGGAGGCCGCACTCGACCGGCTCGTCGCCGCGCTCGATCGCGGCGTCGGGATCTATACCGAGATGGCGGACCCGACGGACGGCACCTATCTCGGCAACCTGCCGCAGGGCCTGACGCATCTCGCACTTGTGATGGCAATCACCGCACTGACCGGCGAGCCGACGGGCTGAGATCGCCCGAGCCGCGTGCGGACGACCTTATCGCCGGAGGATCATCATCAGATTGTTGGCCGGCATCGCGACGATGCGCTGGAGCGCGAGGCCCTCCGCTTCGGCGCACGCCGCGATGGCGTCGACCGTGCGCAAGCCCCAGCGCGCATCCCGCATGCGAAGATCCGCATCGAAGGCGGCGTTGCTCGGGGCGAGCGGCCGATCGGCCTGCCGGAACGGTCCGTAGAGGCAGAGCGGCCCTCCGGGGGGCAACAGGCGGCCGGCGCCGCGCATCACGCCCTGCGTCGCCGACCAGGGGCTGATATGCACCATGTTGATGCACAGGATCGCATCGACCTGCGCAATCGCCGCAAGCCCGGTCTCGGCGTCGAGATCGAGCGGGGCGCGGAGGTTGGGCAGCGGATCGGCCGCGATCCAGCCGGCGATCGACTCCCGCGCCGCCGCCGACGGATCGGAGGGCTGCCAGTCGAGCGCCGGCAAAGCGCGCGCGAAATGGAGCGCATGTTCGCCGCTTCCGCTGGCTACCTCCAGGACGAGACCGTTCGGCGGCAGCTCGATCCGGAGCACGTCCAATATCGCATCGCGGTTGCGCGCCACCGCTGGCGACGACCGACGCGGATCGAGCGGCGGCGCATCCATGGTCAGGCGGCGGCCGGGTCCGCGGGGGCGAGCTTGTCCTGTGTCCGCGTGTCGAAATCGCGCGCGTCATGGCGTTCGTGCAGCTGTTCGGCGGGGTCGCCGGTGATCCGATTGACCATGCGCCCACGCTGCACCGCGGGGCGCGCCGCGATCGCCGCCGCCCAGCGCTGGACGTGTTTATAATCCTGGACCTGGAGGAACTCGCCCGCATTATAGGCCTGGCCCAGAACGAGATTGCCGTACCACGGCCACACCGCGATGTCGGCAATCGTATAAATGGCCCCGCCCAGATACTCGGTCTCGGCCAGACGCCGATCGAGCACGTCGAGTTCGCGCTTCACCTCCATCGCGAAGCGGTCGATCGCATATTCGATCTTGATCGGGACATAGGCGTAGAAATGGCCGAAGCCGCCGCCAAGATAGGGCGCGCTGCCCATCTGCCAGAACAGCCAGGACAGGCATTCGGCGCGGGCCGCGGTCTCGGTCGGCAGGAAGGCAGCGAATTTCTCGGCGAGATGCATCAGGATCGCGCCGGACTCGAAGATGCGGATCGGGGTCGGGCCGGAGCGATCGAGCAGCGCCGGGATCTTCGAGTTGGGATTGACCGCGACGAAGCCCGAACCGAACTGGTCGCCCTCGCCGATCCGGATCAGCCAGGCGTCATAGTCCGCGCCGCTGTGCCCGAGCGCGAGCAATTCCTCGAGCAGGATCGTCACCTTCTGGCCGTTGGGCGTCGCCAGCGAATAGAGCTGCAGCGGGTGCGTGCCGACGGGCAGGTCCTTGTCGTGCGTCGCGCCCGCGATCGGGCGATTGATGTTGGCGAACTGGCCGCCATTGGCCTTGTCCCAGGTCCAGACGGCAGGTGGCGTGTAGGCGGTCTCGGTCATGATCTGCTCCGCTGGGTCCAATTCGCCCGCTCTATCGCCTCGCCGCGCATTCGGTCCACCCGTTCGGTCGTTTGTCGCGCGCAATCCCTGCTTGTGCGTCCGCCGCGGCGCAGGGCTATGGAGAGCGACCAATAGGAGGATCGATCGCATGTCACAGCTTCCCCCCGCCTTCGCCGCCGGCGGCGTGGCCGTCGTCACCGGTGCCGCGAGCGGAATCGGGCATGCGGTCGCCTCGCGGCTGCTCGGGCTTGGTCTCAAGGTCGCGCTGGCGGACCTGGCCGGCGAGATGCTCGACCAGGCGGCGCACCGCCTCGCGGGGATCGGCGAGGTGTTCGCGGTTGCGACCGATGTGTCGTCGCGACCGCAGGTCGAGGCGTTGCGCGATGCGGTCGTCAGCCGCTGGGGACCGGTCTCGGTGCTGCTCAACAACGCCGCGACCGGCGCCAACCCTGGCATGCCCTGGGCGCAGCCGCGTGGGAGCATCTGCTCGGCGTCAACCTAATGGGGGTGCTCCACGGCGTTCAGGCGTTCGTGCCGGCGATGGTCGAGGGCGAGCGGCCGGGGGTGGTGATCAACACCGGATCGAAGCAGGGCATCACCAGCCCGCCCGGCAACCCGGCCTATAATCTGTCGAAGGCGGGGGTGCGCAGCTACACCGAATCGCTGGGGCAAGCGCTGCGCGAGGCGACCGGCACGCGCGTCTCGGCGCATCTGCTAATTCCCGGCTTCACCCACACGGGTATGACCGGTCGCGCGGAAAAACCCGATGCCGCCTGGACTGCGGAGCAGGTCGCCGACTTCGCGCTCGAGCGCGTCGGTGCCGGCGACTTCTACATCCTGTGCCCCGACAACGACGTCGATCGCGCGACCGACGAGAAGCGCATGCGCTGGGCGATGGACGACATCATCGAGAACCGCCCCGCGCTGTCGCGCTGGCATCCGGACTATAAGGCGGCGTTCGATCGCTTCATGGCGGAGGGCTGACTTGGCGACGCGGGCCCGGCATTCCCGCGCAGGCGGGCATCCTTAGCGTGCGTCACGGGTCACGCGCCGCATCGTCAATTCCGGAACGCGTCCGGGATGCCGGCAAAGGCGCGGGCCGTGCCCGCTCAATCCTTGGGCGTCACCCAGACGTCGACCGGGGTGATGAACTTGCCCGGCGCCGGCTTGCCGATGTCGACCCGCTGCGCGGTGACGCGCTCGCCCGTCTCCAGCGTGAAGTCGGTACCAGCATAGGGCCGGCGGCCGAACAGGAAGGTCTGGATCGGCTTGCCGGTCGCGGTGCTCATGATCGTGGCTTTGATGCTCATTGCGCCGCTGATAGCGAAGCCTCGCGGGCTGTCGACCGATCCCGTGACTTATCCCCAGTCATGATCGCCGCGAGCGTCACCGGCGCATAACCATGGACGTCGACGCCGACGTCGAATTGACGAAGCACCGGCTTCAGCCGGCCATGGCTGTGGCCATGCAGGTTGATCGCGCCGCGATGCTGCCCGTTCCAGCTGCGGAACGGGTAGTGGCACAGCACGAGGCGATGCCCGTCGTGCTCGATTTCGGCATAGTCGCCGACGCTCGACCAGCCGGCCGCCGCGAGCGTTGCGTCGGTATCGTTGTTACCGCGCAGCAGATGCTTGGTGCCATTCAGCCGCGCGAGCAGCGCGGCGACGTCGGCCGGACGTCGCGCGACGTCGCCGAGATGCCAGACCTCGTCGTCCGCCGTGACGGTCGCGTTCCAGCGCGCGATCAGCAGCGCATCCATCTCGCCCGTATCCGCGAACGGCCGGCGCCAGATGTTGATCGTGCGATGGTCGCCGAAGTGCGTGTCGGCGGTGAAGAAGGTCGTCATGTCCAGTAGAGGATCCGTGCCGCCGGCAGCGCGTCCGCGATCCGCCGTTCGAAGAACCCGCGCAGCGCGCGCATCGTGTCGGCATCATAGACCTGCTTCTCGGTGCCGAACTTGGTCCGCTTGGTCACGCGCTTGTCCGCGCCCATGTCGAGCGCCGAGCCCGGATACCAGCTATCGAGCATCGCCTTCGAGCCGGTGGTGAAGCGGTGGGTGATTAGCTCGACGGTGAGGTCGGCCACCCCGTCGAGCGCCGCGCCGGCGGCATCGATGAGCGCGCCATAGGCGTCCTGCCAGCCCTCGGCGGCGATGATCGGTGCGATGGTGAGCCCGACCGGATAGCCGGCCTCCGCCATTCGGCGCAGCGCCGCCAGCCGCGCGGCGACCGGGGCGGTGCCGCCCTCGAAACGGGCGAAGGCCCGCGGATTGATCGAGGCGCGCATCCGTGTCCGGCCGCCATGGTCGAGACCGAGGAGTGGTTCGACGTCCGCGAATTTGGTCGTGAAGCGCAGCTGCGCGGCGGCGTCCCAGCGGCCGAACCAGGCGATCGCGGCGGACAGGGATCCGGTCAGCGGCTCGATCGCCAGCGGATCGGTGTAGCAGGAGGCCTCGAAGGTCGTGCCTTCCAGTGCGCGCGTACGGCTGCGCGAGGTGATCATGCCTTCGCCGAGATAGGCCGGCAGCCCCGTCAATATCTCGTCGAGATTGGCATAGGCGCGGGTGATCGGCGGTCCCTTGAGCGAGCCCGCGAGATAGCAATAGCTGCAATGCGCCGGGCAGCCTTCGGCAAGATCGACACGCCAGTCGGCGCTCGGCGCGATCGGCTGCAGCCGGAGTTTGGACGGCGGTGCCACGACCACCGCCAAGGTCCGCTTGGCGTCGGCATAGGCCTGTTTCGGATCGTCGGGGACGGCGAGGTTGAGCCGGTCGCCCGGCAGTTCGACGACGGCGATGCCGAGTGCCGCCGCCCGCTCGACGATCGCGCGGCCATGCGCGAAGGCCTGCGCCGCGCGCGTGATCAGGACGCGTCGTGGCCGCCAGCCAGGACTGCTCGGCGCACGCGAAGGACGGGGAGTCTGCACGAAATCCGAACGAGCCTGAAAGCCGGATGTTCAAACGCCGCGTCGTGGCGCCGTTGCCGGCGCACGCCTAGTCCAGCGATTTCATCTTGCCGTCGGCCCAGCTCTTGCCCGCGTCGCCACCCATAACAGCCAAGCGATGAAGCCCGCGGACGGATCGCTGTTCGAGTTCCAGCCGTGCGTGCCGGTCTGCTTGTCGACCTCGTGGCGCGCGAAGAAGCTGTGCATCGCCTTGACGTCGGCGGCATCGAGCGCCTCGCGCTCGGCAAGCTGGTGCGCGCGCTTGACGCCGACCTCGGTGCCGCCGCGATCGAATGTCGCGCGCAACCGCAGCCCGCGGCGCGCGGCGGCGGCCATCTTCAACGTCGGACGAAAGACGGTATCGGGCATCTGCGGATCCTCTCGGCGAAGTCGGTCGGTCGGATCGTTGAACGGTGTTGATCGGAAAAAGGGTTCCTCGGGCGCCATCGTCTCGATGCCGCTTGGCCCGCGGCTCTTCGCATCGGTCCGCGCGTTGTACCGCTTCCGCAGCTGGAGACGCGCATGACCCCGTTGGACATCAACACCGCGACCGCAGCCGAGCTCGACGCCGCCGACGGGTTTCGCGGTCACGGCTTCGAGATCGTGCGGTATCGCGAGGAGCGCGGCCGCTTCACCGATACGCGCCAGCTCGACGAGGTGCCGGGCTTAACGGGCGTACTTTCCGACCGCCAGCGCCGCGGCGTCTCGGTCGGTGCTAGCGGCGCTGCATGACCGTCACCGTCTGGCACGATGGCGGCTGCCCCTTATGCCGGCGCGAGATCGCGCTGATGCGCCGGCTGGACCGGCACCGGCGGATCAGCTTCGTCGACGTGCAGGACGGCGCGAGCCAATGTCCGCTCGACCGCGCGTCGCTGCTGGCGCGTTTCCATGCCGAAGAGAATGGACAGATGCTGTCGGGCGCGGCGGCCTTTGCCGCGATGTGGCGGGCGATCCCGCTGTTGCGCCCGCTCGGGATCGTGGCGCGGAGCCCCGTCGTGCTGGCGGCGCTCGAGCGCGCCTATCGGCTCTTCCTGCGGCGGCGGCCGGCGCTGCAGCGACTGGCGCGTCGTCTCGAAGGCCGGGTGGCATGATACGCCCGACGCCGGAGCAGGCCGCGCCTGGGCAGGAGAGCGTCTGGGACTTTCCGCGCCCGGCGATCGCGCAGCCGACCGCCGCGCATCTGGTGGTCCTGCTCGCCGGC
Organism: uncultured Sphingomonas sp.; assembly: GCF_937859915.1. Lineage (GTDB taxonomy): Bacteria > Pseudomonadota > Alphaproteobacteria > Sphingomonadales > Sphingomonadaceae > Solisphingomonas. The sequence goes on along the minus strand of NZ_CALMAW010000122.1, from coordinate 28,108 downwards.
CGGACGATCGCCGAGACCCGACGCGGCGTACGCACGATCGAGACGAGCCACCCGCCGACCTATTATTTCCCTCCGGCCGACGTCGCGCCTGACGTGCTGCGACCCGCGGGCGGCGGCAGTTTCTGCGAGTGGAAGGGCAGCGCGGTCTATTTCGACGTCGTCGTCGGCGATCGGTTTCTGCCGCGCGCCGCCTGGTCCTATCCCGATCCGTCGCCTTCCTTCGCCGCCATCCGCGATCATGTCGCCTTCTATGCGACCGACATGGAGGGCTGCTTCGTCGATGGCGAATGCGTCGTGCCGCAACCCGGCGGCTTCTATGGCGGCTGGATCACCTCGGCGGTGGTCGGGCCGTTCAAGGGCATCCCCGGTAGCCGTTTCTGGTGACGACCGCGGTGGTGATCGGCGCCGGCGGCGGGATCGGCGCGGCATTGGTTGCGGCAATCTTGGCGTCCGGTCGGTACGCGCATGTCCATGCGCTCGCGCGCGATCCGGTCGCGAGCGGCGGCGTGCTGGTCGGCGGCACGCTCGACGTCACCGACGAGGACAGCATTGCGGCGGCGGCAGGCGCGATCGCGACGCCGATCGATCTGCTCCTCGTTGCGACCGGCATCCTGCACGAGGGAGGGCGGATGCCCGAGCGCGCGCTACGGGAGCTCGACGGCGCGGCGCTGGCCCGTATCTTTGCGATCAACACGATCGGCCCGGCGCTGGTGCTCAAACATTTCACGCCGCGGCTGGCGAAGGACCGTCGCGCGGTCGCGGCGACGCTGTCCGCGCGGGTCGGCAGCATCTCGGACAATCGCACCGGCGGCTGGTATGGCTATCGAGCCTCGAAGGCGGCGCTCAACATGATCGTCAAATCCGCGGCGATCGAGCTGGCGCGCGCCAGGCCGGAGGCGATCTGCGTCGCGCTGCATCCGGGGACGGTCGATACCGCGCTGAGCAAGCCCTTCCAGCCGCGCGTCCCGAAGGAAAAGCTGTTTTCGCCCGAACTGGCGGCGCGCCAGCTGCTCGACGTCGTCGACGGGCTGGGCACCGCCGACACGGGGCGCGTCTTCGCATGGGACGGCCGGGAGATCGCGCCCTGATCGCGGGGGCGCGCGATGCGCGCGCGCTCCGGCCATCGTCACCGTTTGCGGACGAATTCCGCGCGTAGCACGAGGCCTTTGATACCGTCGTAGCGGCAATCGATCTCCTGCGCGTCGCCGGTCAACCGGATCGACTTGATCACGGTGCCCCGCTTGAGCGTCTGACCCGCGCCCTTGACCGCGAGATCCTTGATCAGTGTGACCTGATCGCCGTCCATGAGCAGGTTGCCGACCGCGTCGCGCACCAGGATCGCGGCGTCCGCTGGCGGCATCCGCGCCGCGCGGTCGCTGGCGGGCATCCATTCGCCGCTGGCCTCGTCATAGACATAGTCGTCGTCCGCCATGCTATTGCTGACTGTTGCCCGCGCTGTCCGACGCGTCGGTCTCGCGGTTGGCATGCGAGGTCATGCCGGTCGCATCGGCGTCGTCGAGCATCTGCTCGTCGGCCGACGGCTTGGGCGCGGCCTTGGGCTTCGGCGCGACGGGCTTCGGAGTGGGCGCCGCGACCGGCTCTGGCTCTCGGACCGGTTCCGGCACGACCGGCGCGGGCGTTTCCGTCGTCTGGTTTTCGGGTTCCGGTTCGCGCTGCTTGTGGCAGCCGCCGAGCAACAGGCCGGCGACGGCGACGACGAGGAGGGGCGTGCGGATCGACATAAGGCGCGTGTCCATCAGTTGGATGCCGTCATCTGCTTGGCCCGATCGGCGCTGGTCGTCAGCCGGTCGGCGAGCTGGCCGTCCCAGCCATAGGGATCGCCGAGAAAGGTCATCTTGCCGTCGGCGCTGGCGTAGGCGGTCCAATAGAACAGATAGACCGACACCGGATCGCCGAGCGGCGCGCGCACCGTCTGGCCCTTCGCGAGCGCGGCGTCGATCGCATCGCTGGTCCACAGCGGATCGGCCTGCAGCATCAGCTTGGCAAGCGCGACCGGATGAGCGAGGCGCACGCAGCCATGGCTGGCAAGCCGGCTGTTGCGATCGAAGGTGCCCTGCGTCGGCGTGTCGTGGAGATAGACGCCATAGGGGTTGGCGAAGTCGAACTTGACCTTGCCGAGCGCGCTGCGCTTGGGGCTCTGCTGCAGCCGCGCGCTGCCGCCGGTGCCGATCACGCTGAAGCCGTGCGCCCTGAGATAGCCGGGATGCGCATGTTCTTTGGGCCACAGCTCCTTGGTCGCGATCGAGCTCGGCACGTTCCAGGGCGGATTGAACACGATGCTGTGGATCGTCGAGGACAGCATCGGCGTCTCGTCGCCCGGCCGGCCGGTGACCGCGCGCATCGACATGATCGGCTTGTCGGCGTCGAACACGGTAAGCACGGCGGCGGCGATGTTCACCTGCACGCGGTGCGCAGGCAGCGTCGCCGGCAGCCAGCGCCAGCGCTCCATATTCGCCTCGATCTGGCGGACGCGATCATGCGCGCTGACGTTGAGCGCGGCGACGGTGGCCGCGCCGAGCGTGCCGGTGGGCTCGAGCCCGTAGCGGCGCTGGGCACGCTGGACGGCGGCGACCAGCGCGTCGTCATAGCGGTCGGCCCCGGCGGCGAGGCCATGATCCTCAATCGCGAGCCGCGCGCGCAGCGCCGCGACACGCGCGCCGCTGGCGCCCGGGGCCAGATCGGGGCCTGCCTCGATCGGGCGCCAGCCGCCGGCCTTGTCGATCCCGCGGTAGCTGGCCAGCGCCTTCTTGAGCGTATCATAGCCCGACCAGGGCGGCGGCAGCGACGCGATCCAGGCGGACAGCCGGTCGGCGCGAACCGCGGCAACGAAGGCGGCTCGCGGATCATAAGGCGGCGGCTTCAGTCCCCAATTGCCCATGAAGTCCGAGTCGGCGAGGCGGCCGTGGTGGAGCGCGCTGGCATAATCGAGCGCCGCCCGCACGACCGCGTCGGGATCGGCATCCGCGGGCGCCGCACTGGTCTGCCCGCCGGCGGCGATCCCGTCGGCCGCGGCGCCGTCGAGCATATGGCGGAGCTGATCGAGCTGCTCCGTGCTCAACGACGGCATCGGCGGGGCAGGCGCGACGACCGGGGGCGGCGCGACCGGCAATGCCGCAGGCGGCGAAGTCGCATTGTCCGGCAATTGCGTCGCCGCCAGCAGCGCAGGCGCGAACAGCGTAGCCGACAGGGCACGACGCAGGACAGGCTTCACGCGCAACTTCCAATCACAATAATAGGCGATGACGCCCTGCCAGATCGCCGCCGGGCGACGATCTGGACGGACGCCTCAGATGGCATGCCTAACGGGTCGACGCGTCAGCGCAAGCCGCACGATCAGTCGCGCCGTATGCCGGCGACCATCCGCTCCCAATTGCCGTGCGCAATGGCGTGGCGATCGGTCTCGGACAGATCCGCCGCGTCGAGGAACCGGCGCGCGCCGGAGTTCGGCGTGAATCGATAGGGATAGTCCGACGAGAACAGGATGCGCTCGGGACCGAGCACGTCGAGCGCCCAGCGCAGATAGCGTTGGCTCCACATCCCGCTCGGGGTCACCGAGACATGGCGCCGAAACGTCTCGGAGATCGGCCGTTCGAGCGTGGTGACGCGCGACAGCCCGTCGATCCGTTCGAGATAGAATAGCACCACCTCGCCCCAATGGCCGGTGATCAGCTGGAGGTCGGGATAGCGGTCGAACACGCCGGCGAGGATCATGCGCAGGATCTGCACGCCGGTCTCATAATGCCAGCCGAGCCCGAAGGTCGCGAGCGCCGCGTCGACATCGTCGCCGAAGCCGCTGTACAGCGCGTCGCGCACGGCGGGCACGGGCGCCTGCGGATGGATGTAGAGCGGCGCACGCAATGCCGCCGCGGCCTCGAAGATCGGCCAATTGTCGGGATGATCGAGATTGCGGTCGCGCGTCCGGCCGAACAGCATCGCGCCGTTCAGACCCAGTTGCGTCACCGCACGCCGCAACTCTGCCGCCGCCGCCTGCGGATCGGGCGTGGCGAGCGTCGCGAGACCCTGCAGCCGGTCCGGCCAGCGGCGGACGGTCGCGGCGAGCAGGTCGTTGCTCGCGGTCTGCTGCGCGACCGCGTCGCCGGGTTCGAGACTGTGTACGCCGGGTGCCGTCAACGAGAGCACCTGCACGTCCATGCCGGTCTCGTCCATGTCGGCGATGCGCCGCTCGGCCAGATCGAGTAGCCGCGCACCGATCTCGCCGCGCTCGTGATGCTGCAGACCCGGGTCCTGCCATCGCGGATCGAGCGCGTGCCACGCTGCGAGCACGTCGGGGGTAACGAAATGCTCCTCGAGCCCAATGATCTTCAATTCGCGTCCTTTCATCCTATGCGAACGGTCGCCGTTCCTGAGGAACGCACCGCCTCGTTTCACGGTCACCTAAGATAGAGCGAAACGAAGAGGACAGCGTTCCGTTCGCGCTGGCGTCCACGCTGCGGCAAACCGATGACAGCCCGACGGCGCGTGTGCGGTCGGCGCTATATCGGCGATGCGGATGATCCGACGCCAGGCGACGTCGGCGCCGGCTTACGCGTTGACGGCGCGGCCAGGAATGTGGCACTCGCCGCTCAGATCGCACGACGTTGCCCCGGATTCGAAATCGCGGGCACACAGGCGGTCCGATCGGCGCCAGGCCGGTGATGTGCGGGTGTAGCTCAATGGTAGAGCAGAAGCTTCCCAAGCTTACGACGAGGGTTCGATTCCCTTCACCCGCTCCATAAAAACCATTTCAGACAGCATTCTAGGCGTGGATCATGGTGCGGGACGTCCTGCCGCCCCGTCGCTCGATCCATATTCGTGATGCGCGGTCGGCGGCGCGGTGCCGCATTCAATCGGCCGCGCAGGCCCGCGGCTCGTGGCCGAATTTCGGCGCGCCCGATGGGACCAGACCAAATCCGCGGGTAATCAGCGTCACGTCGGCGTGGCCGAGCGGCGCGATGAACTGACAGCCAATGGTCGTATCGGTCTGCCAGACGACGATCGCGATCGCTTCGCGGTTCGTCGCATAGCGGAGTTTGACGACGGCCCCCATGGCGATCTGGCCGTTTACCGCGGCGCGGAACCCGGATGAGGAGACGTCCATCAGCGCGGCCGGGAAATGCATGCAGCCCGCCGCTTCGACATACACCTGCTGGGCGCAGGCGGTCCGAAACGTCGACCGCTCGTCTTTGATGATTGTCACCGGCGCGTTCATATCGGTTTCCTCGGCCACCCGCGGCCGGCCTAGACGGCAATCTCTAAGGAAGTGCGAACTGCGCCGCCGTCGTGGCCGGATGCTGCGATTGGCGCTTCGGTCGCCTCACCGTCGCCTGTCCCAGCCCGATACAGGCGCCGCCACGGCATGGTTGAGATGCCCGCCTTCACAGTCATGATGGCGGCAGATCAAGCAGGGAGTCGGGATATGGTGACGATGCGCTCAATCGAAGTGGCCAGTGACCGGGTCAAGGACATTCGGTCGGTCGTGCCCGTCGGGACCGAACATTATGTGCTGGTATCCCGCGGCAGTGTTCACATCAACGTGCGGACCAGCGATGATCGCTTATTCCGCACGCTTGAGGACCAGTTGAGGCCCGCGTCCTGCGCTCGACAGGATGGCGCGCCCTTCCGGGCCTGACGGCTGCGTGCCGCGGGGTAAGAAGCCCGCTGGCGGCAGGACAGCAACCAGCGGGCTTCATGCTGAGGGTGCAGCGGGACTGCTCTATCGCGTGAGGGGTGAAGACGCGCTTAACGTCTGGTGTCGGGGTCAGAAGATCCGGCTCACCGCCCATAGGATCGGCACCCAGAGCATGATGGCGATCGGGCTCGCATAGATCATCCCCCGGATTGCGCTGCTCCCGTTCCCGGTAACGCCGTCCGGCTTGCGCGCGGCGGCAGGCGGCGCGGACGACAGGCGCGCTTCGCAGCGGGTGCGCCACGGCGCGGCGCCGGCCTTCGGCGCATAGCTCACATAGAGTTTATAGCTTGCCGACGCCATCTTGCCTCTCCGCGTCTGTCGCGCCTGGATGCGTCGAGAAGACATCCCGGAGCGTGGTCGCGCAAGACCGATTTAGGTCGCGCGACCAATGGATGAGTGGCGACGGCCGCGGCAGAGCGACGCGTTGCGCAACGCCGCCTGTCAGCGCGGCGCGGCGGATCGTGCGCGAACGGAGGCAAGGCCGGCAGGACCCCTAAGCCTGTCGTCATAGAGGGCGAAGAGCCTCTCGCCCCATGCGGCGGGCGAGAGGCCAAGCCCGCGCGTATCCGAGAACGCCTTCGCCGACATGTCCGCGATCGTTGCGTCGTCGGCCGCCAGCCGCGCGATCTGTGCGGCAAATCCAGACGTATCGAGCGGATCACATGCGAAGCCGGCGCCGGCCGCGACGATCTCCGGCGCCAGCATCGCCGTCTTCTGCACGATGACCGGCAACCCGCTCCACATCGCCTCGACGGCGACCAGTCCATAGGGCTCGGGGTAGCGGCTTGGCATCAGGAGCAGTCGAGCTTGCGCCGCATGTTCGGCGATACCGTCGCGTGATTGCGCGCCGAGGAAGCGCATCTCGGGATAGCGCGCGGCCAGATCGCCGCGCATCGCACCGTCGCCGATCACGCGCAGCGTCACGCCCGCCTTCCGCGCGGCCGCGAGGGCAAGGTCGGGGCCCTTGGTCGCCTCCAGCCGTCCCACGAACAGGATATCGCGATTGTCCTCGGCGGCGATGCGCCCGCGGCAGAAGGCGGTGACCGGGTTGGGCAGCGTCGCGATGGCGCCCGCCGGTATCCCGCCGCGGCGCAGGAACGGGGTCATCGCGCCGTGGGGCACGAGCACCGGCGGCGACGTGGCCGGATCGTAGAAATGGCGTTGGATCAACTGCCGCGCGACACGCCAAAGCTTTTCCGCATAGCTTCGGCGATCGCAGGATGCCGCGACGCAGCTCGGGCTGAGCGGGACATGCGGGCACACCCTCCCGGTCTTGAGAAAGGAAAAGCTGCCGTTGGGGCAGACCAGGAAGAAGTCGTGCGCCGACAAGATCAGCCGATCCCGCACCGGCGCCAGGGCCTCGAAGATCGCCGGCGAGAGGATCTGGCTCCAGCCGTGGAGGTGGTACACCGTCCCCGGCGTGTCATGCGCGGCGATCCACCGCGCGGTCATGTCGCGCGCCGCCCGGTTATATAGTCCGGACAGGAAGGCGCGGGCGGGGTTGGCGGCGCGGAGCCTCCGCCGACCCAATGCGACGATCTCGACCGCGTCCGCCAGCAGCGCCGGATTGTCGCCCATGTCGCCGGTGATCAGCGTCACCGCCATCCCCCGCGCGCGCATCAGCCGGATCGATTCGAGGGCCACCGCGGTCGCGCCCCCCGCGGGGTGCGAAAGATCGTTGAGGACGACGAGGCGATCTGGATGGCGGTCCGCCATGCCGCGCGTCACGGCCTAGCCGATCTCGCCATATCGATAGCTCTTGCTCGCGATCGCCGGCCCGAACTCGATTTCGAGGAGCAAGCGCGGACGTTCCTTGCAGGTCATGCCGACATGGAAGATGAAGGGGTCTTCGGCGAACCCCGTGCCGGCCGGGCCGGTCAGGACATGGAACCGGTCGTCGCCATAATAGGCACGAAGCTCGGCTTCGTCATGGCCCACCATGAGCGTGTATTGGTGGCGGATCTTCCGCTTGTGATGGCTGCCCGCGATATAGGCATGCGGCCCCGACATCCGATCGACGTCGGTGAGATAGAAGAAGAATTTGACCGTCCGGAAATCGTTCAGATCGAAATGATATTTGTCCTGAGCCGCGGCATGGAGATCGGCTTCGGCGACGCGCTTGCCGGGAAAGCTCCACCACAGCCGCGTACGGATATGGTGTGGCGTGCCGCCGATATAGCCTTCCGCGATCGCACGGATCAGCGGATCGGCTTCGATCTTCGCGATCGTCGGGCATTCGTGGATCCGGTCGAAGAAATAGGCGGCGATGACGTCGCGCGGACGCTCGGCGTTCACCGCGTCGATATCGCCCGCCAGGAAGCTGCGGATCGGCGCCGCGCGCGTCGTGCACGGCGTCTGTTCGGCGAACGCCCGGATGGCGGCGACATCGCTCGCCGACAGCGTGAGGCGCGGCGAGACGCCGTCGCGCTCGAGCTCCGGAACGATCCGGTCGGGCGCGTCGACGTGCAGTCGGGAGGACAAGGTCGGCGGCACGGATCGCGGCGCTGCCCGCCGCAGCTGGCGCTCGACCTGGCGGACGAAGAGCACGCGACCGCCCAAGAGCACGAGGACCCAGGACGGGCGCTCGCGCATATAGGTCCAATAGGTCGGCAGTCTCGCCAGCACGCGCTGGAGCTTGTTAGCCATGCGCCGTCACCGCCGCGCGGAGCGTCCGCATCAACGCCTGCGTGCTCGCCCGCGCCTCCGCGATCAGCGCATCGCGGCGGTCGAGGTCGACGCCGTCCGCGATGATCGCGTCGAGCCGGTCGGCCGTCTCGGTCGCCGTCGAGCGCTTGGGATCGAGCAGGCGATCGGGATGGCCGAGCATCTCCATCTGCCCGACCATCTTGGCGTCCCACGCCAAAGCGAGCCCGGGAATGGCGGCCGCGTAGCCGACGATCAGCGCGTGCAATCTGTGCGCGACGAGGCCATGGAATTCGCCGATCAGCGAGACCAGCTCGGCCGCGGATGTGCAGGTCGGGGCAATCCGCCCCTTGCCGCCGGTGGCCGCGACAAAGCGCGTTTCGATCGCCGCGGCGAAGCGGTCGTCTTCGATCGTGCCCGTCGTGAAGCCGACCACCACATGGCCGCGGCGGGTGAGTTCGGCGGCGAGCGCGCAATACCATTGTTCGATCGCGCGCGCGGACCATGTGTCGCGCCCATGGTAGCGCAAGGCCGTCGGCGAGGTGAGGCACAGCCCGATGTGCGTCGGTCCGCCGCGCCTTGTCGGCGTCGCGGGGAAATGCGCAGAGAGCGTCAGGGCGGGATCCGGGGCGATCGTCACCGCGGGTAGCGTATATCCGCTCAGCTCCGCATTCCACAGGTCGCGCGCGCGATCGTCGCGGACGCTGATGCCGGAGAGTCGTGCGGCGGACAGTCCCTCACCAAACAACCGCCGGCCGGCGCGCGACCAATGGGGCGATACGCCGACGGCGTGGATGGCGACGGGCAGGTCGCGTTCCGCCGCCGCACGCAGTGCCGCTGCGATCTTCTTGGGAAAGTTGAGGTCGCTGTCGGCAAAGATCCCGCCGCCGCCGATCACGATCGCGTCGGCATCGGCAAGCAGAGAACGCCGGCGCGGCATCAGCCGGCGGCCAACGAGGCGATCGAGCATCCGCCCCGCCACCATCTGCCGCAGCGATCCCGGCAATGCCGCCAGGATCGCCAGCGCCGCGACCCGCATGCCACGCGTGCCCGCGCCGGTCTGCGGCGCGTCGCGTCCGGCAAGATCTTCGGTGACGACGGTTGCCGCCGCGTCGGCTGCCCGAAGCTCGGCGGCGAGGCATTCCGCTATCAGCTGGTCGCCGAGATTGGCGCCATGCCGGACGTTGAAAACGACTATCTTCATCGGTGTCGGTCTTGCGCAAGCGTGTCATACATCCGCTTGAGCGATCCGGGAGGTGCCGCGTCGGTCATTTTGTATGCCTGACCGGCTTTGGCCATGCGCGCAATGCCTATCGCGAGGTCGGCGCATCCTTTGCGTCAAACCGTTGGGCGCGCTTTAGGACGCCGATGGCCGCGCACGCCGTCGCTCGGCTCCGGTGCATATGCTTGTTTGCTTGCAAGCGCTGTCCCTGTCGCATTAACCTGATATCACCCTAGGCCGAGAGGACGAGGCGAGGCTTGAGCGAGGCGGCGACGTGAAGCGCGAATATGCCGGCGAAGGACCGTCCAGCGTATCGTCGTGCCGGGCGTGGGGTCACGCGGGCGCATCCGGGCCAGCGCGACGGCGAGGTGCGGCGGACGCCTGCCGTCCGGGGTCGGTATATCTTGAGCACCCTTGATCTCGGCCATCATCGGCGGAAACCTCGTCTTCCTGCTGATGCTGTATCTCGGTGCGCGCCGCCTGGGCATGCTGTTCGATTCCGGACTGTCGGATTTTTCGATGGATAATGGCCGTATCTTCGTGTGCGGCGACATCCACGGATGCATCGAACCCCTGCTCGCATCGCTCGACGCGGTCGGCTTCGACAAGGAGCGCGATCACCTCTACGCGCTGGGCAATCTCGTCGATTGGGGCCCGGCCAGCCCGGCCGTACTCGCGCTGCTCGACGAGCCCTGGTTCAGCAGCACGCTCGGCTATCACGAGATGCTGTTGCTGGACGCCGCGACGGGCAATTACCACCAGCATGCCCGCAACGGCGGCGTCTGGTTCGCCTGGCGCTCGCCGGAAGAACGCGCGGCCTGCGTCGCCAAGGTCAAGGCCCTGCCGGTGGCGATCACGGTGATCACGCCGAGCGGCCGCAGCGTCGGTCTGGTGCACGCGGATGTCGCCGGAGACGATTGGACGCGTTTCTCCAGCCGACTCGAGGAGCCCGAGATCCGGGCGTCCGCGCTCACGGTGGGCGAGCGCGCGAAGATCGCGAAACAAGGTGGAACGTTCAAGCCGATCCGCAATATCGATCATGTCTATGTCGGGCGCACAGCGGCAGACGAGCCTTTGAGTGTCGCCAACATGTCCTGGATACCAACCGAATGCCTGTCGACCGGACGGATCCTGATCGAAGAACTCGTGTGACCGATCATGGATCGCCCGAGGGCATCCGCTAAACCGCGATGGCGAAACGAAAACGCGTCCTGACAGCGACGCTTGCCGATGGCTACGTCAAGACGATCGGCCCGACGGCGGTGCCGTTCACGCATTATTGGCGGATCGTGGCGCATCTCGGGGGCGGGCGGACGGAGGTCTTTTGGGGCCATGCCAAGTCGCTCCGCGAAGCGACCGGCAAGTCCCGCGCTACCGCAGACGCGGCACGGCAACGCGGGTGGGAAGGCTACGACTTCGAGGTCGTCGAACTGGTCGAGCGATCGGCATAATTTCGACGACGGGAGCAAGCGGCGCTTCGCGCGTTGTAGCGGCACCTCTCGCGAGGGTCTTGCCGCTCCCACAGAGGATCATGCCTTGCCGAACTCTCCTGCGCCGAACTCATCTGCGCCGAACGCGTCCGCGTCGGACTCATCCGCCAGCCCCGTCCTGCAGCCGGTCACTATCGGTGATCTGACGCTGGCCAACCGCATCGTCATGGCACCGCTGACGCGCAGCCGCTCGGACGAGCAGGGCGTGCCGCCCGCGTTCGCTGCCGACTATTATGGGCAGCGCGCCGACGCCGGCCTGATCATCACCGAGGCGACCAACATCTCCGCACAGGCGCGCGGCTATGCGATGACGCCCGGCATCTGGTCGGATGCGCAGGTCGCGGCATGGCGGCCGATCGTGGACGCGGTTCACCGCCGCGGCGGCTTAATCTTCCTCCAGCTCTGGCACACCGGGCGCATCTCGCATCCCGATCTCCACGACGGGGCGCTGCCGGTCGCGCCGTCCGCAATCAAGGCGGAAGGGCAGGCGTTCACCAACGACGGCATGAAGGACTTCGTCACGCCGCGCGCGCTCGAGACCGACGAGATCCCCGCAATCGTCGAAGACTATCGCCGGGCGGCGACACAGGCGAAGGCCGCCGGGTTCGACGGCGTCGAAGTCCATGCCGCGAACAATTACCTGCTCGAGCAGTTCATCCGCGACAGCACCAACCAGCGCACCGACCGCTATGGCGGCTCGATCGAAAACCGGCTGCGCTTCCCGCTCGACGCGGTGCGCGCGGTGGTCGACGTCTGGGGGCCCGGCCGGGTCGGCATCCGCATCTCGCCGGCGACGACCGAACCCGGCAAGACGCCCCTCGATGGCAGCGTGATGCAGACCTATGGTGCGTTCGTCGATGCGCTGTCCGCGATCGGGCTGCTCTACGTCCACGACATCGAGGGCGTCACCCAGCAGACCCGCGACGTGCCCGACGATGTCGACTTCCACGCCCTGCGCAAGCGCTTCTCCGGCGCCTATATCGCCAACAACCAATATACGCTCGACCTCGCTGAGAAGACGCTGGCCGAGGGCGACGCCGATCTGTTCAGCTTCGGCCGCCCGTTCCTCGCCAATCCCGATCTCGTCGCGCGGTTGCGGACGGGCGCGCCGCTCGCCGAAGCCCCCAAGCAATATTGGTATGGCGGCGGAGCGGTCGGCTATTCGGACTGGCCGGGGATGGACGGGCAGATCGTCGTGACGGGCGACGAGCGCTAGGCGGCGCCGCACCTCTCTCCTGTGCCGCTTGCCCGCTTTGCGCTATTCTGCGGGCAATCAAAGCATAGGAGAGAGTCGTGGACCACATCGCTCTGGATACCGCTCCCGCAGCCGACGCGCCGCAGCATGCGCCCCAACCCCGCTCGCCGTTCAAGGCGCGCTACGGCAATTTCATCGGCGGCGCGTTTGTCGATCCGGTCGAGGGGCGGTGGTTCGACAATGTCTCGCCGATCACCGGCGGCAAGATCTGCGAGATCGCGCGGTCGGGCGCCGCCGACATCGACAAGGCGCTCGACGCCGCCCACGCGGCGAAGGACAGCTGGGGCCGGACCAGCGCGGCCGAGCGCGCGCTGATCCTCAACCGCATCGCCGATCGCATGGAGGCCAAGCTCGATCTGCTCGCGCTCGCCGAGACCTGGGACAATGGCAAGCCGATCCGCGAGACGATGGCCGCCGACCTGCCGCTTGCGATCGACCATTTCCGCTATTTCGCGGGCTGCATCCGCGCGCAGGAAGGCGGCATCTCGGAGATCGACGCCGACACCGTCGCCTATCATTTCCACGAGCCGCTGGGCGTCGTCGGGCAGATCATCCCGTGGAACTTCCCGATCCTGATGGCGGTGTGGAAGCTCGCCCCCGCGCTCGCCGCCGGCAATTGCGTAGTAATCAAGCCTGCCGAGCAGACCCCCGCCTCGATCATGCTGCTCGCCGAGCTGATCGGCGACCTGCTGCCGCCCGGCGTGCTCAACATCGTCAACGGCTTCGGGCTCGAGGCCGGCAAGCCGCTCGCCTCGTCGCCGCGGATCGCCAAGATCGCCTTCACCGGCGAGACCACCACCGGCCGCATGATCATGCAATATGCCAGCCAGAATCTGATCCCGGTGACGCTTGAGCTCGGCGGCAAGTCGCCCAACATCTTCTTCGCCGACGTGGCGCAAGAGGATGACGACTTCCTCGACAAGGCGCTCGAGGGCTTCACCATGTTCGCGCTCAACCAGGGCGAGGTCTGCACCTGCCCGAGCCGCGCGCTGGTCCATGAGAGCATCTACGACCGCTTCATGGAGAAGGCGATCGCGCGCGTCGAGGCGATCGTGCAGGGCAGCCCGCTCGACCCCGCCACGATGATCGGCGCGCAGGCCTCGTCCGAGCAGCTCGAGAAGATCCTGAGCTATATCGACATCGGCACGCAGGAGGGCGCCACGCTGCTCACCGGCGGCAAGCGCGCGGATCGCGGCGGTGCGCTCAGCGACGGCTATTATGTCGAGCCGACCGTGTTCGAGGGTCACAACCGGATGCGCATCTTCCAGGAGGAGATTTTCGGGCCGGTGCTGTCGGTCACGCGCTTCAAGGACGATGCCGACGCGCTCGCGATCGCCAACGACACGCTGTACGGGCTCGGCGCCGGCGTGTGGACGCGCGACGGGTCGCGCGCGTACCGCTTCGGGCGGGCGATCCAGGCCGGACGGGTGTGGACCAACTGCTATCATGCCTATCCCGCGCACGCGGCGTTCGGCGGCTACAAGCAATCGGGGATCGGGCGCGAGAACCACCGGATGATGCTCGACCATTATCAGCAGACCAAGAACATGCTGGTGAGCTACAGCCCCAAGAAGCTCGGCTTCTTCTGATGGAGGCGCCGCCACGCGTGGGCGCCACCGCGGCGGCGCTGACCCTGCTCGCCGAGATCGTCGCCGACCACGGCCCGGTGATCTTCCACCAGTCGGGCGGCTGCTGCGACGGCTCCTCGCCGATGTGCTATCCCGAGGGCGATCTGCTGATCGGCGATCAGGACGTGCGGCTCGGCGAGGTCGGCGGGATGCCGGTCTATATCGGGCGGCAGCAGTTCGCGCTGTGGGAGCATACCCAGCTGATGCTCGATGTCGTGCCGGGTCGGGGCGGCATGTTTTCGCTCGACAATGGCCGCGAGCAGCGGTTCCTGACGCGGTCGCGGACCTTCGATGCGCAGGAACTGGTGGCACTGGGCGATGCCGACGCGTCGCGCTGAGCGCTCATTCCCGCGCTGGCGTGATTGCAGACGCGCCGCGTGACCGTTGCGCGCTGCGTTTATGCATCCCGGATCAAGGACGGGATGACGGAGGAGCGGCGCCAGCCAAGCCGCGCACGATCAGCGTCAGCGCGGCGTGCTCGAGTGCCGTCGCATCGTCGGGGAGCCCGCCGTCGAGCGCCAGCGTCGCCATGCCATGGACCCCCGACCAGCAGGCGAGGGCGGCAGCGTCGAGATTGACGGGCGCCAATTGCTGCAAGCGCCGCACCATCACGCCATAGGCATTGTCGTCGGCGGGGGGCGGGCCGCCGTCATGACCCGCGAACATCAGCCTGAACAAGGCGGGGTTGGCGCGGGCGAAGGCGATATAGGCCTCGCCCTGCGCGACCAGCGCGGCGACCGCATCGGCGCGCTGGTCGGCATCGAGAAGCACGGCCTTGAGATCGTCGAAGCCGCGCATCGCCACCGCGGCGAGCAGCGCCGCCTTGTCGCGGAAGTGGCGATAGGGCGCCATCGCCGACACTCCGGCATCGCGCGCGATCGCGCGCAGGCCGACATCCTCACCGCGTTCCAGTGCGTCGAGTGCGATCGCGATAAGCCGCGCGCGCAGATCGGGGGGTGTCTCATCGGCCATGTTTACAGCGTACACTTTCTTCGCTATGTGTACATCGTAAGCAGCAAGGAGCCGCGCGATGCAAGCCGCGATCAATCGCCAATCGGTCGATCTTTCCGACTATCCGGATCTCGTGATGATCATGCTCGGATTTCGCATCCGGACGATGCGCGGCCTGCTCGCCATGCTGCGGATCGGGCCGGGCCTCGCCCAGATCGCCCGCCAGCAGCCGGACGGCCTGCTCGCGCATGAGGGCATGATGTTCAGCCTCCTCCACTTCGGCTTCCGCCAATATTGGCGGGACCTGGACGCACTCGAGGCCTTCACGCGCAGCGAACCGCACGCCGACTGGTGGAAGCGCATCCGCGAACTCTCGGCGGGGGCTGGCTTCTGGCACGAGACCTATCACGCCCGCGGCGGGGTCGAGGCGCTCTACGTCGCGATGCCCGATCCGGTGGGGCTGCAGCATTTCGCGCCCGCGCGGCAACCGGTCGGCCGCTTCATGTCCGCCCGCGCCCGCGTCCAGGGCGGGGCCGAGCCCGCCATCGCCTAAGCGACGGGAACGATGGCGCTTTGCAGCCGCCTGTTCGTGAACTAGCCTGGCAACACAGGCAGTAGGAGCGGTGACATGGCGCGGTTCGATCCCGATGCGGCAACCGCCGCCTATATGGCGACGCTCTCGCCCGCGGCGCATGCCAAGGCGATCGCCTATACGCAGGGCGGCCATTGGATGCTGCTGTGGGGCTGGCTGATCGGCATCGCGGCGGCGTGGGTCATATTGCGATCCGGTCTGCTCGTCCACGCGCGCGCGCGGATCGAGCGGCGGCGGCGCAGACCCAATCTCGCGGTAGTCTGCTGCGTCCTGCTGTTCCTGGTCGCCGACTGGCTGATCGAACTGCCCTGGTCGATCGATTCGGCATGGTGGCGCGAGGGGCAATATGGTCTCACCAAGCAGGCGTTCGGCGGCTGGCTCGGCGAGAACATCCTGTCGCTGGCGATCAGCGCCATCCTATCCGCGCTGATCGGGCTCGCGGTCTATGCGCTGATCCGCCGCGCGCCGCGGTGGTGGTGGGCGTGGTCCGGTGGGGTGGTCGTGCTCATGCTGGCGGTGATGATGATCCTCGGCCCCGTGCTGATCGAGCCGCTGTTCAACACCTATACGCCGGCGCCGCCCGGGCCGACGCGCGATGCGGTGGTGGCCCTGGCCAAGGTCAGCCACGTGCCGTCGGACAAGATCTTCGTGTTCAACGGCTCGAAACAGTCCGAACGCTATACCGCCAACGTCTCGGGGCTGTTCGGTTCGGCCCGGGTGGCGATGAGCGACACGATGTTCGCGCAGGGCGCCGACATCGCCGAGGTGCGCGGCGTCGTCGGGCACGAGATGGGCCATTATGCGCGCGGCCATGTCTTCTGGGCCGTGGTCGTGCTCGGCGTCCTCTCGGTGGTGATGCTGTGGATCGTCGCTCGCCTGTTCCTGCCGGTGCTCGGCTGGATCGGCGAACCGCGGATCGCGGGTATCGCCGATCCGGCCGGCCTGCCGATCCTGATCGCGATCGTGTCGACGCTGGGGCTGCTCGCCACGCCACTGACCAATACGCTCACGCGTCTGCAGGAAAGCGATGCCGACCGCTTCTCGTTCGAGCATGCGCATGAGCCCGACGGCCTGTCGAAGGCGCTGGTCAAGACGATCGCCTACCGCGCGTCGTCACCCTCCTGGCTGGAGGAGGCGATCTTCTACGATCATCCAAGCGTCGAGCGCCGCGTCCACCGCGCGATGGTCTGGAAGGCGCAGCATCCCGAGCTTGTCGGCAAATAGCGCGCGATCGATCCAGCGTGGCCGGAGCGATCGCGCGGTCGTTCGCCGGGCCTAGCGGGCGACGGCGCGCCCGGCGAACAGGCCGAAGCCGGCGATGATCACATAGCAGACCGCGGGCACGGCGAGGGCGATGTGCAGCCCCGCCACGTCCGCGAAATGGCCGGTCAGCGGCGGGATGATCGCCCCGCCGACGATCGCGGTGGCGAGCACGCCCGATCCTTCCGCCGCGCGCACGCCGAGGCCCTGCGAGGCGAGGCTGAAGATCGTCGGGAACATGATCGAGTTGCACAGACCGATGGCGAGCAGCGCCCAGCCCGAGACGCCGCCGGCGCTGTTCGCCGACAGCAGGATCAGCAGGATCGATCCGGTCGCGGCCCCCGCCAGCACCTTGCCGGGCGAGGCGACGCGCAGCAGCCACGATCCGATGAAGCGGCCGACCAGCGCGCCGCCCCAATAGAAGGGGACATGCTTGCCGGCGCTCTCGGCGTCGAGGCCGAGCGTCGAGGCCTGTTCGAGATAGCTCACGATCAGCGAGCCGATCGAGACCTCGGCGCCGACATAGAGGAAGATGCACAGCGCCCCGAAGGCGAAGCGCGGCTGGGCGAGCAGCGTGAAGGCGTGGAACATCGAACCGGTCTGGTCCTGCGCCTCCTTGAGCCGGTTGCGCCGCGTCCAGACCACGCCCGCGACGATCAGCAGCGCCAGCGCGAGCCCGAGATAGGTGTGCACCACGGTGCGCGTCTCGGCCATGCGATAGGCGGCGAGCGCCGCGCCCTCGAGCTTCGAGCCGTCGACTTTGGCGAGCGAGCCCAGGATCACGATCGCGCCGACATAGGGGAAGATCGTCGTGCCGAGCGAGTTGAACGCCTGCGCGAAGGTGAGGCGGCTCGAGGTCGAGGCCGCCGGCCCGAGCAGCGAGATCAGCGGATTGGCGACGACCTGGATGATGGTGATGCCGGCCGCGAGCACGAACAGCGCGAACAGGAACACCGGGAAGGAGGCCGAGGCGGAGGCGGGGACGAACATCAGGCAGCCCGCCATCATCACCAGCAGGCCGATCGTCGCGGTGCGCATATAGCCCGCCTTGCGGACGATCGCGGCGCCGGGGATCGAGAAGACGAAATAGGCGAAGAAGAAGGCCGACTGGACGAGCAGCGCCTGCCCGTAGGTCAGCGTGAACAGGTCCTTGAGCTTGGGGATGATCACATCGTTGAGGCTGGTGATGCCGCCGAAGATGAAGAACAGCGCGAACACGAACCAGCGCAGGTCGGGCGCATCGATGCCTTCGCTTGCCGCGCGCGCGGCGGCGGGATCGTTTGCCGGATCGATCGCCCCTGTCGTCTGTATCATCTCGCTCCCCTGCTTTTCACGTCGTTGCGATCTGCGCGCTTACGCAAAGCAGGCGGCCCTGTCGAAGCCGATTATTCGCGGGCACGCCGGATCGGGACGTCGGCGCCATATTGGGTGGGCAGGTCGGGGCGGCGCGACGGATCTCAGATCTCGATTTCCATGCCGACGACGACGATCTGCCGCGACGGAATGCAGAAGGACGCGCCGTTGGGCGAGGTGTTGCGCTGCATCGTGACGAACAGCCGTTCGCGCCACGGCGCCATGCCCTCGACCTGCCTGCTCGCGATGACGGTTTCGTGGCCGATATAATAGCTGACCTCGCCGAGCTCGTCGCGTGGGATGCAGGTGCGCGCGGCGGCGACGCCGGCCGGGATGTCGAGCGGCTCCATGAAGCCGTAGTTGAGCAGCACGCGCTCGAACCCGTCGGCGAGGAAGGTGACCGTGGCGCGGTCGTCGGCGGTCACGAACGGGATGTCCTTGGTCACGACCGACACCAGCAGCACGCGCCGCTGTAGCGCGCGGTTGTGGCGGAGGTGATGCGACAATGAGAGCGGGATGCCGGTGGGTGCGGCGCTGAGGAAGGCGGCGGTGCCGTCGAGACGCACCAGCTTCTCCTCGCGCATCGCGCCGACGAAGGCGGCCTCATCCTCGCGCTGATGCGCGCGCGCGCGCTCGACGAGCAGCAGGCCTTTCCGCCAGGTCAGCATCAGGAAGGCGATCGTCCCCGCGATCAGCAGTGGAAACCAGCCGCCCTCGAGCAGCTTGGTCGCATTGGCCGAGAAGAAGACCAGGTCGACGATCAGGAAGGCGCCGTTGACCGCGGCGACGGCGATCGGGTTGAAGCCCCAGCGCAGTGCCACCAGCGCGGCGAGGAAGGTCGAGATGACCATCAGGCCTGCCACCGCGATCCCATAGGCGCCGGCCAGCGCATCGGACGAGCGGAAGATCAGTACCGCGGCCAGCGTCGCGACCGCGAGCATCCAGTTGGCGAACGGGACATAGACCTGTCCCGCCTCGTCCTGCGCGGTGTGGCGCATCTGCAGCCGCGGCAGGAACCCCATCTGCATCGCTTGCTGGGTCAGCGAGAACACGCCCGAGATGATCGCCTGCGAGGCGATCACGGTCGCCGCGGTCGCGAACGCGACCAGCGGATAATGCGCCCAGCCGGGCGACAGGCGGAAGAAGGGGCTGGCCGCCGCCGCCGGATCGGCGACCACGCCGGCGGCCTGCCCGAGATAGTTGAGGATCAACGCAGGCAGCGCGATCGCGAACCACGCGATGCGGATCGGCATCCGGCCGCAATGGCCCATGTCGGCATACATCGCCTCGCCGCCCGTGACCGCGAGGAACACCGCGCCGAGCGCTGCGAAGCTGACCGCCAGCGGCGCGTGCGCGAGATATTCCAGTGCCGGCGCGGGCTCGAGCGCGATCAGCACCGCCGGGTGGTGGACGATCGAGGCGAAGCCGAGTGCGCCGATCGCGAGGAACCAGACCAGCATGATCGGGCCGAACAGCCGCCCGATGAACGCTGTACCCTTGGTCTGGACCGCGAACAGCACGAGCAGGATGATCACGGTGATCGGCAGCACCAGCCGGTCGAGCGCCGGCGCATCGACCTTGAGGCCCTCGACCGCGCTCAATACCGAGATCGCCGGCGTGATCGCCCCGTCGCCATAGAGCAAGGCCGCGCCGACCAATCCGACCACGAGCAGATAGCCTCGCCACGTCCCCGCCCGCGCGTCGCGGGCGTTGAGCAGCGCCAGCATCGCGACGACCCCGCCCTCGCCGCGATTGTCGGCGCGCAGGATCAGGATCGCATATTTGAGCGAGACCACGATCAGCAGCGACCAGATGATCAGCGACACCAGACCGATCGCGGCGGCGGCCGGCGACAGCCCCGAGCCCGCCGAAGATTGCAGCGCGACCTTGAAGGCGTAGAGCGGGCTGGTGCCGATATCGCCATAGACGATGCCCAGCGCCGCCAGCGACATGATCGCGGCGCTGCCATGCTTGCGGTGGGAGGCGACGACGGTCCTGTCAGCATTTCGTGCGGTGTCGGGTGTCATTGCGGCTCCAACCACGGCGTTCGGCGCGCTCTCGTCCGCTGCGGGCGGCCGGCGACCGGCTCCCTACAGACGACCGAAGGCGCATTATGATCCGGGCAGGTCGGCGCACCGCCGCGTCGATTAACGCAAGGAATGAACGGCCTGCACTACGAGCCGTGCCGCTACGCGCGATCTTTTGCTTTATGTTAGCCGTGCCCCTACATGGGTCGCAGCGCGCCGCGGTGCCGAGCTTTCGATCCTGGCCATCGACATGCGCGCGACCTTCCTGCTCCGATGCCGGATCAGAGCGTTGGCCCACCGGCTCGAACGCCGGCAGGAGCACGATATGGCCAAGAGCGAGCGCAAGGGCAGCAAGGAAATCCGCAAGCCCAAGAAAGCCGCACCGGCAAAGGCGAACGCGTCCAACCCGTCGGTCAAGGGCATCGCGGCCCCGACCAAGAAGGGCTGAGCCGTCCATCGCAGGCGCCCGCCGCCCGTCCCCATCCTCCCGCCGAAAGACCCTCGATGCTGATCCGCGCCGGTTACGATATCCGCTTCGAGACGACCCGGCCCGTGCCGACGCTCGCCAATCTGAGCGTCCACGCGTCGCGCAACAAGGATCTGCGGACCGCGCAGCGGATCATGTCGGTGCCCGATGTTCCGCTCTACGATTATATCGACAGCTTCGGGAATATCTGCACGCGACTGACGATCCCGGCCGGCGGCATCACCCTGTCCACCGGCTTTGTGATCGAGGATCCGTTTCTCCCCGACGAGGTCGCACCAGACGCGCAGCAGGCGCGCGTCGAGGATCTGCCCGACGAGGTGCTGATGTACCTGCTCGGCAGCCGCTATTGCGAGACCGACCTGCTGTCGGACATCGCCTATGCGCAATTCGGCTCGATCGCGCCCGGCTGGGCGCGGGCGCAGGCGATCATGACCTATGTCCACGAACGCATCCGCTTCGACTATCAGATGGCGCGTCCGACCAAGACCGCGTGGGATGCGCATGAGGAGCGGGTTGGGGTGTGCCGCGACTATGCCCATCTCGCGATCGCGCTCTGTCGCTGCATGAACATCCCGGCCCGCTATTGCACCGGCTATATGGGCGACATGGACTTGCCGGCGCTGGTCGGCGACATGGACTTCTCCGCCTGGACCGAGGTCTATCTCGGCGGACGCTGGTACACGCTCGATGCGCGTCACAATTACCCGCGTCGCGGCCGGATCCTGATGGCGCGCGGCCGCGACGCCACCGACGTCGCGCTGACCAACACGTTCGGGGCGGTCACGCTGTCGCGCTTCCAGGTCTATACCGACGAGGATCGGCTCGGCGTCGTCCAGCCCTAGGTGCAGCTGCCAGCGGCGTTCGATGATCCGGGGCGCGCGGCTAGGCGGGGCTGATCGTCTGTCGACAGTGGATCTGGTCGATGCGGCTCGCAATCGCTGCCCAGGTGAGCAGCACCTGCCCGGAGGCGCCCTGCATCTGGCGCCGCGCCGCGTCGGCAGCCTGCTCGCCGAACCGCGCGATCAGGCCGCGCGCCATGGCTTCGACGGGGTCGCCCTTGCTGTTGCGGACCATTTCGACGCGTGGCCCGTCAATCCGCTCCTCCAGCGAGTCGATCGCGGCGGCGAGATGGGCGGCGGCGACGTGCTCGCCCAGCTGGTCGAGCTGCGCGAGATGGCCGAGCAACTCGCCATGCAGGCGCGTGATGGCCGGAAGGCTCAGCTGCGGCAACATCATCGATGTGCCTCTAGGCGCGTACCGTCCACATTCGGCTCCATCTCGGCGAAACGCGTTCTTCTCTCACCGACAAAAGCGAGTCAAGATCGACCAATGGACAGTCGCGTTCGCTTGATACGCGCACGCATCGCTAGTATGCGGTAAGAGAAACTGCCCTAATATCCACCAAGAATTACCGAAATAAGCCAATCTGTCGAGAGACTTACCATGTTTCAGGCTGGGCATGTGCTGATCGATGAGCTGGGCCGTCTGGTCAGCATCGACCGTGGCTTCTGCGCTATCATGCAAGCCGAGCCGGCGATGCTGATCGGGCGCGCCGTGCTGAATGTGACCGCGCCGGCCGACCGCGCCGAATGCGGCGTGGCGATCGCCCATTTGCGCGCCACGCACACCCCGTTCCGGATCTCCAAGCGCTTCATCCGCGACAATGGCACGCTGGTCTGGGTGGTGAATTCGGTGTCGATGGTTGAGGGCGGCGACGGTCCGGGGACGATCGTGGCGACGATCGACCCGATCGTCGCCAGCAGCGAGCCACGCGCGCCGGCGCGATTGCTCGATTGCGCGCGACTTCTCGTCACCTGCCGCGAGGATCGCGCGGTGGTGCTCGATCCCGCCTTGATCACGGACACCGCATGGGATGTGATCCTCGCCGCCTATATCGCCGAAGCCGAAGGCCGCGCGATCAGCGTTGCCGGCCTCGCTGCGGCACTTGATCTGCCCGACTCGCGCGCCGGGCGCTGGATCGACATCCTGCTGGGCAAGGGGATCATCGAGATCGAGATCCGCGCGGCCGACGCGCATTCGGCCAAGGCGTTCCGTTTGACCGGCGACGCCCATAGACGGCTGGAAACGCATCTGGCCAAGGTCAACGATCTGCAAAGCGGTCGGCAGCGCCTGTCGGCCTGACGGCGCGCGCCCGAGAGTGTTGGCGGATCAGGGCGCGGTTTCATCCGAGGTTTCGCGGTCGGGACTTGCCGGCGCGTCGGTCGCAGCGATCGTCTCGTCCTGATGCGGAGTCGCCTCCGGATAGGGCATGATCCCGCGCCCGGACGGATCGGCGGTGATCGTCGTCTGCGTCGGGAAGGCGAACTCGATCCCGGCCTGGTTGAAGGCACGCAGGATCCCGAGGCAAACCTGGCTGCGCGCGTCGAACACCTCGTTATAGTTGGACGAGGCGACGTCGAACTGCAGCTCGTAGTCGAGGCTGGAATCGCCGAAGCCGATCATCCCGACGCGCACCACCTTGCACTTGGGCACGGCCGCGACGAGCGTGCGCAGCATGTCGGGGATGCGATCGCAGACGTCCTCCGACGTATAATAGGTCACGCCGAGCGAGAGGATCATCCGCCGCCGGTCGAGCCGGGCGAGGTTGAACAGCTCCTTCTCGAGCATATAGGCGTTGCCGACGACGACCTGCTCGCCGGTGACCGCGCGGATCCGCGTCGTCTTGAGCCCGATCGCCTCGATATTGCCCGAAATGCCATTCCACTTGATGCTGTCACCCTTGCGGAACGGGCGGTCGAAAATGATCGCGAGCGCCGCGAACAGATCCTTGAAGATGCCCTGCGCTGCGAGCCCGATCGCGATGCCGCCGACGCCGAGGCCCGCGACGAGGCCGGTCACGTTGACGCCGAGATTGCCGAGCACGAGCACCAGCGCGAGCGAGAACAGCGTGAACGAGACCAGGAAGCGGATGATGCCGGTGGCCGACGCCAGCGCACCATGGTCCTGGTCGGTCATGCCGGCGCGATGCTCGACGAAGCCGAGCGTCAGCTCGCGCAGCCAGACCGCGGCCTGGAAGGTCAGCGCGACGGTGAACAGGAATCCGATCGTCTTGTCGAGCAGCGGCGGCGTGTCGGCATAGCCGTCGACCAGCCGCGCGGCGACGACGACTAGGAACCAGAAGCTCGTCTTGCTGGCGACGCGGCCGACGATCGTCTTCCAGTCGACCAGCGCGGCATTGTCGCGGCACAGCCGCTGGGCGAGCTTCTGCACGAACAGCAGCGCCGCGACCAGCACCGCACCGACCGCGAGCGCGACAACGATGCGGAGCGCATTGGCCGAGAACCACGTCGCCGTCTCGGCGACGAACATCCGCGCCTGGCTGGCGACATCGGTCGGCGGGGTGAAGACGTGGGCGGGAAAATTGGGTTTGGAGGCGGTTGACGACATCAGGCGGCCTTGATCGCGCTCGTCTGCACCAGCGCGTCGAGAAAGGCGATCAGCCCGCGCTCGGCCGGCGACAGCCAGCGCGTCGCGCGCGGCAACCGTACCGGTGCCTCGTCCTCGAGTCCGCCGGCCTTGGCGAGTTCGATCAATGCCGGGTGGACATAGCTTTTGCGGCTGATCGCGGGGGTGTTGCCCAGCGCCTCGGCGACCGGCGCCAGCACCGCCTTCAGGCCGATGCCTTCGGCGCCCGCCTCGACGATCGTGCGGTAGGCGATCACGCTCGCCCCCCAGGTGCGGAAATGCTTGGCGGTAAACGGTCCGCCCGAGGCCTCGCGCAGATAGTCGTTGACGTCGCCTGAGGTGACATTGTGCCGCTCGCCCGCGTCGTCGAGATATTGGAACAGTCGCTGGCCGGGCAGGTCCTGCACGCGCTTGACCACCGCGGAGAGCCGGCGGTCCTCGATCGTCAGCGTCTGCGTCTTGCCCGATTTGCCGAGATAGCAGAGCTTGAGCTTGCCCCCGGTCACCTTGGCGTGACGGTTGCGCAGCGTGGTCGCGCCGAAACTGCCATTGTCCCGCTGATAGGCGTCGTTGCCGACGCGGACATGGCCCAGGTCGAGCAACCGCACGACCGCGGCGACCGCGGTGCGCTTGTCGACGCCGCGCACCGCGAGGTCGCTGTCGACCTGGCGACGGACGAGCGGCAGCGCATGACCGAAATCGACGCAATGCTCGTATTTCGCCGCGTCCTGGGCGGCACGGAAGTCGAGATGGTAGCGATATTGCTTCCGGCCCTTGTCGTCATAGCCGATCGCCTGGATGTGGCCGTCGGCGCTCGGGCAGAACCAGCAATCCTTGTAGGCGGGCGGCATGCCGATCGCGTTGAGCCGGTCGATCTCGTCGCGGTCGGTGACGCGCGTGCCATGCGCGTCGAAATAGGCCCAACCGCGCCCGGCCTTGCGGCGGGTGAGGCCGGGCAGGTCGTTGTCGACATAGACCAGGCTGGGATTCGTCATCGCTCCTCGCCGCTTCTCGTTCAGCTGCCGGGCCAACGCGATCGGGCGCGCTATCGTTCCGGTGCGCACGGAACGCGGTCTGGCCGCCATCCGTTTGATCGCCGACCATCACGGCCCAGCAGGAGACCCGCCATGCCCATGATCGACAAGTCCAAGGTGCTCATCCTGGCCACCGACGGCTTCGAGCAATCCGAACTGTTCTCGCCGCGCGCCAGCCTGCTCGATCTCGGCGCCGAGGTGACGCTGGCCTCGATCAAGACCGATCCGATCCAGGGAATGGAGCACGACACCGAGAAGGCGGCGACGATCACACCGGATCTGGTGCTGAGCGAGGTGAATGCCGCCGATTACGACGCGCTGCTGATCCCGGGCGGCACTACCAATCCCGACAAGATGCGGCTCGAGGCCGAAGCGCTGCGCATCGTCCGCGACTTCTTCGCCGCCGACAAGACGGTGGCGGCGATCTGCCACGGGCCGTGGCTGCTTGCCGAGGCCGACGTGATCGACGGGCGCACGCTGACCAGCTGGCCCTCGGTCCGCACCGATCTGAAGAATGCCGGCGCGACCGTCGTCGACGAGCAGGTCCATGTCGACGGTCGGCTGATCACCAGCCGCAAGCCTGATGACATCCCCGCCTTCACCGAGGCGCTGATCAAGTCGATCGAGCGCGATTGAGCCGGCTCGTCCGCCGTTTCCACGAGCGTGGGACCTGATGGGGCGGCGCCCGACGATTGGCGCCGCGTCTATGAGCGCGGATCAGGTCCGAGACGACGAGTAGGCGCCGGCAGTCCTCGTTCAGCCGAGCGCCTCGCGCGAGACTGTCGGGTGACCTCGATGTCCCCGGCGGCGGGCCCAGGTTCGCAGGATCGCCCGCTGCGCCGGCCGCTCGACGAAACGGTACAGTCCGGCCGACATGATCAGCACCAGCCCCAGATAGGCCGCGATCAAGGCCGGCGGCACGTTGGCGGCGTCGCGGACCAGGACCAGCTTGAACGCGAAAAACAGCAGGAAATGCGACAGGTAGGTCGCATAACTGATCTCGCCGAGCCAATGGATAGCGCGTCCGGCGAGCACGTGGCGCGGGCGCTCGGCGCCGAGCGCAAGCGCGAGCAGCAGCGCGGCAAAGGCGAAGGGCAGCGCCAGCGCTTCGGGCGCGCCCATGCTCCATGCGGCGAGCGTCAGCAGGCCGACGACCCAGCACCCCATCTCGGCCCGGGCGGCACCCCGCCAGCGCGCCCATAGCGTCGACAGCATCGCGCCGCAGCTGAACTCCGCCAGGCAGCGCCACAGACCGAATTGCGAGATCGAGGACCCGAGACCGCCCTGCGCGAGCGTCATCAGCGCATAGAGGCCGAGCAAAGGCAGCGATGCCGCGGCGATCAGCAGCGAAGTTGGCACCCGTCGCGTCGGCAGCGCAAGCACCGCCAGCGGGGTGAGCAGATAGGCGGCCCATTCGGCGCTGATCGACCAGGCGGGGTCGTTCCACAGCAGCGCATCGGACCAGCCCCAATCCTGAATCATCGCGACGTGCAGCGGCAGCTGCGCGAACGGAAAGCGGTCCGCCTGCCGGCCGGTCGCGAGCAGCAGCAGCGCCAGCGCCGTCCCGAATGCCAGCATCACCGCGTGCAGCGGCCAGATCCGCGCAAGCCGGCGCACGAGGAAATCGGCGGTCGCCCCGCGGCCGCGCAGCCGCGCGCCATAGTTGAGCCAGATCACGAAGCCGGACAGCAGGAAGAAGATGTCGACCGCGAGATAGCCCTTGGCGAGCACCGCGATGACGCCTGCCGGCAACCAGCCGCGGCAGGCGAGGCGGATATGGTAGAGCACCACCGCCCAGGCGAACAGGCCGCGCACCGAGGTCAGCGGCCGGAGCTCGCGCCGCGTCATGCGGGCATCGCGATCGTCGGTGCGGCCCCTGCCGCCGCGCCCATCGCGATGCGCGGCCGTTCGGGGCGGGTGCGGCGGACGTAGGAATCGAGGCCGATCTCCGCGGCGATCAGCATGTAGACGAACGGCTGGAAGGCGATCGCGATGAACAGCGAGCCGACCAGATAGACGAGATGGCCGCTCTGCAGCGCGGTGGCGAGCGGCGCGATCCACCGTTCGTCGGCACCCGTCGCGCTGCGGAAGCGGCGGCGCAGCAGCTCGAGCCGGACCAGGCTGGCGACATGGAGCAGCACCCACAGCCCCAGGCCGAAGAAGCCCTGTTCGCCGAGCATCTCGAAATAGGAGGAGTGATAGGCCCGCGCTTTGTCATATTCGACCGAATTGGCGCCCAGCGCCTCGCCATGATTGTCCTTGAGGTGCAAGGTGATGTGGTTCTGGAGATAGGCCGCGAAGCCGCCGCCGGCGGGATGATCCTGGACATAGTTCCACGTCCAGCCCCACACAGCGATCCGCGTCGAGGCGGATTCGTCGGCCTGATAGCCCTGGATCGTGTTCATCCGCTGCGTATAGGCGGCAGGCAGCAGCGGAACGGCGCACAGCAGCGCGATGGCCATGCCGCCGATATAGAGCAGCCGGTGCTTCGAATCGCGCAGACCCATCACCGCGACCAGCGCGATGCAGATGAGGCCGGTGCGCGTCGCGGTTCCGATCGGGATCAGCAGGCAGGAGAAGACCAGCGCCAGGCTGAACAGCCGCACCATCCAGCTGCGCGGAAAGATCGTGCCATATTTGGCGAGGAACAGGATCGTCGGAATGATCGCGACCGCGACGGTGGAGATCGTCGAGCCCTCATAAAGCCCCGAATTGTCCGTCAGCCCCAGGTTCAGCGTGCCGTAGCCACCGCCCCCCAGCATCGTCTTGATCCCGCCGACGACGATGATCGACGAGGCGGACAGCACCATGAACAGCAGCAGCCCTTCGAGCCGCAGCCGGGTGCGCAGCGTGAACGGCAGGAAGATCGCGAACACCAGCGCCTTCCACACCCAGCCCCATTTTTCGAGCGCCGGCAGCGGGAAGTCGGCGTTGAACGTGGTGTAGCCGCACCAGGCGAGCAGCAGGATCAGGATCGCCTGCCGCACCGAGAGCCGCGTCCCCGCCTTGTCGTCGACCGCGACGAAGCCG
>NZ_CALMAW010000121.1 GCF_937859915.1 uncultured Sphingomonas sp. | reverse complement strand
GCCCCGACGTCCGCGCCGCCGAGCGCACGCTGGCGGCCGCGACCGCGCGGATCGGCGTCGCCAAGGCGCAGCTCTATCCGGCCCTCCAGCTGACCGGCACGCTGGCCGGCAACGGGACGTCGGTGGGCGACATCAGCCGCTTCGCGACGGGCACGCTGCTCGCCGCGGTCACCGCGCCGATCTTCGACGGCGGCAAGATCCGCTCGCAGATCGAGGACGCGCGGGGCGGCGCCGATCTCGCGCTCGCGCAATATCAATCCGCGGTGCTGACCGCGCTGTCCGACGTCGAGAATGCGCTGGTCGCGCTCGCCAACAGCCGCCGGCAGGTGGTGACGCTGACTGCGGCAACGAGCGATTCGCGCGACGCGCTGCTGTTCGCGCAGAGCCAATATCGCGCCGGGCTGATCGACTTCCAGTCGCTGCTCGACACGCAGCGCACCCTGCTGTCGAGCCAGGACAGTCTCGCCCAGGCGCGCGCCGATCGCGCCACCGGGCTGATCCAGCTCTACAAGGCGCTCGGCGGTGGCTGGCAGGCCGCGCCGATGCCGGCGAGCGCGCTGCCCGGCGGCCCGGCGGCGATCGAGATGCCCGACATCGCCGCGACGCCGTCCCCCATCCCGACCGAAAGGCCCTGACGTGGACCAGCCGAGCCCGGCTCCCGACTCCGATCTCGACAGCTTTCTCGGCGTCGAGAGCCAGCATGGCGGCAGGCGGATCGCACGCCGCGTCGCGATCGTCGTCGCGGTCGTGCTGGTGCTGCTGCTTGTCGTGCGGTGCGTCACCGGCGCGCAGGAGCGTCCGCATTATGCCACCGCCGAGGTGAAGCAGGGCGATCTTGCGGTGTCGGTATCGGCGACGGGCAATCTCACACCGACCAAGCAGGTCAATGTCGGCTCGGAGGAATCCGGCATCGTCACCGACGTGTTCGTCCAGAACAACGACCATGTGACGAAGGGCCAGCCGATCGCGCGGCTCGACACGTCGCGCTTCAAGGATGCGCTCGTCCAGAGCCAGGCGCAGCTGCTCGCCGCGCAAGCCGCAGTGCTGCAGAACCAGGCGACCGTCGACCAGTCCGGCGCGACGCTGCGCCGCTATCAGGAGGTCGCGCGGCTCTCGGGCGGCAAGGTTCCGTCGGCGACAGAGCTCGACACCGCCCGCGGCGACGCCGCGCGCGCGGTCGCCAACCTCAAGTCGGCGGAAGCCAATGTCGCCGAGATGAAGGCGGCGGTCTCGACCAACCAGACCAACCTCTTCAAGGCGACGATCTATTCGCCCGTCGACGGCGTCGTGCTGTCGCGCCAGATCGAGCCCGGACAGACCGTCGCCGCCTCGTTCAACGTCGCGACGCTGTTCACGATCGCCGAGGATCTGACGCAGATGAAGCTCGACGTGAAGGTCGACGAGGCCGATGTCGGCGGCGTCGCGGTCGGCGACCGTGCGACGTTCTCGGTCGATGCCTTTCCCAATCGCAGCTTTACGGGGCAGGTGGTGCGGATCGATCTCGGCGCGAACGCGACGCCGACGGTCAACAGCGCGGGCACGACGACCAATTCGTCGAGCACCGTCGTCGCCTACACCGCCTCGCTGTCGGTCGCGAACCCGGACACGGTGCTGCGCCCGGGCATGACCGCGACCGCGAGCATCCTGACCGCGGTCCGCCGCAACACGATGCTGATCCCCAATGCGGCGCTGCGCTTCGTGCCCGACGGCGTGATCAAGCCCGCAAGCGGCGGCCTCTTCGGGCCGCCCAAGTCGGGCAAGGGCGGGTTCGGCGTCGCCGGGCAGGACAAGATGACGACGATCGGCCGCGGCAGCCTGCAGACCGTCTATGTGATCGAGGGCAAGGGCGATCCCCGTCCGGTCAAGGTCAGCGTCGGCGACACCAATGGCACGCTGACCAGCGTGACCAGCAGCGAGCTCAAGCCCGGCATGCAGGTCGCGACCGGCAAGCTCGCGCAAAAGGGCAAATGAGCCAAGCCTTGCCCAGCTCCGCGCCTGATCCTCTGATCCGGCTGATCGGCGTCACCAAGCGCTTCGGCAGCGGCGAGGCCGCGTTCCAGGCGCTCAAGGGCGTCGATCTCGACATCATGGCGGGCGACTTCATGGCGGTGATGGGCCCGTCGGGTTCGGGCAAGTCGACGACGATGAACATCCTGGGGTGCCTCGACGTGCCCACCACGGGCAGCTTCCTGTTCCGCGGCCACCATATCGAGAGCCTCGGCCGCGACCAGCGCGCGCTGCTCCGCCGACGCTATCTCGGCTTCGTCTTCCAGGGCTTCAACCTGCTCAGCCGCACCACCGCGCTCGAGAATGTCGAGCTGCCCTTGCTCTACCGCGGCGACGACAAGCGGGCGCGCAGGACGGCGGCGCTCGCCGCGCTCGACCAGGTCGGGCTGGTCGACTGGGCGAGCCATACGCCGTCCGAACTGTCGGGCGGGCAGCAGCAGCGTGTCGCGATCGCCCGCGCGATCGTCACCCACCCCGACGTGCTGCTCGCCGACGAGCCGACCGGCAATCTCGACAGCGAACGCTCGCTCGAGATCATGGAGCTGCTCACCCGCCTCAACCGCGACCGCGGGATCACCGTGCTGATGGTCACCCACGAGGCCGAGATGGCGGCGTTCGCGCGGACCGTCGTGCATTTCAGGGATGGGCTGGTCGAGCGGGTGACGACGGGGGCGTTGGCGGCATGACGACCCCCTCTCCGTTCGTCCTGAGCGAAGTCGAAGGACGGATTGCGCGTCTCAACTCCGTTCGCACTGAGCGCAGTCGAAGTGCAGCCACCGTAAGCGCATGGCCTTCGACTGCGCTCAGGCCGAACGGGCGTTGGGCGTTTGAAGCCGGTCCTTCGACGTCGCTCAGGACGAACGTATTTGGGGAGCGCGGCGAATGACCGACGCCGCCGCCCCCCCACCCCCCGGCCGCGCCTCGACCGCACGTCTCGTCGGCACCACCGTGCTGCTCGCGCTGCGCGCCATCCGCCGCCACCTGCTGCGTTCTATCCTGACCGTGCTCGGCATCGTCATCGGCGTGTTCGCGGTGGTGACGATCGTGACGCTGGGCAAAGGCGCCACCGAATCGACGCGTCAGCAGATCTCCAGCCTCGGCGCGAACATCCTCACCGTCCTGCCCGGCCAGGCCAATGGCCGCGGCGGCGGGGGGCAGACGCCGCCGCCGTTCAAGTTTGAGGATCTCGACGCGATCCGCGGCCAGGTCGCCGGCGTCACCGCGGTCGCTCCGCAGGCGCAATCGTCCGCCACCGCCGTCCACAACGCCGCCAATTGGGCGACCACGGTCAACGGCACCACCGACGCCTATCTCGACGCGCAGGACTGGAAGATCGAGGACGGCCGCCGCTTCACCGATGCCGAGGAGCAGGCGGGCAAGTCGGTCTGCCTGATGGGCAGCACGGTGAAGCAGAATCTCTATCCGAACGAGGCGCCGGTGGGCTCGACGCTGCGCCTCGGCAACGTCTCCTGCACCGTGATCGGCACGCTGGCGACGCGCGGCGCGGGCGGCTTCGGGCAGGACAATGACGACACCGTGCTGATGCCGATCAAGGCGGTGCAGCGCCGCTTCACCGGAAATCGCGACATCCGCGCGATCATCGTCTCGGCCGATCCCGCCTATGACAGCGCCGACGTGCAGGAATCGATCGCCAAGCTGCTGCGCGAGCGGCGCAACATCACGGGCGGCAAGCTCGACGACTTCACCATCTTCGACAGCCGCCAGATCGCCGATACGCTCTCGGGCATCACCAACATCCTGACCGGGATCGTCGGTGCGGTGGCGGCGATCTCGCTGCTCGTCGGCGGGATCGGGATCATGAACATCATGCTCGTCTCGGTGACCGAGCGCACGCGCGAGATCGGGATAAGGCTGGCGATCGGTGCGGTCGCGCGCGAGGTGATGCTGCAATTCCTCGTCGAGGCGGTGGTGCTGTCGTGTCTCGGCGGCCTGATCGGGCTGGTGCTCGCGCTGATCGCCTCGCTCGGGCTGACCGCGGCGCTCAACGTGCCGTTCGTGTTCGATCCCTGGACCAATTTGATGGCATTCCTCTTCTCGGGGCTGATCGGCGTTGTGTTCGGCTATTTTCCGGCGCGCAGGGCCGCGGCGCTCAACCCAATCGACGCGCTGCGCTACGAATGATCTTTTCGCTCGCGCTTGCCCTGCTCCAGGCGGCGGCGCCCGCGACGCCCGTGCCGCCCGATATCGTCGTCAACGCGACCGTCGGCTGCGGCCCGCGCTTCGCGCGCGTCTATATCGCGCCGATGGGCGAGCCGTTCCGCACCGACGGGCGCAGCGATCCGATGGCGGCGTGGTTCGCGCAAGCCGATACCGACCATGACGGCCGGCTGACGCTCGCCGAGTTGCAGGCCGACGCCGACCGCTTCTTCACCACGCTCGACCGCGACCGATCGGGCGAGATCGATCCGCAGGAGATGGCGGATTACGAAAACAAGGTCGCGCCCGAGATCAAGCTCTACCAGCCCGACCAGGATCCCCGCCCGCGCGACCGCCGGCAGAAGCACGACGCCAAGCAGGCGGCCAAGCAGCGCTCGGACTATGTCGCGCCTTATGGGGCTGGGCGCTACGCCTCGCTCAACATTCCCGAGCCCGTCGTCGCGGCCGATCTCGACCTCAATCGCGGGGTTTCGCGGGCCGAACTGGCGCAGGTCGCCGCCAATCGCTTCCCCGCGCTCGATAGCGCGGGACGCGGGTATCTCACCTATGACACATTGGCGACATCTCCGGCGCAGAAGGATGTCGACGCATGCCGCGCCGTGGCCGATAAGAAGAGGCGATGAACGAACTCACCCCGCCCCGCCTGCTGGTCGTCGACGACGACGCCGACCTGCGCGACCTGATCGCCGGCTTCCTGCGCGACCATCATCTCGAGGTCGAGACCGCGGCCGACGCCGAAGGCATGGACGCGGCGCTCGGGCGCGGCAAATTCGATTGTGTGATCCTCGATCTGATGATGCCGGGCGAGGACGGTCTATCGGTGTTGCGCCGCATGCGCGGTCGCGATCGTACGCCGGTGATCATGCTGTCTGCGATGGGTGAGGATATCGACCGCATCGTCGGGCTCGAAGTCGGGGCGGACGACTATATCGCCAAGCCCTGCAACCCCCGCGAACTGCTCGCCCGCGTGCGGGCGCTGCTGCGCCGCACCGCGCGCGGCGACGACCCCGCATCGGGACCGGCCGCGAGCGCGACCGGTACTACGCCGCGCCGCCGCTTTGGCGAATGGTCGCTCGATCTGGTCGAGCGCAGCCTCGATCGGGCGGGCTATGCCGCCGCGCCGCTCACCGACGCCGAGTTTCGCGTGCTCACCGCATTCCTAGACCGACCGCAGCGCGTATTGTCGCGCGACACGCTGATCGAGATCGCCAAGGGCTCCGACGCCGACGTCTTCGATCGCGCGATCGACGTCACGATCAGCCGGTTGCGCAAGAAGCTCGGGCCGGGCGATCCGATCCGCACCATCCGCAACGAGGGCTATATGCTCGCGCTGCGGCCTGAGGACGGCTGACCCCGCGATGCGATTCCGGTCGCTGCCGATCTTTTGGCAGACGCTGATCCTGCTGCTCGGCGGACTGGCGGTGGCGCAGATCGTGTCGGTGGTGCTGATCGTTTATCTGCCGGCGCCGCGCCCCGATTTCGTCACCATGACCGAGGTTGCCGAGCGGCTCGCGCTCGATCCGCGCGCGACGCCCAAGCTGGCGGTCCATCACGTCGATGCCGCGCCGCTCGCCGAGGACGGCATGATCGCCAACCCGGCGATTACCCAGCGGCTGGCGGCGCAACTGGGCAAGCCGATCGCCGACGTGCGGTTGTTCTTTTATGCCGACCAGTCCGAATCCTTCCCGTTCGCGCGGCATGAAGAGGGCGGCGCGGTGCCGTTCCGCCATGGTCAGCCCTATTTCTTCAACACGCTCGTTGCCGCGGCGCGCGATCCGGCGGGGGGATGGCTCGAGCTGCGCACGCCGCGGCCGCCGCGGATCACCGCCTGGCAGAAGCGGACATCGCTGTGGTTCGGTCTATCGGCGCTGGCGATGCTGCCCTTCGCCTGGGGGTTCGCCCGGCGGCTGACGCGGCCGATCCGGCGCTTCGCCGATGCGGTCGAGCGGCTCGGCCACGATAGCGACGCGCCGCCGGTGCCGACCGAAGGTCCCGCCGAACTGCAACTCACCGCGATGGCGCTCAATGCGATGCACGAGCGGCTGCGCGCCAACATGCGCGAGCGCACCGCGATGATCGGCGCGATCGCGCACGACTTGCGCACGCCGCTGGCGCGCATCGCCTTCCGCATCGAAGCCGCGCCCGAGAAGATCCGTGGCCCCGTGCAGGCGGATATCGAGCAGATGCGGCAGATGGTCGCCGCGACGATCGGATTTTTGCGCGGAGACGCTGGCACCGGCGAGCACCGCCCGGTCGATCTCGCCGCGATCGCGCGGCGGCTCGCCGGGGCGGCAAGCGACACCGGCTCGGTGGTCGCGATCGCCGAGATCGAGCGCGCGATGGTCAGCGGCGATCGCTCGGCGCTCGAGCGGCTGATCCAGAATCTGATCGATAATGCAGTCAAATATGCCGGCGCCGCCGAATTGCTCGTCCGTCACGATCTCGATCGCGCGCGAGTCACGGTCGCCGATCGCGGACCCGGCATCCCCGACAGCGCGCTCGATCGCATGTTCGAGCCGTTTGAGCGGCAGGAGCCCTCGCGCAGCCGCTCGACCGGCGGACTCGGGCTCGGCCTCGCGATCGCGCGCGCGATCGCGCAGGCGCATGGCGGCACGATCAGCGCCGAGAACCGGCCCGGCGGCGGCTTGGCGGTAACGGTCGACCTGCCCGCGCTGGCGGCCTGATGTTCTTTTGGTCATGCGGGACCGGGTCTGGCTCCAGCGCCGCTAACCCCGTCGCCGGGATGCCGGAATAGGTCCGGAACGACGTCGTGAGGAGCGGCGCTGTGCCTAGCCCATCAAATACTGCGCGAGGATCGCGGCGGCGATCCCGATCAGCGCGAGGCCGCCGAGCACTTCGGCCAGCGGTCCGAGCCGTTCGCCCGCCTTGCGGCCGACCAGCACGCCGATCGTGGCGATGACCGTCGTCACCAGCCCGATCACGATGCAGGCCGAGACGATGCCGATGTCGAGCACCGCGAGGCTGATCCCGACCGCCATCGCGTCGATGCTGGTCGCGACCGCGGTGAGCATCAGCCGCAGCGCACCCGCGTGCTTTCGCGCCGCCTCGTCGGTTTCGACGGAGGGCAGCGTACCCCGCGATCCGCGCCACGCTTCCCACAGCATGTGTGCGCCAACGACGATGAGCAGCCCGAATGCGATCCATACGCCGACCGGCTGGATCCACGCCGCTGCCGCCTTGCCGATCAGCCAGCCGATCGCCGGGCTGATCGCCTCGGCGAGGCCGAACACCAGGCCGATCCGCAGCGCTTTGCCGACATCGCGCCGCTCGCCGTCGGCACCCTTGCAGACGGCGGCCGCGAAGGCATCGACCGACAGGCTCAGCCCGAGCCCGGCAAGCGTCAAGAGACCGGTCATGTGGATGGATTTCCCGGGGCCAGGCGGCAGACCACGACGCATCGCCTCCCGGCCGCGGGGAGGGTGGCGTCGTTGGTCTTGCCGGGCGGACCGCCGGTCCGCTGCCTCCGCCACGGTGCGCGAGGCACCGAGCATGTTGACGAAGGCCCCGCTGCGAAGCGGGTGGCTACTCCCCAAGAACGAGGCGGGCCGTAGCCGAAACGACCCGATCGATCAAGCCGATCGGCTCAGCCGCTGTTGCGCAGGGCGGTGGCGATCGCGTTGATCGACAGTTCGATCCCCTCGCGGATGCGGGGATCCTCCTCGCCGGCGCGGTGGCGTTTGAGCAGCTCGACCTGGAGCAGATTGAGCGGCTCGATATAGGGCAGTCGCAGGCGGATCGAGGCGTCGAGCCCGGAATGTTTTTCCAGCAGCCGTGTCTGGCGCGTCACCGACAGCAGGCAATCGTGCGACTTCTGCCAGCCGTCGCGGATGCGCGCGAAGGTCGCCTGCGCCATCGCCTTGTCCTCGACCAGCGGCAGATAATGCGCGGCGATGGCCATGTCGGATTTGGCGAGCACCATCTCCATGTTGGCGAGCGTCGCGGCGAGGAAGGGCCAGCCTTCGAGCATCTCGCGCAGCAGTCCCATGTCCTTGACGCCCGCCAGCCCCTGGCCGACCCCGTACCAGCCGGGCAGCATGATCCGCGCCTGTGCCCAGCTGAACACCCAGGGGATGGCGCGCAGATCCTCGATCCGGTCCGATTTGGTCCGGCTGGCGGGTCGCGAGCCGATCTTGAGGCCGGCGATCTCGGGCAGCGGGGTGATCTGGCGGAAGAAGGTGCGGAACGCGTCGTCGCCATAGACGAGATCGCGATAGGCGGCGAAGGCGGTCTGCGAGATGCCTGCCATCGTCTCGGCGAAACGGGCATAGTCCGTGTCGGACAGGCTGGGCGCTTCGAGGCTCGCGAGCAGCGTCGCCGACGCCATCGCCTCGAGATTGACCATCGCCGAATCACGCGTGCCATATTTGGCGGCGATCACCTCGCCCTGTTCCGTGATCCGGATGCGGCCCGCGACGGTGCCCGGCGGCTGCGCGCGGATCGCCGCGAAGGACGAGCCGCCGCCGCGCCCGACGGCGCCCCCGCGGCCGTGGAACAGCTGCATCGTCACGCCGGCGTCAGCGAACACCGGCTCGAGCGCGCGCGCGGCCTGGTGCAGCGACCAGACCGAGGTGAGATAGCCGCCGTCCTTGTTGGAGTCCGAATAGCCGACCATCACCTCCTGATGCCCGCGCGCCCGCGTGAGCGCCGCGATCTCCGGCAGCGCGAACCAGTCGGTCATCACCCTGGGCGCATTCTCGAGGTCGCCGATCGTCTCGAACAGCGGGACCGCCATGATCGCGGCGTGGGGGACGGCGTCCTCACCGTGCGGCGGCCGGTAGAGGCCGACCTCCTTGAGCAAGGTGTGGACCTCGAGCATGTCCGACACGCTCTCGGCCTTGGAGATATTGTAGATGCCGATGCAGGCGGGTCCGCAGCGCGCATGGGCGTCGGCGGCGGCATGCAGGATCGCAAGCTCGCCGCGCGTCTCGTCCGAATAGGCGTTCCACGCGCTCGACAGCGGCCGCGCATGCGCGAGTTCGCCGCGCAGCACGGCAACGCGGGCTTGCTCGTCGAGCGCCAGATAGTCGGCCTCGACGCCGGCCACTGCGAGCAGTTCGGCGACGACGCGTTCGTGGACGTCGGCATTCTGGCGGAGATCGAGCGCCGCCAGATGAAAGCCGAAGGTGTCCACCGCGCGAACCAGCCGGCTCAGCGCGCCACCGCTGTTGAGCGCGCCGCCACCCTGTTCGCGCAGCGCTCGCGCGAGCGTCGCGAGATCGTGGCGCAGCGCGGCGGGACTGGCATAGGCTGCCGCCCTGACCAGGGCGGGGCGGGGCGGGGCGTGCCCGACCACCGCCTCAAAGGTGGCGGCGAGCCGCGCATAGATGCCGGTGAGCGCGCGCCGATAGGGTTCGTCGCCGCGCGCACGACCGGTATCGTGCGCCGACTCGGCGAGTGTGGTCAGGGCTTCGCCGGCGGGCGTATGCTCGGTCGAGATCGACAGTTCGGCGCCGAGCTCGTGGATCGCGTCGAGATAGGAGCCGATCACCGCTTCGGCCGAGCGCGACAGCACCAGTCGCAGCTGGTCCGCCTGGACGTTGGGATTGCCGTCGCGATCGCCGCCGATCCAGTTGCCGAGGCGCAGGAAGCTCGGCACGCGCGCGCCGAGCGCGCGATCCCAGCGCGCGTAGAGCGCGGGCAGCGCCGGCAGCAGCACGTCGCGCAGATAGGCGAGCGCGGTGTCGATCTCGTCGGCGACATAGAGCCGCTCACGGCGCAGCGCGCGGGTCTGCCAGAGCAGGGCGATCTGGCGGACGATCGCCTCGTCGATCAGGTCGCCATCGACCGTCTCCTGCGCGCCGGTGTCGCGCAGCAGCATCAGCTCGGCGATGCGGTTGCGATGGTCGATCATGCTCTT
Organism: uncultured Sphingomonas sp.; assembly: GCF_937859915.1. Lineage (GTDB taxonomy): Bacteria > Pseudomonadota > Alphaproteobacteria > Sphingomonadales > Sphingomonadaceae > Solisphingomonas. Next base: position 2,159 of record NZ_CALMAW010000121.1, on the reverse strand, counting down.
GCGCCGCACCTCGGTCGGATGCGCGGTGAGCACGGGGACGATCAACGCCGTGTCGAGCAGTTTGAGCATCGCGCCGCGGTCAATGCCCTGGTCCTGCAGCCGGGCGAGCGCATGGGCGACGTCGGCATCGGGCTCGGCGGCGACACCCTGCCGGTCCTCGGCAAGGTTGGCGAGCATCGAGAACAGCATGAAGCCGCGGACGAAGGCGAGCGTGTCGTCGAGCCCGAGCGAGTCGAGCCCGGTGTCGATCTCGTCCGATCCCGCGATCCCGCGCGCGCGATCGACGGACACCGAGCGGATATATTCGATCCGCCGGAACAGCACGTCACCGCCATAGGCGCGGATCACGTCGCCGAGCAGGCGCCCGAGGAAGCGGACGTCGGGATTTTGCGCGATCGGGGGGGAGCTGGCCATGCCGCGATGCTGCATTGCAGGAGAGCCGGGGTCAACGTTTCTGGCGCTCTCCGCCGCCATCGCTACGCCAGCTGCGAGGACACGAACCAGATCCGCGTCGCCTGCGTGCGCAGGATCGGCTGATTGCAATAGCGGCAGACGTCGCGGCGGATCGCCTGTTCGGCGGTGGCGCCCGGGGATTTGGGGGTGTGCTTGCCCAGGGCGCATTTCGCGCGCCCGACAGGTCGCTTGGCCATCTTCGCCTCCATCATGCGGAGGCTCAATCGCCGCGCGATGCTGCGAGCGGATGTCATCATGTTGCATCGCCCGACGCGGGTCGGCGGCTCAGGCTGCGATGCGCCCGGTCTCGTGCGCCAACGGCAGGCGCAGTTCGGCGGAAAAGCCCTCGGGCGAGCGCAGAAGCCGGACATCGCCGCCATGCGCGCGCGCGATCGAGCGGCAGACGGCAAGCCCGAGGCCCGTGCCGCTCTTGCCCGAACTGGTCGCGTTGGAGGCGCGGTAGAAGGGCTCGAACGCACGCTCGAGCTCGTCCTCGGGAACGCCGGGGCCGTCGTCGATGATCTCGGCGACCGCGGCATTGTCGTCGATGCCGAGCCGGATCCGCGCCCGCTCGCCATATTTGACCGCATTCTCGACGAGGTTGGCGAGCAGCCGTCGCATCCCGAGCACGTCGACCTCGACCGGCGTGGGCGCGTTGAGCTCTACGGTGACGTCGCCGCCGATCAGTGCAGCGTCCTGCGCGACATCCTCCATCAGCATGCCGAGATCGAGACGCTCGCGGACGTTCGGAGTCGAGGCGTCGCGGATGAACGACAGCACCGAGGTGATCATCGCCTCCATCTCGGCGACCTCCATGTTCATGCCCTCGCGGATGCCGTCGTCCTCGACCTCCTCGATACGGAAGCGCAGCCGGGTCAGCGGGGTGCGCAGATCGTGGCTGATCGCGCCGACCATCGCCGTGCGGTCGTCGACGAAGCTGCGCAGCCGGCTCTGCATGACGTTGAACGCGCGCGCGGCGCGGCCGATCTCGGCGGGGCCCTCCAGCGCGACCAGCGCGGCGGACGGATCGCGCCCGAGTTGCTCGGCTGCTTCGGTGAAGCGCGCCAGCGGACGCACGATGTGGCGCGCGAAGATCCAGCCGACGGGCGCGACCAGCGCGAAGGCGATCGCGAACCACAGCATCACGCGGCGCTGCCAGGCATTGGGGAAGGCTTCGGCGACCGGCTGGACGACTGCCCAGCGGCCGTCGGGCAGCCGCAGCGCCGCGACGAAATCGCCCTCGACGAATGGCGCTGGGGCAAGCCCAAAAAGGGCGCGGTCGGGCGAGGTCATCGGCACGGCGTGCGCAATCTGGGGCGTGGCGCGCCGGGCTTCGCGCAGCGGCTGCGGGGTGGGCGTAGGCGAAAGCGGGGCGGTCGCCGCCTCCGGACGGTCGGCGACGCGTGGTTCGGCATGTGGCGGCGAGACACTATGCGCGCCGGTCGCCGCATCGGCAGGCGACGGGATGTTCTGCGTCGGCGCCGGGAGCTGTGTCACCGGCGTTTGCGCCGGGGCGGCGAATCCCTCGTTCGGCAGGCGATCCTGGCCACGCAGCGCGTCCGCTCCGAACGCGCCGTCGCGCAGACCCGGGCCTTCGCCCTGGCCGTAGGGGCCGATCGGCTGGCGGTCGAGGTCGCCGGGTGATTGGCCGCGGTCGCCGCGATAGTCGTCCGGGCGCGACGCGCCGCCACCACCCCCCACGCCGC
>NZ_CALMAW010000120.1 GCF_937859915.1 uncultured Sphingomonas sp. | reverse complement strand
GCGGCACCTGCGCGTCGATCGCCTCGAGGATCGAGTCGGCGGCGAAGGGCGGCGGAACGTAGATCACCGAGGCGTTGGCGCCGGTCTTGGAGATCGCCTCGGCGACGGTGTCGAAATTGGGCAGGCCCAGCTCCTCGTGCATCGTCCCGCCCTTACCGGGAGTGACGCCGCCGACCATCTTGGTGCCGTAGTCGAGCGCCGCCCTGGTGTGGAAGGTACCGGTCTTGCCGGTCATCCCCTGCGTGATGACCTTGGTGTTCGCATTGACGAGGATCGACATCGGCGGCTTGCTTCCTTGCTGATCGGACCGGCGTGCACGCCGGGGAGTATTGGGTAAGGTGGATTAGTTGAGCGACCCGTCGATCGCCTTGCACGCCACCAGCAGTTCCTTGACCGCGTCGACCGACACGGCGAGATTGGCCTTGGCCTCGTCGCTGAGCGCGATCTCGACGATCTGCTCGACGCCGCCCGCGCCGATCACCACCGGTACGCCGACATAGAGATTGTCGACACCATATTGGCCGGTCAGGTTTACCGCAGCCGGCAGCACGCGCTTCTCGTCGCCAAGATAGGCCTGCGCCATCGCGATCGCGCTGGTCGCCGGGGCGTAGAAAGCCGATCCGGTCTTGAGCAGCGCGACGATCTCGCCGCCGCCGCCGCGGGTGCGCTTGATGATCGCGTCGATCTTCTCCTGCGTCGAGCGGCCCATCTTGATCAGATCGGGAACGGGGATGCCCGAGACGGTCGAATATTCGATCACCGGCACCATCGTGTCGCCATGGCCGCCGAGCACGAAGCTGGTGACGTCCTTGATCGAGACCTGGAATTCCTCGGCGAGGAACGCGCTGAACCGCGACGAGTCGAGCACGCCGGCCATGCCGACGACCTTGTGGTGCGGCAGCCCCGAGAACTCGCGCAGCGCCCACACCATCGCGTCGAGCGGGTTGGTGATGCAGATCACGAAGGCGTCCGGTGCGTTGGCCTTGATGCCCTCGCCGACCGCCTTCATCACCTTCAGATTGATGCCGAGCAGATCGTCGCGGCTCATGCCAGGCTTGCGGGCGACGCCGGCGGTGACGATGATCACGTCAGCACCCGCAATGTCGGCATAATCATTGGTGCCGCTGATCTTGGCGTCGAAGCCCTCGACCGGGGCGCACTGCATGAGATCGAGCGCCTTGCCCTGGGGCACGCCCTCGACGACGTCGAACAGCACGATGTCGCCGAGCGACTTGAGAGCGGCGAGGTGCGCGAGCGTGCCGCCGATATTGCCGGCGCCGATGAGCGCGATCTTCTTGCGTGCCAATTAAGCCTCCACGGGGTACGAACGATGGGGCGCGGCCGCGCGAGAACCGGCGGCCAGCCGGAAAAGCCGGGTCCGCTTAGACCCGCCTGCCGGCCGGGGCAACCGCTTGCGGGGCTTTTCTCCGACTTTTTCGCCGCACTTGCTCACGCAGCGGATGATCCAAGCGACGCGGCCGCGACGACAGCGCAGTCAATCGCTGCCATGGCCCTTTGCGAGATATTCGGCCGAGCGCATCTCCATCAATCGCGAGGCGGTGCGCTCGAACTCGAAGGCGTCGTCGCCGCGTGCGTAGAGTTTGTCCGGCTCGGCGTCCGCCGCGGCAAGCAGCTTGACGCCATGCTCGTAGAGCGTGTCGATCAGCAGTTTGAAGCGCGTCGCCTCGTTGCGATTGTCGGCGCTGAACAGCGGGATGCCGACCAGGATCACGGTGTGATAGCGCCGCGCGATCGCCAGATAGTCGGGCACGCCCCGCGCCTCGCCGCACAGTCGCTTGAACGAGAAGACCGCGACCCCCTTGAGGCTCTTGGGAACATGCATCGTCCGCCCGCCCGGCACCGCGATCTCCTCGGAGGGGACATGCTCGCGGTCCTCGACGGGAAAGTCGGTGAGGCGGAAGAAGGCGCGGCTGAGCGCGTCGGTCGCCGCCTTGCCGTTGGGGACGTACCAGGTCGGAAAGCCACCGAGCCGCTGCAACCGATAGTCGGTCGGCCCGTCGAGCGCGATGACGTCGAGCTTGCCCTCGAGCAGCGCGATGAACGGCAGGAAATGCTCGCGATTGAGCCCGTTCAGATAGAGCTGGTTCGGTGCGCGGTTGGAGGTCGCGACGATCGTCACGTCGTGGCTCAGCATCCGCGTGAACAGCCGCGAGAGGATCATCGCATCGGCCGAGTTGGTGACGATCATCTCGTCGAAGGCGAGCAGCCGCACCTCGTCGGCGAGTGCGTCGGCGACCGGCATCACCGGATCGGGCACCTCGCGCGAGCGCTCGACGCGCAGCCGGTCGTGGACCTCGAGCATGAATTCGTGGAAGTGAACGCGGCGCTTACGCGGGCCGTCGACGCAGCCGAAGAACATGTCCATCAGCATCGATTTGCCGCGCCCGACGCCGCCCCACAGATAGACGCCGCGTACCGGCTCGGGCCGCTTAGCGAACGCGCGCCACAGGACGGATCCCTTCCGCGGGCGTTCGGCGAGCGCCGCCGCACAGCGGTCGAGCCGTTCGGCCACTGCGCGCTGCGCGGGGTCGGCGCGCAGTTCGCCGCCGGCGACCGCGGCATCATAGCGAACGAGCACGCGACCCATCGGGTCAGGCGGCCGGCTTGGGGCGCTTGCTCAGCGTCGCCTGGAAACTGAGGACGATATGCTCGCCCTGCTCCATCTGGCCGCGCAGAAACATCAGCCGGCCGGTCTCGCGGACGATCTCGACGACGCAGTCGAGCGGTTCGTCGAGCTTGCCGCCGCCGATGAACTGGGTCGAGACGCCGAGCGTCACCGCGCCGGCGAACGGCAGCCGCCCCAGCGAAACCGGGCCGACGAAGATCGCCTGGTCGAGGAAGCCGAGAAGGAAGCCGCCATGCACCATGTTCTGGACGTTGCTGCGGCTCGGCCCCGTCGCGATGCGGACGCGCGCGATCTGCTCGCCCTCCTGGCGCGCAAGCATCCGCCCGAGATAGGCGTTGAATCCCTCCCCCGGAAAGGTCCAGCCATGGAAACCGTCCGCATCAGGCCCATCGCGCACCGGCGCGAGCGGATGGGGCACGTCGCCCACCCGCTCAGACCGCGCGCTCGACCTGCAGCTTCTTGATCTCGGCGATCGCCTTGGCGGGGTTGAGCCCTTTGGGGCAGACGTTCGCGCAATTCATGATCGTGTGGCAGCGGTAGAGGCGGAACGGATCCTCGAGCTCATCGAGCCGCTCACCGGTCATCTCGTCGCGCGAGTCGGCAAGCCAGCGATAGGCCTGCAGCAGGATCGCCGGACCCAGGAACTTGTCGGCGTTCCACCAATAGCTCGGGCAGGAGGTCGAGCAGCAGGCGCACAGGATGCACTCGTACATGCCGTCGAGCTTTTCGCGATCCTCGGGGCTCTGCAGCCGCTCCTTGCCGGCGGGCGCGGGCGTGACGGTCTGCAGCCACGGCTTGATCGAGGCATATTGCGCGTAGAAATGGGTGAGGTCGGGGACCAGATCCTTGACCACGTCCTGATGCGGCAGCGGGGTGATCTGGACCTCGCCCTTGCAGTCCTCGATCGCGGTGGTGCAGGCGAGGCCGTTCTTGCCGTCGATGTTCATCGCGCACGATCCGCAGATGCCCTCGCGACACGAGCGGCGGAAGGTCAGAGTCGGGTCGACCTCGTTCTTGATCTTGATCAGCGCGTCGAGCACCATCGGGCCGGTCTCGTCGAGATCGAGCTCGTAGCGATCGTAGCGCGGGTTCTGCCCGCTATCGGGATCGTAGCGGTAGATTTTGAAGTTGCGCTTGGTCTTGGCGTCGGGCGCGGCCTTGTAGACCTGGCCCTTGGCCTTGATCTTCGAGTTCTTGGGGAGCGCAAATTCGGCCATTTACCTGATCCGATCCTTGATGCCGGCCTGCTTGAGCACGCCGTTAGCGGTGTGACGGGACATCATCTTGCCGTCGACGACGACCGGCCGGGTCGATCCCGGGCACAGCCACAATTCATGATCGCCCTTGCCGGGGCGAAGATAGGTACAACCATGGGCGAGCAACAGGGCGCGAACCCGCTCCGTATAGCCCTCGACCACGTCATTCAGGCCGCGACATCGAAATCGCGCTCGGCATGCGCGACAATGTGGAAACGATGCGGCGCCTGAAGCTTGGCCTTGTCGTCGATCTGGTCGGCGTTGAACTCGAGCAGATCGAGCAGCATCGGGCCGAGCTTGGCCGCCAGCACCTCAAGAGTCTCGCCGTCCGCGAGCAGGCCGGGCATGTCCGCATCGACCGTGTACCACACGCTCGCTTCGGGATCATAACCTGCCTGCACCGTCCAGACGCCCATCACGCCCTCCTCAATACACCCGCTTCTTCGGCTTGATGTAGTCGATCTCGTCAGTGAGCGTGTAGTCGTGCACCGGCCGGTAGTCGATCTTGACCAGCCCGTCGCCCGCGCCTGCCGGATCGAACCAGGTGATCGTGTGCTTCATCCACTCGGCGTCGTTCCGCTCAGGGAAATCCTCGTGCATGTGCGCGCCGCGGCTTTCCTTGCGGTTCGACGCCGCGTGCATCGTGACCACCGCCTGCGGCAGCATGTTGTCGAGCTCGAGCGTCTCGACCAGATCGGTGTTCCAGATCAGCGAGCGATCCGAGACCTGGACGTCGGCAAGCCGCGCGAACACCGCATCGATCTTCGCCTTGCCCTCGTCGAGCAGCGCCGAGTCGCGGAACACCGCGGCGTGCTTCTGCATCGTGCGCTGCATCTCGAGGCGGATCTCGGCCGTCTTGGTGCTGCCGGATGCGTTGCGATAATGATCGAGCCGGGCGAGCGCCTTCTCGTCGGCTGCGGTCACCACCGCGCCATGCTTGGTCATCGGCTGGATCAGCTCGGCGATGCGGAAGCCGGTCGCGCGGCCGAACACGACCAGATCGATCAGCGAGTTCGAGCCCAGGCGATTGGCGCCGTGGACCGAGACGCACGCCGCCTCGCCGACCGCGAATAGACCGGGGACGACGGCGTCGGGATCGCCATCCTTCAGCGTCACGACCTCGCCGTGATAGTTACAGGGGATGCCGCCCATATTGTAATGGACGGTCGGCGTGACGGGCAGCGGCTGGCGGGTCAGGTCGACGCCGGCAAAAATCTTGCCGGTCTCGGTGATGCCGGGCAGCCGCTCGTGCAACACCTTGGGATCGATATGATCGAGGTGGAGATAGATGTAATCGCCGTTGGGGCCGACGCCGCGGCCCTCGCGCATCTCCATCGCCATCGACCGCGCCACGACGTCGCGCGACGCCAGATCCTTGGCGGACGGGGCATAGCGCTCCATGAAGCGCTCGCCCTCGGAGTTGGTAAGGTAGCCGCCCTCGCCGCGCGCGCCCTCGGTGATCAGCACGCCGGCGCCGTAGATGCCGGTCGGGTGGAACTGGACAAACTCCATGTCCTGGAGCGGAAGCCCGGCGCGCAGCACCATGCCGCCGCCGTCGCCGGTGCAGGTGTGCGCGGACGTCGCCGAGAAATAGGTCCGGCCCGAGCCGCCCGTCGCCAGCACGGTGGCATGGCTGCGGAAGCGGTGGATCGTGCCGTCATCCATGCAGAGCGCGATCACGCCCTTGCAGACGCCGTCCTCCATGATGAGGTCGAGCGCGAAATATTCGATGTAGAAGTCGGCGTCATACTTCAGGCTCTGCTGGTAGAGCGCGTGGAGCATGGCGTGGCCGGTGCGGTCGGCGGCGGCGCAGGTGCGCTGGACCGGGGGCCCCTCGCCCATATTCTGCATGTGGCCGCCGAACGGGCGCTGGTAGATCGTGCCCTCGGGGTTGCGGCTGAACGGCACGCCGGCATGTTCGAGCTCGATCACCGCGGCGGGCGCCTCGCGCACCATATATTCGATCGCGTCCTGGTCGCCGAGCCAGTCCGAGCCCTTGACGGTGTCGAACATGTGCCACGTCCAGTGATCGGGCGTGTTGTTGCCGAGGCTCGCGGCAATGCCGCCCTGCGCCGCGACCGTGTGGCTGCGCGTTGGAAACACTTTGGTGATGCAGGCGGTCTTGAGGCCCTTTTCGGCGCAGCCCATGGTGGCGCGCAGCCCCGAGCCGCCCGCGCCGACGACGACGGCGTCGTAGACATGGTCGATGATCTTATAGTCGGACACGGACATCAGGCGGGCACCCCACCGAAGGCGATCTTGAGGATCGAGAAGACGCACAATGTGGCGGCGCCGATGGCATAGGCGTTGAGCAGCAGCAGGCAGGCGACCTTGCCCCCGGCCTCGTGGACATAATCCTCGATGAACACCTGCAGGCCGAGGCGGAGATGCCAGAAC
>NZ_CALMAW010000119.1 GCF_937859915.1 uncultured Sphingomonas sp. | reverse complement strand
ATCTCGGCCGCCGCGGTCGGGGTCGGCGCGCGGCGGTCGGCGGCGAAGTCGCACAGCGTCGTGTCGGTCTCGTGACCGACCGCCGAGATGATCGGGATCGTGCAGCCGGCGACCGCGCGCACCACCACCTCCTCGTTGAACGCCCACAGATCCTCGATCGAGCCGCCGCCGCGCGCAACGATCACCAGATCGGGCCGCGGCACCGCGCCGACCGCGGGCAGGGCATCGAAGCCGCGCACCGCAGCGGCCACCTTCTCCGCCGCGCCCTCGCCCTGCACCGGCACGCCCCACACCAGCACGCGGCTGGGGAAGCGATCGGCGAGCCGGTGAAGGATGTCGCGGATCACCGCCCCTGTCGGCGAGGTGACGACGCCGATCGTCCGCGGCAGGAACGGCAGCGTGACCTTCCGGTCCTCGTCGAACAGCCCCTCGGCGGCGAGCGCGCGGCGACGCTTGTCGAGCAGCGCCATCAGCGCGCCCTGCCCGGCCAGCTCCATCTTCTCGATGACGATCTGATATTTGGACCGACCTGGGTAGGTGGTGAGCTTGCCGGTGGCGATCACCTCGATGCCGTCCTCGGGGCGGAAGCGCATCGCCGAGGCCTGCCCCTTCCACACCACGCCGTCCATGCACGCCTTGTCGTCCTTGAGCGTCAGGTAGCAATGGCCCGAGACGTGGCGCTTCCAGCCCGAGATCTCGCCGCGCACGCGGACATGGCCGAAGCGGTCCTCGACCGTCCGCTTGAGCGCGCCGGACAGTTCGGAGACGGACAACGCGGGCGCGTTGTCGCCCGGCGCCTCCTCGGCTAGGAGCGCGACCTCGTTATAGGGTGCGAAGGGGTCGGCCATGAATGTCCTGCTGCTGGGCTCGGGGGGCCGCGAACATGCGCTCGCCTGGAAGCTCGCGCAATCGCCGCTGCTCGGTACACTGTACGCGGCGCCGGGCAATCCCGGGATCGGCCACCATGCCGCGCTGGTGCCGCTCGCGCTCGACGATCAGACCGCCATCGTCGACTTCGCGCGGCAGGCCGAGATCGGCCTCGTCGTGATCGGTCCCGAGCAGCCGCTGGTCGAGGGGCTGGCCGACATGCTGCGCGCCGCCGGGATCGCGGTGTTCGGGCCGTCCGCCGCCGCCGCCCGGCTCGAGGGCTCGAAGGGCTTCACCAAGGCGCTGTGCGACCGTGCCGGCGTGCCGACCGCGGCCTATGAAAGCTTCACCGACGCGGCGCAGGCCAAACGCGCGCTGCCGCGCTTCGGATTGCCGGTGGTGATCAAGGCGGATGGACTCGCCGCGGGCAAGGGCGTGGTGATCGCGACCACCGCCATCGAGGCCGAGCGGGCGATCGACGACATGATCGGCGGCCGCTTCGGCGCGGCGGGCGCGAGCCTGGTGATCGAGCAATTCCTCGAGGGCGAGGAGGTCTCCTTCTTCGCGCTCTCGGATGGCAAGACCGTCATCCCGTTCGGCTCGGCGCAGGATCACAAGCGCGTCGGCGAGGGCGACAGCGGCCCCAATACCGGCGGCATGGGCGCCTATTCCCCGGCGCGCGTGCTGACCCCCGACCTCGAAGCGCGGGTGATGGCGGAGATCGTGCGCCCCTCGGTGGCGGCGATGGCGAAGGCGGGGACGCCTTTTGCCGGCGTGCTGTTCGCCGGGCTGATGCTGACCGAGACGGGTCCGCAGCTCATCGAATATAATGTCCGCTTCGGGGATCCCGAATGCCAGGTGCTGATGCTGCGGCTGGGCGAGGACCTGCTGCCGCTGCTCCATGCGGTGGCGACCGGGACGCTGACGGATCGCGCGATCGCCTGGACAGCCGATGCCGCGCTGACCGTGGTGATGGCGGCTGACGGCTATCCCGACGCGCCGCGCACCGGTGGCGCGATCATGGGAATCGATGCGGCCGAAGCGACCGGCGCGCACGTCTTCCATGCCGGCACGCGCAACGCGCCCGCGGGCGTCCTTTCCTCGGGCGGCCGGGTGCTTGCGGTGACAGCATCGGCACCCGACGTCGCGCAGGCGCAGGCCGCCGCCTATCGTGCGGTCGACGCGATCGACTTCCCGACCGGCTTCTGCCGCCGCGACATCGGCTGGCGCGAGGTGGCGCGCGGCTGAACGCGGGTGTGCAATGGCCGGACTCAGCCGATAGCGCCGTAGCTGCCCGACGCCTCGAACAGCGCGGTCAGGGCGATCTGCTCCTGCGCGCTCAACTCCGGCCGCCAGATCTCGAAAATCAGTACGGTCCGCGTCTCGTCGCTGTCGTTCCACGCCTCATGCTCGATGCTGTCGTCGAAGATCATTATCGTGCCGGGCTCGACGGTGCGGATCTCGTTGCCCACGCGCAGGCGGCAGTCGGCTGGCACGATCAGCGGAAGATGGCAGATCAGACGCGTGTTGAGCATGCCGTTATGCGCGGGGATATGCGTGTGCGGACGCAGAACCGAGAAGAAGGCGCTCGGCGAGCGGATCCCGATCCGCGGCATCGGCACCCGCGATAGCGCGGCCATCGTCGCGGGACAGCGCGCGGCGTGATCGGCATGCCACTCGCCCCCATCGAACAGATGATAGGCACTCCAGCGCGGATCGCCGAGCAGGGTGTGACCGCGATTGGGACGCCCGTCCTCCGCCTTCACATAAGGTTCGAGGCCGATCTCGGCGCCCAGCACCGCTTCGAGCTCGGCGCGAATCGCAGGCGCCGCCGCTTCCATCGATGCCGCCCACCCGAAGCCGGCGGGATCGAAGAAGGGATTCTGCGGCAGGCCCGGATAGTAGAAGTTTGTCGGCTGCTGGACGAACATCGGTTTCTCGCCCGAAAGGATATCCAACGCTTCCCGAAAGCGCGGCGTCTGTTCGGCGACGTCCACCGCCTGCGCGGCGAGATGCGACTCGAGATGGGCGCGGAAGCGGCGCGCGGCGGCCGCCACCGCCGCCTCGGCGGCTCCGAGCCGCGCGGCGAGGTCCGCGGGCAGCGCGCCCGCTGCCGGCACGTTGTTGAGCGCCAACTGGTAGAAACTGACCGCCGCGCGATCGTCGCCGCGCCGCGTCAGCAGCGCGCCCTTCATTGTCAGCGCGTACAGATGACGCGGCTCGTCGGCGAGGATCCGATCGAGCGCGGTCTCCATGCCGCCCTCGTCGCCGACCTTCTCGCAACACAGCGCCAGGTACAGCCACAATTGCGGCGCCGCCCGCCCCGCCGCCGCGACGCGCCGGAAGCCCAGCCGTGCCCCGTCGAAATCGCCGCGTTGGTAGGCGGTGATCGCCGTCTGCGCGATGTGATCGATATCGTCATTTGCCATTGGCGGTCGATAGCGGCGAAGCCCCAGGCGACACAATGCCCGCCGCAGGTGCATGGCGCGGCTGTACGATCCTGGCCGGCACGAATAATGTCATCGCCGCTATGAAATGCCGAGCATGAACCGAGACCGGGCCAAGCGGATCGACGAGCGTCTCGCGGTGGGCGACATCACCCAGGCGGCCACCTGGGCGCAGCAGGCGATCGATGAGGGCGAGCAGGACGTGATGTACCTCAATCTCGCGGCTTGGCGCTGCGAGGAGGCGGGTGATTTTGCAGGCGCACGCCGCCGCCTTGAGCAGGCGTTGCGGCTGGCGCCGGGCGATCCCTCGATCACCACCGCGATCGGCACCGCCTTGCGCAAGGAGGGCCGCCTCGCCGAGGCCGTCGCCGCGATCGACGCGACGCTCGCGCGGCATCCCGATCACATCGTCTCGTGGCTCGAACGCGGCTTCGCGCTGGAGGCGGCGGGATCGTTCCACGCGGCGGCCCAAAGCTTCGAGACCGTGGTCCTGCTCGATCCGACCCTGGCTGCGGCGCATGCCGGCCTCGCCTGGATCGCGGCGATCGAAGGCGACCGCCAACGGGTCCTCGATCATGCCGCGCGCGCCCACGCGATCGAACCAAACAACGTCACCGCCAGCTACGCGATCGCCAGAAGCGAGATCGAACAGGGGCTTCTGGAAGCGGCACGCGATCGGCTCGACGCCCTCCTCGAGCGGTCCGACATCGAGCCCGCGCAGCGCATGGTCGCGCTCGGGCTGTCGGGCGATGCGCTCGACCGCCTCGACGCCACCGAAACCGCCTATGCGAGATATCAGGCCGCCAATAGGCTGTTCGATCGCGGCCGCCCCCGGCCCGACCCGAACGGTGAGGCGCCCCCCACGCACAGCGACTTCGTCCGGGCGATAGGCGCGGCGGTCGAGACCACGCACGCCCGTTGGCAGGCCACCAGCGACGCCGCGGCGCCGGGTCCGGCGCGCCGCCATGTCTTCGTGCTGGGCTATCCCCGCTCGGGAACGACACTGGTCGAGAACATTCTCGCCAGCGCCGCTGGGGTCGAGGCGCTGGAGGAAAGCGCGACGCTGATCGATGCGGAACAGCGTTTCCTCCTCGATCCGCGCGAACTGGCGACGTTGTTCGCACTCGACACGCCGGCCCTGGACGAATGGCGCACGCGCTACTGGGACCGGGTGCGCGCCGCCGGGATCGATCCGACCGACCGGCTGTTCGTCGACATGGATCCGCTTAAGAGCATCAAGCTGCCGCTGATCGCCAAGCTGTTCGCCGATGCGCGGATCGTGATCGTGCGGCGCGATCCGCGCGACGTCGTGTGGAGCTGCTTTCGCACCAGTTTTGCGCGGACCTTGGCTGCCTTCGACCATGTCACGCTGGAACGGGCGGCGCGGCACTATGACGCGGTGATGCAGCTCACCCAGACCTGCCTCGATCGATTGCCGATCACCGCCCATGTCGTGCGTCACGAGCAGGTCGTGCGCGACTTCGACGCGACCACGCAGGCCCTGTGCGCGTTCGTCGACATGCCGTGGACGCCGGATCTCCGTCGCTTCGACCGCACCGCCCAACGCCGCGGCGTCGCGACCGCGAGCGCCTCGCAGGTCCGCAAAGGCCTGTTCGACAGCAATGACCGCTGGCGGCGCTATGCCGACCAGTTCGACACGGTTGCGCCGATCCTGCGGCCGTGGGTCGAGCGATTCGGCTATAGGTCCTGATCGCCGCTGCGGCTTGCGTTGCCAGGACCAGCCGGGCAATATCGTCGAAACACTCTACCGAAAGCGCCGATGCCGACCAGCACCTACCTCATCATCGGCGCGGCCGCTGTATTGCTCGTGCTGGTCCTGCTGCTGCTCGCGCGCACCGGACGCAAACCCGTCGAAGGACCCGCGGATGCGGACGGCATCGCGATGGTGCGGCCGGCGACCGAATTGTCGCCGGTGCTGCCCGACGAACCGCTGCCCGAGCCGAGTGCCGGGCTTGCCGCCCCCGTCTCCCCGGCCGAAATAGCGCCAGCCGCCGAACCCACCGGGCCAGCCGACCCGCTGACGCGGATGAAGGGTCTGGGCCCCAAAGCGCAGGCGACGCTCGCCGGCATGGGCGTCACCCGCTACGATCAGATCGCCGCGTGGAGCGATGCCGACGTCGCGCGCGTCGACGCCGGCATGGGGGCCTTCCAGGGCCGGATCGTGCGCGACCGCTGGGTCGAGCAGGCGCGCTATCTCGCGGCGGATGATGTCGAGGGGTTCGAGGCGGTGTTCGGGAAGCTGGGGTAAAGCGGCGAGGTCAGGCCGCACGCCGTCGCGCGTTTTTCGTCATTCCTGACGTGGTCCGATACCGAGAGACGCCGCGCCCGACAGTCAAACGTAGCGTCAAAGGACTTCCGCCGCTGCGGGAATGACGGCCGACGCAATTTGCCTCCGATAATGCCCGGCCGCGTCAGCCCGCCTTCGTCCGCCCGCTCGCCAGCAGCTTGTCGACGCGGCGCCCGTCCATGTCGACGATCTCGAAACGCCAGTCGCCATGGTCGAAATGCTCGCCGGTGTCGGGGATGCGGCGCAACACCGACAATGCAAAGCCAGCGGCGGTCGCATAGTCGCGATCCTCGGGAAGATCGATACCGAGATGCTCCGCCATCGCATCGGCGCTGAGCGTGCCCGAGATCAGCCAGCTGCCGTCCTCGCGCTCGACCAACGCGGGGTCGTGGCCTTCGTCGCGGTCCGAGGCGAACACGCCGGCGATCGCCGCGAGCAGCCCGCCCGGCGTCACCAGCCCGTCGAGATGGCCATATTCGTCATGGACCAGCGCCAGCGGCACCTCGGCGTCGCGCAGCACCGCGAGCGCGTCCATCGCGTCCATCCGGTCGGGCACCGAGGGCACCGGCCGCATCATCGCCCGCAGGTCGATCGCGCGGCCCTCGAGCAATGCCACCAGCAGGTCGCGTAACCGCGCCACGCCGACGATCGCATCGACCGACCCTTCCGCCACCGGCAGCCGGCTGTGCGGCGTCTCGGCGACGATCGCGCGGATCTCGTCGAGGCTGGCGTCGACATCGATCCAGTCGACCTCGGTGCGCGGCGTCATCACCTCGCGGACCGGGCGGTCGGCGAGCCGCACCACGCCCGAGATGATCGCGCGCTCGCTCTCCTCGATCACGCCCTGCGACGACGCCTCGGCGACGATCAGCTGCAACTCCTCGGCGGTGACATGCTCCTCGCGCTCGCGGGTCAGCCCCATGATGCGGAAGATCAGCAGGCTGGTCTGGTCGAGCAGCCAGACGACGGGCAGCGTGCCGGTCGCCATCCACTTCATCGGCAGCGCCGCGATCGTCGCGATCGGCTCGGGGTTGCGCAGCGCGATCTGCTTGGGGACGAGCTCGCCGACGATCAGCGAGACATAGGTGGTGACCGCGATCACCAGCGCGAAGCCGAGCTGGCCGGCATGGACAGGATCGAGCCCGAGCCGTTCGAGCCGTGCCCCGACCGGGCCACCCAGCGCCTCGCCCGAAAAGGCGCCCGAGAGGATCGCGATCAGCGTGATGCCGATCTGCACGGTCGAGAGGAATTTGCCGGGGTTTTCGCGCAACACCATCGCGGCGCGCGCGCCGCGCCGTCCGGTCCGCGCCAGGGCCTCGAGCCGCGCGCTGCGCGACGACACGATCGCCAGCTCACTCATCGCGAACAGGCCGTTCAACACGACCAGTGCGAGGATGATGACGACGTCGATCCAGGGGAAGGGGGCAAGGGGCGGCATGGCGCGGGCAATCCATGCCCAAAAAACGGGGCCGCGACAATGGCCGGGGCGGGATTGGCCGACGCGCTCAGCAAATCCTCCCCAGGAGGGAGGGATGATGCGGGATCAGCGTCGTCCGGCGAAGAACGCCCTGAGCATCGCCGCCGATTCGGCCTCGCCGAGCCCGGCATAGAGTTCGGGGCGGTGGTGGCAGGTCGGCTGGCCGAAGAATCGCGGTCCGTGCGCGACGGCGCCGCCCTTTTCGTCGGCCGCGCCATAATAGACGCGGTCGAGCCGGACATGCGCGATCGCGCCGGCGCACATCGCGCAGGGCTCGAGCGTCACCCACAGGTCGCAGCCGTCGAGCCGCCCGGTGCCGAGCACGCCCAAGGCGGCGCGGATCGCCTCCATCTCCGCGTGCGCCGTGGGATCGCCGAGCGACCGCATCCGGTTGGCGGCGGTCGCGATCCGCGCGCCATCGCGCGTCACCACGGCACCCACCGGGACCTCGCCGGCACGCGCCGCCTGCGCGGCCGCATCGAGCGCCCAGCGCATCGGTTCGGGAAGCGGAAAGGCCATCGCGGCGATCTAGACCGGATTGCGCGTCGAATCACGCCGCGCCCGTCTCAGACCCGCGTGCCTCGCACCCCGTCGAGCACATGCGGTGCGAGCACCGCAACCAGGGAGAAGATCATGCCCGGGATATAGCCCAGGCACGTCAGCACCAGCGAGATCAGGAAGATCATCCCGATCCCTTCCGCCAGCCACACGCCGAGCGGCGGCAGCAGGATCGCGCAGACGATCGCGCCGAGGCCGGGTTTCTCGCCGAGTGCGCGGCTCATTGCGGCTTCTTGACGTCGACGACCGGAGTCTGGACGACATGGTTCTCGACGCCGACGCTGACATTGGCGGTCTGGACGTCGAAGGCCGGCGCCTGGCCGCCCTTGACCGCGATCGTCGGCAGCGAGCCGTCGCGAGTCTTGCTGACATTGACATAGCCCAGCGAAATCGCCGCGATCGCGACCAGTACGACGATCACCAGCAGCACGAGGATGCCCCGCATAAGTCCATTCCCTATCCCGTTAGACGGCACCAACGGTTCGTTGCGGTGGCGGTTGCATCGGCCGCGGCGAAGCGAATGCGATTAGGGGAACACCTGGCGGAACGCGGTCACCGCGACGCGGGCGAACAGCCCGGCCTGCGCATAGGGGTCGGCCGCCGCAAAGGCCTCGGCGGCTGCGAGGTCGGCGAAGTCGGCGACGATGATCGATCCGGTCGGCGCACCCGATTCGCTGAGCATCGGGCCGGCGGTCACGATCCGGGGCAGGATCGCCTCGAGATGCGGCAGGTGGCGTGGGCGGGTATCGGCGCGTAAGCTGCCCGCATCGGGGCGATCATGGGCGACAATGGCAAAAAGCGGCATGGGCTAAGGCTCCCTCGCGCCCGGCCGGGTTGACCGGACGCCCGCTCTCCCCTAGGGACGCCCCCTTTCACGGCAACCGAATTTTCAGGATCAGGCATCATGGCGCGCATCTGCGAGCTGACCGGCAAGGGCCGCCAGGTCGGCAACAACGTCTCCCACGCCAACAACAAGACCAAGCGGACCTTTCTGCCCAATTTGCAGAACGTCACGCTGATCTCGGACGCGTTGGGCTCCTCGGTCAAGCTGCGCGTCTCGACGCACGGCCTGCGCTCGGTCGAGCATGTCGGCGGTCTCGACAATTGGCTGACCAAGACCTCGGACACCGACCTCAGCCTCAAGGCGCGTCGCCTCAAGCGCGACATCGTCAAGAAGCAGGCCGCCACCGCCGCCTGACCCTTTTGCGCGCGAGCCCTTCGGGTCTCCGCCTACGATAGCAGAGGGCCCGCGGACTCCGGTCGGCGGGCCCTTTGCTGTGCCGATCAGACCCCGGCGGGCAGCTCGAACGCCATCAGAAGCGTGCGCTCGAGCGCGAAATAATTGTCGTCGGAGGCGATCCACAGGATCGTGCGGCCCCGCGCCTGGGTGATCGCCAGCGCCTCCATATTGTCGACGGTCAGCGGCGGCGCCCAGGTCGCGAGCAAGCTGCCCGCAATCACCCCGTTCGCCGTAATCCGCGCCGGGTCGATAATCGTCAGCGCGGTCGAGAACCCCTTGAGCACGCCGAATCGCCGGTGCAGCACGACGACGCGCCCGTCGGGAAGCTCGGCAGCGTCGGTCGGTGCGAAGCCGGGACCGGGGCCGCGATAACCGAACGCGATCGGCACGGCGCCCGCGACCGGATCGCCCGGGAACAGCAGCGCGACATGGCTGCCGTCCTTGCGCGTCTTGGTCTCGGCGAAGACCAGGAACCGGCCGTCGCGCAGCCGCAGCATCGCCTCGGCGCCCTCATTCTCGGGCCAGTCCGCCATCGCCGGCGGGGCGACATGGCCGTCCGCCGCGGCAAAGCCCTTGGTGTAGCGCCAGATCTGGTTACTCGTCTCGAACCCCGCCCAAACATGGCCGGTGGCCGGATCGAAGGTCGACGATTCGCTGTCGCGGTCCGACCGGCGCAGCCCGTCGCCGGGGCCGTCGGGCAGTTCGGTCATCGTGACGTCGGCCTGCGGGCCGCTGCCGACGAAGCGCAGTCGCGTCACCACGCCACCGTCGCTCAGCAGCACGAAATGGCCGTCCTGGATCGTCATCGAGGAGATCCCGCCGAAGCGCCGGTCGGTGCCGTGCAGCACCCAGGCGCCGAGCGTGCGCAGCCGGCCGATCGCGGTCCGGCCCGGATCATGGGGATCGAGCGGGACCGGAGTCGCGACGACGCCCTCCGGGGCGGCGTGGAGGGCAATCGGCAGCGGCGCGAGCGCGACCAGCGCGGCAAGGTAGGCGAGACGGTGCATCGCCCCGCCCTAGCCGCCCCCCGCCCGCCCCACCATCCCCCGCGCCGTGACCGCGTCGCGATACTGAACCGCGGACGACGACGTCGTTCACGCCACCGAAACGCGCCGCCGTGCATTGATACAGCCGACCAACCGGGTGCGGCCGCCGATCCGAGGCCGCATGGAGAAACGCGTGCCGCGTCGCAGGCTATCGCTGGCTGTCCTGAGCGCGCTCGCCGCCGCCACGATGACGCTCGCGCCGACGATGGCGGTCGCGCAATATGACGATGACGGTCATCGCGGGCGCGGCGGCGCCTGGCACGATCATGGCGGCGGCTATGCGCGCGGCGGGTTCGACGGGCGCGAAGCCTATGACCGCGGCGGGCCACGGGGCGATCCCAGGGGCGACGCGCGCGGTGAATATCGCGACCGGCGCGGCTATCCCCGCGGATTCGACCGGCGCCGGTGCCGCAACGGCTCGACCGGCACGATTCTGGGCGCAATCGCGGGCGGTCTGCTCGGCAATGCGGTCGCGGGCTATGGCAACCGGGCCGCGGCCACCGTCATCGGCGGCGGCGCCGGTGCGCTTGCGGGTAGCGAAATCGGACGAGACTGCTGAGGTTCATCTTCGCCGGTCTAAGCGGCGGCAACCTCGAGTTGCGTAGCGAGGGCCTCCAGTAGCGTTACGAGGCAGGGGCCGGATCCGATGCGATCCGGCCCTTACGCTTTCCGGGTCTGTCAGGCCGCCTCATCGAACAGATCGGCGAGCTGGCCGACCATCGTGCCGCCGAGCTGTTCGGCATCCATGATCGTCACCGCACGCTGATAATAGCGCGTCACGTCGTGTCCGATCCCGATCGCGACGAGCTGGACCGGCGAGCGCGTCTCGATCCAGCCGATCACCTGGCGCAGATGCTTTTCGAGATACGACCCGCTGTTGACCGACAGCGTCGAATCGTCGACCGGCGCGCCGTCCGAGATCACTATCAGGATGCGCCGCTCCTCGGAGCGCGCGATCAGCCGCGAATGCGCCCACAGCAGGGCCTCGCCGTCGATATTTTCCTTGAGTAGGCCCTCGCGCATCATCAGCCCGAGATTCTTGCGCGCGCGGCGCCAGGGGTCGTCGGCCTGCTTGTAGATGATGTGGCGCAGATCGTTGAGCCGACCCGGCATCGTCGGGCGTCCCGCCGCCAGCCAGGCTTCCCGCGACTGGCCACCCTTCCAGGCGCGCGTCGTGAACCCCAAAATCTCGGTCTTGACGCCGCAGCGCTCGAGCGTGCGCGCCATGATGTCCGCGCTGATCGCGGCGATCGAGATCGGCCGCCCGCGCATAGAACCCGAATTGTCGATCAGCAGCGTCACCACCGTGTCGCGGAACTCGGTGTCGCGCTCGATCTTGTAGCTGAGCGACTGCATCGGATTGACGACGACGCGCGCCAGCCGGGCGGCATCCAGCAGGCCTTCCTCCTGGTCGAAATCCCAGGACCGCGACTGCTGCGCCATCAGCCGGCGCTGCAACCGGTTGGCAAGCTTGGTGACGGCGCCCTGCAGATGGGTGAGCTGCTGGTCGAGATAGGCGCGCAGCCGCGTCAGCTCCTCCTCGTCGCACAGCGTCGCGGCCTCGACCACCTCGTCGAAGCGGCTGGTATAGGCCTGGTAGTCGAACTGGCCGGACATGTCCGCGAGCGGCCGGTTGGGTCGCGCCGGGGCCGCCCCCTCCTCGCCCTCGTCACCGAGGCCACCTTCCTCGTCGGCCATCGAGTCGCGTTCGGCGTCGCCTTCGTCCTGCCCGTCCGATTCGCCCTGCTCGGCCTCGGCGCGGACGTCCATCTGGTCCTGCGGCCCGGCACCGTCGCCGTCGCGCTCGTCGTCGCTCTCGCCCTGCGTCTCGTCGTCCTTCCCGTCCTCGGGCTCGTCGCCTTGATCGGGCTCGGATTCGGGGGGCAGGTCGGCGGCGACGAGCTGGAGGTCCTGGAGCAGCTTGGTCGCGAGCTGCGCGAAGCCGCGCTGGTCGTCGAGCGCGAGGCCGAGGCCGTCGAGATCGGCGCCCGCTTTCTCCTCGATCCAGTCGCGCACCATGTCGAGCCCGGCCTTGGCGCGCTCGGGCGCCGGCTGGCCGGTCAGCCGCTCGCGCACCATCAGCGCGACCGCGGTCGAGAGCGGCACCTCGTCGCGGTTGCGCGCGCGCACGATCGGATCGGAGCGCATCCGCGCCTCGAGCGCGGTGTTGAGGTTGGCGGTGACGCCGTCCATGCCGCGCGCGCCGAGCGCCTCGACGCGGACCTGCTCGACCGCGTCGAACACCGCACGCGCGACCGGTTCGGCCGGCGCGGTACGGTTGTGGAGCACGGCATCGTGCAATCGGAGCCTGAGCGCGAACGCATCGGCGGCGCCGCGCGCCTCGGCGACCTGCTCGGCAGGCAGCGTACGGCCCGGCATCGGCACCTTGACGGTCTTGCCGCTCTGCACCGGCTGGTCGGCCGAATAGCCGAGCTCGACCTCGGGCTCATGCGCCAGCGCGCGCGTCGCGCCGCCGAGCGCGAGCCGGAAGGCTTCGAGAGGGGTGGTGTCAGGCATCGGGATAGTGCCGCTCCAAAGCCGCAGCGCAGCGGTCTCGCAGATAGGGAAGATCGTCCCTGACGGTAGCGAAGATCGTCGCCGCATCGATCCGGTCATAGCCGTGCCGCAGAGCATTGCCCATTCCGCGGACCGGTGCGAGCGGCACACCGCCCGTCAGCTCGCCGAAGCGAGGCTCACCGATCCGGACGGCCGCCTCGGCGAGACGCTCGATGCAGCGTTCGACGGCATCGAGCGTCTTGCGATAGCGCAAGAAGTCGTGAACCGTCATCGAGCCGACATAGCCCATGGCGTCGTCGGCAAAGTCGACGATGTTGCGCAGCCATGCCGCCTCGTGATCAAAAGACACGTACCCGATCCCGATCAATCTGATCCTGGAACCGCCGCCTGCGGGCCGGCTCGCTGACGAGATCGATCCGGCCACCGACGATCTCGCGCAGGCGCTCCTCGATCGCATAGAGCTTGAACATCCCGATGCCGGCTGCCGCATCGAAGCTGACGGCGAGATCTATGTCAGAATCAGGGCCCGCCTCGCCCCGCGCCGCCGATCCGAAGAGCGACAGCCGCGCAATGCCGAGGCCGCGCAGCTCCTGCTCATGCGCGCGCAGGCGGGAGATGGCGGCCTCGGTCTGCATCATCCCTTCTTCACCACGCTCTCGGGAAGATCCTTGCCGAACACGCGCTGGTAATATTCCGCCACCAGGGATCGCTCGGCCTCGTCGCATTTGTTGAGGAAGCTCATCCGGAAGGCGACGCCGACGTCGCCGAAGATCAGCGCGTTCTGCGCCCAGCTGATCACCGTGCGCGGGCTCATGACGGTCGAGATGTCGCCCGCCATGAAGCCCTGCCGGGTCAGGTCGGCGACCTTGACCATGCGGTCGACGGTCTGCTTGCCCTCGGGCTTGTCATATTCGCCCGACTTGGCGAGCACGATCCGCGCTTCGGTGGCGGCGGGCAGATAGTTGAGCGTGACGACGATGTTCCAGCGGTCCATCTGGCCCTGGTTGATCTGCTGCGTGCCGTGATAGAGGCCGGTGGTGTCGCCGAGACCCACCGTGTTGGCGGTCGCGAACAGGCGGAACCAGGGGTTGGCGCGGATCACGCGGTTCTGGTCGAGCAGCGTCAACTTGCCCTCCGCCTCGAGCACGCGCTGGATCACGAACATCACGTCGGGGCGGCCCGCGTCATATTCGTCGAACACCAAAGCGGTCGGCGTCTGCAGCGCCCAAGGCAGCAGGCCTTCGCGGAATTCGGTGATCTGCTTGCCGTCGCGCAGCACGATCGCGTCGCGCCCGACCAGATCGATCCGGCTGACATGCGCATCGAGGTTGATCCGGATGCACGGCCAGTTGAGTCGCGCCGCCACCTGCTCGATGTGGCTCGACTTGCCGGTGCCGTGATAGCCCTGGATCATCACCCGGCGGTTGTGCGCGAAACCGGCGCAGACCGCGACCGTGGTCTCGGCGTCGAATACATAGGTCGGGTCGAGATCGGGGACGCGCTCGTCGGCCTCGGAAAAGGCGGGCACCTCCATATCCGAATCGATGCCGAACGCGTCGCGCACCTTGACCATCTTGTCGGGCGCGGCGAGCAGCGTGTCAGAGCGCGCATCGGGCTGGATGTTGGGGATGTCGGCCATCTCTTCTCTTTCCGTGTATCTTCAAGCGCAAGGCTCAGGCGAATGCGGGTGCGGACTTGAGCTGCGTATAAGCCGCGATCACGTCCTGCAAATCCTTCTCGTGCGCCCGGTTGCCACCGTTGCGATCGGGATGGAAGCGCCGGACGAGTTCGGCATAACGTGCGCGCAACGCATGACGATCCGCATCCGGGTCCAAGCCGAGCGTCTTGAGCGACGCGCGGTCCTCGCGCGACAGCGGGCGGCCGTCGGCACGCGGCGCCTGCTCGGCGCGCGCCTCCTCCATGCGCCGGCGGAAGCGTGCGCCGATCGCGTCGAGCGGATCGCCGAAATCGGCCCATTTGGGCGGACGGTCCGCGCCGACGTGGCTGAACGCCCGCGTCTCGCGCTCCCAGCCGCCATAGGGCTTCTGCTGTTCCTCGATCTGTTCGGTGTTCATCCCGGCGAAGAAATTATAGCCGGAATTGAAGGCGCGGACATGATCGAGGCACAGCCAGCGCCACGCCGGCGGCACGTCGCCGCCGCGGCCGCGCGGGCCCGCCGGCGCACGGAATTCGCCCGGTTGTTCGCACCCCGGCTCGTCGCAGGTCCGCCCGGTCTCGATCCGGCCGTGGAACCGGGGGCCGGTCCGCCGACCGTCGTCGCGTCTGCCTTCGCCATCCGCCAAAATTCAACGCCCCGCGTTCGCACCAAAGCGCCTATATAGGCGCCATGACCACGACCGCCACCGGCCCCGTCGCCGCCGAAATCCACCAGCGCCTCGTCTCGGCGCTTTCCCCCACACGGCTCGTCGTCATCGACGACAGCGAAAAGCATCGCGGCCATAGCGGCCATGATTCGCGCGGCGAGAGCCATTTCACCGTCGAGATCGAGAGCGAGGCGTTCGCCGGCCTCAATCGCGTCGCGCGCCAGCGATTGGTCAACCAGGCACTCGCCGCGCTGCTGGTCGAGCGCGTCCATGCGCTCGCGATCAAGGCCAGCGCGCCCACCGACGCATGACCGATCCCCGCGCGCGGCGCCCGCGGCCGGCGGCGCGCATCCTGCTCACCGATCCGGCCGGCCGGGTGCTGCTGTTCCGCTTCGTCGTCGACGACCGGCCGCCCTTCTGGTGCACGCCGGGCGGCGCGGTCGATCCCGGCGAAAGCTATGACGAGGCCGCCGGTCGCGAGCTGCGCGAGGAGACCGGGCTCGACCTCGCCTGCGGGCCGGAGATCGCACAGCGCACGGTCGAGTTCGTCACGATCGAGGGCGATCCGGTGTGGGCCGACGAACGCTATTATCATGTCCGCTACACCGGCGGCGAGATCCATGCGGGCGGCCATACCGAGCTGGAGCGGCGCGTGATGCGCGAATGGCGCTGGTTCGCGCCCGACGAACTGGCCACGCATGACGAGGCCTATTTTCCCGAGGATCTGGCCGCCATGCTCGCCGCGCTCGGCTGAACCGCGCGCGCGGGCGATCGTTGGCCACCGGACTGCATGGCGAGGAGGCTGCGATGTCCTACGAACTCTGGTACTGGCCGGGCATCCCGGGGCGCGGCGAATTCGTCCGGCTCACGCTAGAGGCGGGCGGCATTCCCTATATCGACAAGGCGCGCGTGGAGGGCGCCGAGGCGATGATGCGGGACATGGCGCAGCGCCGCCCCGAACCGTTCGCGCCGCCCTATCTGGTCGCCGGCACGGCGGTGATCGCGCAGGTCGCCAACATCCTGTTCTTTCTCGGCTGCGAACAGGGGCTCGCACCCGCCGAGCAGGCGCCGTTCGTGCACCAGGTCCAGCTCACCATCGCCGATCTGGTCGCCGAGGCGCACGACACGCATCATCCGGTGGCGCCGATGCGCTATTATGAGGAACAGAAGCCCGAGGCGGCGCGCAAGGCGGCCGATTTCCGCCATAGCCGCCTGCCCAAATATCTCGGCTGGTTCGAGCGCGCGCTGGCGCGATCGGGCGGCGACTGGCTGACCGGCGAGACCTGGAGCTATGCCGATCTGTCGCTGTTCCAGCTGGTCGAGGGTCTGCGCTATGCCTTTCCGCAGCGCATGGCGTCGCTGGCGCGCGACTGTCCGACGCTGCTCGCGCTGCGCGATGGGGTCGCGGACCTGCCGGAACTGCAGGACTATTTCGCCTCCGACCGGCGGCTGCCGTTCACCGAGGAGGGCATCTTCCGCCACTACCCCGAACTGGACGGGGCGTGACCCCTTCCGTCGTCCCGGCGAAAGCCGGGACCCATGCGACGGCGCGGATCGTGGCTGGCGCTGCGCCGGCGTCCCGCCTTGCCGCGGCCTATGGGTCCCGGCTTCCGCCGGGATGACGATTTGCTAGCAGCACTACGATTCGTGCCGCCTTCCTTGCCCCCGCGCCCCGCCGGGGCTATCTGCGCGGCGCGATGAAAGAGCCCGTGATCCTCGCCGTGCCCAAGGGGCGCATCCTCGACGAGGTCCAGCCGCTGCTGACCCGCGCCGGCATCCGGCCCGAGGCCGCCTTCTTCGACGACTCGTCGCGCGCGCTCCAGTTCAAGACCGACCGCCCCGACATCGAGCTGATCCGCGTCCGCGCCTTCGACGTCGCGACCTTCGTGGCGCATGGCGCGGCGCAGCTCGGCATCGTCGGGTCGGACGTGCTGATGGAGTTCGACTATTCCGAACTCTATGCGCCGGTCGATCTGCGGATCGGCCATTGCCGCATTTCGGTCGCCGAGCCGCGCGACATGGCCGCGCGCGACGATCCACGCGAGTGGAGCCACGTCCGCGTCGCGACCAAATATCCGCACATCACCCGCCAGCATTTCGAGGCGCGCGGCGTCCAGGCCGAGTGCGTCAAATTGAACGGTGCGATGGAGATCGCCCCCGTGCTGGGGCTCGCCGACCGCATCGTCGACCTCGTCTCCTCGGGCAAGACGCTCAAGGAGAACGGGCTGGTCGAGGTCGAGATCATCGCCGAGGTGAGCGCGCGGCTGATCGTCAACCGCGCCGCCTTCAAGACGCGCGCCGAAACGCTGGGGCCGCTGGTCGCGGCATTCCGCGCGGCAGCGGAAGAGGTGCGCGATGCGGCCTGATCTCTCCCCTCCCCCGTTCGTCCCGAGCGAAGTCGAGGGACGAGACACAGGCGAAACGTTGGCCATCGGTGCCTCGACTTCGCTCGGCACGAACGGCGGGGTTTTGCGCCTGGATGCCTCCGCCCCCGATTTCGAGACTGCTTTCGCCACCCTCGTCGACGCGCGCCGCGACACCGACGAGGACGTGTCGCGCGATGTCGCCGCAATCCTGCGCGACGTCCGCACCCGCGGCGATGCGGCGGTGGCCGAGCGCACGCTCGCCTTCGACAGGCACGACCTTGCGGCCACCGGCTGGCGGATCGACCGCGCCGAATGCCGCGCCGCGCTTGACGCGCTCGACCCGGACCTCCGCACCGCGATCGAACTCGCCGCCACCCGCATCCGCGCCTATCATGAGGGCCAGCGCCCCACCGATCGCGACCATATCGACGACGCCGGCGTCCGCCTCGGTGCGCGGTGGAGCGCAGTCGATGCGGCGGGGCTGTACGTCCCCGGCGGGCGCGCCGCCTATCCCTCCTCGGTGCTGATGAACGCGATCCCCGCCAAGGTCGCGGGCGTCGGCCGGCTGGCGATGGTGACGCCGACCCCCAATGGCGAGATCAACCCGCTCGTCCTCGCCGCCGCCGAGATCGCCGGCGTCGACGAGATCTGGCGGATCGGCGGCGCGCAGGCGGTGGCGGCGCTCGCCTACGGCACCGAGCGGATCGCCGCGGTCGACGTCATCGTCGGCCCCGGCAATGCCTGGGTCGCCGAGGCCAAGCGCCAGCTCTACGGTCGCGTCGGGATCGACATGGTCGCGGGCCCGTCCGAGATCGTCGTCGTGGCCGACGGCGGCAACGACCCCGAGTGGATCGCCGCCGACCTGCTCAGCCAGGCCGAGCATGACCCGACCAGCCAGTCGATCCTGTTCACCGACGACGCGGCGTTCGCCGACCGGGTGGCCGATGCGGTCGAGCGCCAGCTGCAGACGCTCGCGACACAGGCGACGGCGCGGACGAGCTGGGAGACCAACGGCGCGATCATCGTCGTCCCGACGCTGGCGCACGCCATCCCGCTGTGCGACCGGCTCGCGCCCGAGCATCTCGAGCTCGCCGTCGCCGACCCCAAGCCGCTGTTCGCGCAGGTGCGCCACGCCGGATCGATCTTCCTCGGCCGCCACACGCCCGAGGCGGTCGGCGACTATGTCGGCGGCCCCAACCATGTCCTCCCCACCGGCCGCCGCGCGCGCTTCGCCTCCGGCCTGTCGGTGACCGACTTCATGAAACGCACCAGCTTCCTCGCCTGCGACGCCGCCTCGATCGCGCGGATCGGCCCCGCCGCGGTCGCGCTCGCCGCCGCCGAGGGCCTGCCGGCGCATGGCCGCTCGGTCGCCCTCCGCCTGAACGGATCCCAATGACCAACAAACCGCAACGATCGCGCGCGCGCTCGGCCGCCCGCCTCGCCGCCGTGCAGGCGCTCTACCAGCAGGAGATGGAGGGCACGCCGCTGCCGCTGCTGCTCACCGAATTCCACAACCACCGGCTCGGTGCAACGATCGACGACGTCGAATATATCGACGCCGAGGTCAGTTTCTTCGACGACATCGTCCAGGGCGTCGACGCGCGCCGCAGCGAGATCGACACGCTGATCGCCGATCGCCTCGCCAGCGGCTGGTCGATGGACCGGCTCGATCGCCCGATGCGCCAGATCCTCCGCGCCGGCACCTATGAGCTGGTGGCGCGGCCCGACGTGCCGGTCGCGACCGTGATCTCCGAATATGTCGACGTCGCGGGCGCCTTCTACGACAAGCGCGAGAAGGGCTTCGCCAACGGCCTGCTCGATACCGTCGCCAAGGCGGTCCGGAACCCTGACGCCGCCGAGACGTAATCCTGCCGACGCCCGGCTCTCGGGCGACGGAGATGCTTTCATGAAATTCACCCACATGTTCGCGGCGGCCGGCTTGGTCGTCGCCGCAGCGGGCCTGCCCCTCGTGGCGGCCGACGCGCAGGGCCATGGCGGCGGCCACGGTGGCGGCGGCGGCGGTAGTGGCCACGGCGGCGGCATGGCCGGCGG
>NZ_CALMAW010000118.1:25676-159198 GCF_937859915.1 uncultured Sphingomonas sp. | reverse complement strand
AACCACCGCCACCGCCGCCGCCGTGGAAGCCGCCGCCGCCGCCATGCTGTGCCACCGCAGGCGTCGCGGCGATGATGGCAACCGCGCCCAGTATCGTTGCAATAGAACGTTTCATTGTATCATCCTCCGTACTTTAAATGGGTTTCATCTCGAAACGTTCAATAGACGGGACGATGATTGATCCGATCAGCATCGATGGCAAAATCGGTGGAACGTCTTGCTTTATGAATGACTGTTCAGCCGGCAAAGCGCGCGTGCTCGGTTCGTGGTTCGATCTTTCGTTTACCGCTCTGCTCGATCTGCGATGTCGGCAGCAGGTGGAATCGCCTCGTTCCCATCTGAACCCGGCGCGCGAGCGATCCGGTACGGCCCCGCGCGCGTCGCGAGCGGCTTGCCCTTCCAACTCAGCGATACACTGTCGTCATCGAGAAGCCGATCGATAGCGCCATGTACTATCGGCATCAGATCGCGCCATCCTGGCCCTGCCGGCGCGGTCGCATCGGCCAGTGCCCTCGCCACCTCGCTGGGGCAGATCGTTGCGCCGGTTGCGCGTTCGGCGAGCAGCGCCAGCACCGTCTCGGATGCCGCTCGGGCAGGATCGTCCATCTGCGCAGCCTTCCGTCTCTTCGTCCGCACCTTCAGGGGTTGCGGTGACGTGCAGACCCTCCCGTCGTAACGTCGATCGGAGCGGTCTCGTTGCCTGGGGTCGGGGTGCGCCAACGATCCCCGGACCTTGATTGTCGTTCGACCGTTCGGCTCGCATCCTTCTGATACGGAGCTTGCTCATGGTCGACGACACCCCCGTCTGGTTCATTACCGGTTGCTCGACCGGGTTCGGCCATGAACTCGCCAAGCTCATTCTCGCGCGCGGGGGCCGTGCCGCCGTCACCGCCCGTGGTGCGGACCGTGTCGCGGATCTGGTGGCGGACGTCGGCGCGCGTGGCCTCGCGCTCGATCTCGACGTTGCCAAGCCGGAGCAGATCGAGCGCGCCGTCGCCGCCGCCAAGGCGCATTTCGGGCGCATCGACATCCTGGTGAACAATGCAGGCTATGGCTATCAGAGCTCGATCGAGGAGGGCGAGGACGCCGAGATCCGCGCGCAGTTCGAGGCCAATGTGTTCGGCCTGTTCGCATTGACCCGCGCGGTGCTCCCGATCCTGCGCGCCCAGCACGCCGGTCATGTGATCAACATCACCTCGGTGGGCGGGCTGATCGGCTTCCCGGCCTCCGGCTATTATGCGGCAACCAAACATGCCGTCGAAGGCTTTTCGGACTCGCTTGCCGCCGAGGTTGCGCCGCTCGGCATCAAGGTGACATGCGTCGAGCCCGGGCCATTCCGCACCGACTGGGCCGGCCGCTCGCTCAAGCAGACCAAGAGCCGGATCGCCGACTATGCCGAGACGGCGGCGGCACGGATGGAGACCACCAGCGGCTATAGCGGCAGCCAACCGGGCAATCCGGTGCGCGCCGCCGAGGCGATCGTCGCGCTCGTGGAACGGGCGGAGGCACCGCGCCATTTCGTGCTCGGCAAATTCGGCATCGATGCGGTGACCGCCAAGCTGCGGGACCGTCTCGACGAGATAGAGGGTCAGCGATCCGAAAGCCTCGCCACCGACTTCCCGGAAACGGTCGACGCCTGACCCTGCGTCGCGGCGGCGTTGCGGCCGCCGCGATCGCTCAGGCCGCGGTCGACGGGGCTTCGAGCAACGCCGTCGGCTGCCGGGTTCCTGGCAGGGTGGCCGACGCCTGTCCGCGGCCGCGCTTGGCGGCGAGCACGATCGCCGCCGAGCCGAGCAAAGCACTGGACAGCAGCATGCCCACGGCGAGCAGCCCGCCGACGCTGATGCGCGCGTCGACGTCGATCGCGCGGGCGACGCGCAGCGAGACATGCGCACCCCCGACCGTCTGGATCGCAGGTGCGGAGGGAAGATGTTTGGCCATGGCGCTGTCTAGGCGGTTATGCGCGGCGAGGCACGACCTTCTTGTGAAGGCCGTGCCGTCGGTCCGCTCACACGAGAGCGTTGCGCGCGACCAGTTCGCGGTACCAGGCCGCGCTCAGCTTGGGGATGCGCCGGCCGGTCGCGAAGTCGACATAATGGACGCCGAAGCGCTTGGTGTAGCCGTCCGCCCACTCGAAATTGTCCATCAGGCTCCACAGGAAGTATCCCCGAAGCGGGAAGCCCTCGCTGGTCGCACGCTGGAACTGCGAGAGATAGTTGCGCAGGTACATGATCCGGTCGGAATCATCGACGCGCCCGTCGACCAGCGGATCGTCGGCCGAACAGCCGTTCTCGGAGATGAACAGCGCCTTGGGCTTCCACAGTTCGCTGACCGTGCGTACCGCCCAATAGGCGACCTCGGGCCCGACATAGAGCCAAGGCGACGCCATCCGCGGCGCCTGCGGCAGATGCGGCAACACCGCATAGCCCTTGGGCGAGGCGTCGGCGCGAACGTAATTGGGCGAATAGACGTTGAGCGCGACGAAATCGAGCGGCGTGGAGATCGCCTTCATGTCGCCCGCCTGCACGACGGGGGCGTTGGCACCCTCGCTCTGCAGGTAGCTGTCGATGTAGCGGCCTTCCAGAATCGCGGTCAGGAACATCGCGTTGGTGTCGCGCGTCGCCTTCTTGGCGGCCTCGATATGCTCGGGCGTCTCGATCACCGGCACGAAGAAGGTGGTGTTGTCGGCGAGACCGACCTGCGTGCCGGGCCGCGCATGCGCGCGGATCGCCTGGACGCCGAGCCCGTGAGCGAGCACGCCATGGTGGCGAACTTGGTTCACCTGCGCCGCGGGCAGTTTGAGACCGGGAGCGTGGATACCGGTCTGGTGCCCAAGATCGGTGAAGCAGCGCAGTTCGTTGACCGTCATGAAGTGGTGGACGCGGTCCGACAGCTGGCCCGCGACATGGCCGGCATAATCCGCAAAGGCATAGGCCGTGTCGCGCGACTGCCAACCGCCGGGAAGCGCTGCCGGCAGATCCCAATGGAACATCGTCACATAAGGCTGGATGCCGTTCTCGAGCAGATTGTCGATGACCCGGTTGTAGTGATCGAGCCCGCGCGGATCGGCCTGTCCGCGCCCATTGGGGAAGATCCGCGACCAGGCGATCGACAT
The DNA here is from genome assembly GCF_937859915.1 of uncultured Sphingomonas sp. GTDB lineage: Bacteria > Pseudomonadota > Alphaproteobacteria > Sphingomonadales > Sphingomonadaceae > Solisphingomonas. The sequence continues at coordinate 156,083 of NZ_CALMAW010000118.1, read as the reverse complement.
GCGATAGGCGCGCACGCCGAGATTCTTGAGGAGCTGGGTATCGTCCTTGTAGCGATGATAGCTGTCGCACGCGATGTCGCCGGTATCGCCGTTGGCGACCTTGCCAGGGGTGTGCGAGAAGATGTCCCAATTGGTCTGACCGCGCCCGTCCTCGCGGACGGCGCCCTCGATCTGATAGGACGCCGTCGCGCAACCCCAGACGAAATCGTCAGGAAAGCGCCCCCCCGTCCGGGCAGACGGTCGTACCGCCGCCGAGACGGCGGGCGCTGCACCGCCTGCCGCGAGCACCGCCGCCGTCGCGCCAAGACCCAGCCCCAAATCGCGGCGATTAAACCCAGCCATCCTTGCCTCCTACTGTCATTCTTCGCGATCGCTCGACGCCGCGCATCGTGTCCAATCGTCCGGCAGGATGCCACCCCCGGCGGCGGCGGAAAAGACCTTTAGGCCCGATCCCCGCGCCAAGGCGCATCCGGCCGCCGTCACATCACCGTGAGCAGCGTGGCGGCATTCTGTCCGGTTGGCAGCGCGCCGTCCGCCGACAGGCGGTGGCTGGCCTCGTTCCAGCGCAGCGTCGTGGCGCGGCCGGGCTTGGTGCTGACGCCATCGTCGTCGTAGAGCGTGGCGGTCGCGTCCGCCCCCGGATAGACGCGGATCTGCTCGAGCGGCTGGCGGGTCATCGTGCTCGGGATCTGCACGCCGAGCGGCACGATCGATCCTGCGCGCACATAGAGCGGCAGGCGATCGATCGGCGCCGCCGCGGTGATCCACTGGCCGCCGGTCAGCTTCCGGTTGGTCCACCAATCATACCAATCGGCACCCGCGGGCAGATAGACGCGGCGGCTGGTCGCGCCCTGTTCGGTGACGGGGGCGACGAGGAACGCCTTGCCCAGCATATATTCGTCGCCGATCGTCGCGACATTGGGATCCTGCCCGAAATCCATGAACAGCGCGCGCATGAACGGCGCCCCGGTCCGGCTGGTCTCGTGGCCTGCGGCATAGAGATAGGGGATCAGGGCGTAGCGCAGGCGCAGGAAGGTCTCGAGGATCGGCGTGGCCGCCGCTCCATAGGACCAGAGTTCGGTCGCCGGGCGCTGGCCGTGGATGCGCAGCGTCGGGGTCAGCGCATTATATTCGAACCAGCGCGTGAACAGCTCGGGATAGTCGGGATCGCCCGGGGTCATCGCGGTCGCCCCCGTCGGATCAAGCAGCGGCGGATGTTCGGGCGTGTCGGCCTGCGGGGTCTGCCAGCCGCCGGTGTCGCTGCCCCAATAGGCGAGCCCCGAGGCGGTGAAGCCGAGCCCGGCCGGCACCTGCCGGTGCAGCGCCTCCCAGGTCGCCTGCACGTCGGACGACCAGAACAGGCAGCCATTGCGCTGCGACCCAAGATAGGCGGCGCGGCACAGGATCAGGTTGCGGAAGCCCGGCCGGTCGTGCGCCGAGCCTTCCGCCACGCTCGCGGTGTGGAGCAGCGGGAAGACATTGTGATAGCGGTCGCCCGAGCCGATGGAGTAGAAGCTGCCGTCGGGGACGAGATCGGGTTCGGTCTCGTCGAGCCAGAACCAGTCGAAGCCTTGCGACGCGATATTGTCGCGGATCTTGCCCCAGTACCAGGCGCGCGCATCGGGATTGGTGCTGTCGATCAGCCCGCCGGCTCGGTCCGCACGGATCGCAAGGCCATCGACCGGGTTGCCGTCCTTGTCGTGAAGCAGCCAGCCCTTGGCGGCGAGCGTGTCGAAATAGCGCGACTCCTTCTCGAAGCGCGGCCAGACCGAGACGATGCTGTGCAGCCCCATCGCGTGCAGCGTGTCGTTCATCCCCTTGGGATCGGGGAAGGCGGTGCGATCGATGTCGATCTGCCCCATCCGCGTCCAGTAGAACCAGTCGAGCACCATCGCATCGAGCGGCAGCCCGCGCGACCGATAGCCCTTGGCGATGTCCATCAGTTCGGACTGGCTCTCGTAGCGCGCCTTGCTCTGGATCAGACCGAAGGCGGCCTTGGGCGGCAGCGGCGTGGCGCCGGTCAGCGTGGCGTAGCCGGCATAGAGCGCATCGGTGGTGGGGCCGGTGACGACGAAGAAGGAGACGCGCTCCCCGACCTCGGAGGTCCAGTGCGTGCGCCCGTTGAGGCCGGGCGACACGGTGGTGGGCGAGGGATTGTCCCACAGCACGGCATAGCCATGGTTCGAGACCATGAACGGCACGCACACCGTCTCGCCGGCGGGCGCGTCGTAATTGTGGCGGCAGTCGATCGTGCGGCCGCGCAGATCGAGGATGCCCTCCTGATTCTGGCCGAGCCCGTAGAAATGCTCGCTGGCATCGGTCGAGAAGCTGGCGCCGACGCGGAACGTCTTCTCGCCGTTGACGGTGTGCGGCGCCATCTCCCAGCCGGTCATAACGACGATCGGCTTGCCGTCGGCGCCGCGGACCGAGACCGAGACCGGCGGCAGCGCCGGCGCGAAATAGCGCTCCATCTGCGTCGGCGGCTTGGGGCGGTCGCCGGCCGCAACGGTGACGCTGAGCGCCGACGAACCATATGTGTCGCCGCTCGCCGCCACGCCGTGCGTCCACCCGGTCTGGTCGGGCTTGGCGAGCACGCCATAGCCGGGCGCCGCGGCGGACCGGGCGCCCTCAGTCGCGATCGTCACGCGGACGATATTGGGCGCATAGGGCTCGACCGACACGAACGCGCCATAGCGATCGAGCGGCGCCGCGGAGGCAGCGCCCGCGGCGAGCAGCGCGGCGACGGCCGACACGGCAGCGCCCGTCCAGCGGGCCATGCGATGGTTCATCCGCGTCACCGTCCCGACACCGTGGCGATCGCGGCCGTCGCGATCGGCTTCATCACCGCATAGCCGGCCGGCGTCGGGTGGACGCCGTCGCTCGACAGGCCGGGCTTCATCCCCCCTGCCCCGTCGACCAGGGCGCCATAATAGTCGACATAGGCGAAGCGATTTTGCGCCGCATAGCCGCGCAGCCAGTGATCGAACGCGACGATCGTGGCGGCCGGCTGCTTGCCGGGACTCCACGGGAAGGCGGCAGCGGGCAAGGTCGAGGCGAGCAGCACCCGGATGCCGTGCGCGCGCGCGAGCTCGGCCATCGTCTCGATATTGCCCTCGACGATCTCGAGCGTGGCGGCGCCGGTATTGCCGGCGATGTCGTTGGTCCCGGCCATGATCTGCACCGCGCGCGGGTGCAGGGCGATCACGTCCTCGCGGAAGCGGACGAGCATCTGCGCCGTGGTCTGCCCGCTGATCCCGCGATTGACGATACCGGGCGCGAACAGCGACGGATCGCCCTTGAGCCAATTGTCGGTGATCGAGTCGCCGAAGAACACCACGCGCACGGGCTGCGCGCTCGAGCGCAGCGCAAGGTTGGCGGCATGGTAGCGGCAGATCTGGCCATAGTCGCGGGTCAGCATATGGAGATTCCACAGCCGCCAGCCGTCGGACGTCGTCGGCGGCGCATGGACAGGGCACGGATCGCTGACGATTCCGACCGGATCGGTCGCGGCAGGATCACCTTCGATCCTGGTTTGCGCCATCGCCATGCTGCAGCCCGCCAGCGCCGCAGCAACGCCCAGCAGGACGCGACCAACAACCATTCTCATCGACGCTTCGTCCTCGCCTTGTCCGCGCGCTGCGCGTTGTCATTGTCGCTCCGGACGCCAAAGCGCCGCTGGCGCGGAATCCATATGTGATATTCTATTTCACCTATGCTAGACAAAATGGCATCTGCCAAGAGCGCAGTATCGAGGGGATCCATGTTCACACGCCGTCGCTTCATCGGGTCCGGAGTCGCCTCGACCCTCGCCATGCGCGCGTCCGCCGCCGCCCTCGCGACCGGCCCCGCCGCCGCGGGGCCGGTCACCGCCGACTGGACCTCGCTCGCCGCCGCCTGGCGTATGCCGGACTGGTTCCGCGACGCCAAATTCGGTATCTGGGCGCATTGGGGCGCGCAGGCGGTTCCTGAGTTCGGCGACTGGTACGGCCGGCTGATGTACGTTCAGGGCGATCCCTTCTATCGGCATCATCTCGACCATTATGGTCATCCCAGCAAGACCGGCTTCCTCGACATCACCAATCTGTGGAAGGCCGAGCAGTGGCAGCCCGAGACGCTGATCGGCCTCTACAAGCAGGCCGGTGCGCGCTATTTCACCAGCCTCGCCTGCCACCACGACAATCTCGACACGTTCGACAGCGCGCACCACGCCTGGAACACGCTGCGCGTCGGGCCCAAGCGCGACATCGTCGGCGGCTGGGAGAAGGCCGCGCGTGCCGCCGGCCTTCGCTTCGGCGTCTCCAACCACAGCTCGCACAGCTGGCATTGGTATCAGACCGCCTATGGCTACGACACCGAGGGTCCGCTCAAGGGCAAGCGCTATGATGCGACGACGCTTCGCCGCGAGGATGGCACAGGCACCTGGTGGGAAGGGCTCGACCCGCAGGAACTCTATAACGGCCCCTATTTCGCGCCGCCCGATGGCATTGCGTCGATCAAGGCGATGAATGGCTGGCATGACGCGCATGACGGCGTGTGGCTGGAGTCGCGCCCGCCGGGCACGCGCGGCGAGGCCTATGCGGCGCAGTGGCTGGCGCGGCAGAAGGACCTGGTCGCCAAATACCGGCCCGACCTCGTCTATTTCGACGATTATGGCCTGCCGCTCGGCCAGGCGGGGATCGAGGCCGCCGCCGACTATTACAACCGCGCGATCGAATGGCACGGCACGCCCGACGTCGTGCTGACCGGCAAGCAGCTCTCGCCCTATCAGCTCTACGGCATCACCGAGGATGTCGAGCGCGGCTTCGCCGCCGACATCCGCCCGCATCCCTGGCAGACCGACACCTGCATCGGTAGCTGGTTCTACGACCGCCCGCTCGCCGAGCGCCATGGCTACAAGCCGGCCAAGGCGGTGGTGCAGCGGCTGTGCGACGTCGTCTCGAAGAACGGCAACCTGCTGCTGTCCGTGCCGCTGCGGCCGGACGGCACGCACGACGCGGACGAACTCGCCATCCTCGCCGATCTGGCGCGCTGGTTCGCGATCAACGGCGACGGCATCTACGGCACCCGGCCGTGGCGCATGTTCGGCGAGGGGCCCAATGTGCCGCCTACCGGCATGCAGAGCGAAGCCGCGATGAAGCCGTACACCGCGCAGGACGTGCGGATCACGGCAAGCGGCGGCGGGCTCAACCTGTTCCTGCTCGACATTCCCGACGGCGAGCTGCGCATCGCCTGCCTCGGCCGGCGGGCGGCACGCGGCACGATCGCGCGGATCACGCTCAACGGCGGCGGCGCGGTGGCGTTCGTCCAGGACGAGGATGCGCTGCGCCTGACGCTGCCGGCGCTTGCGGCGGACCAATTCGTGCCGGGGCTGAGGATCGAAGGAAGCGGGCTGGTCTGACCGGGCAAGCCCTCTCCCCGCTGGGGAGAGGGGGCTGGCTCACCGATAGGTTGCCAGCTTGACCTTGAGCAGCTGTGGCAGGCCCGTGAAGTTGAGGCCGTAATCGACCTCGTCGCCATTCCAGACGCGCTCGAACACCCAGTGCCCGTCGGCGTCGAAATGCCCTTCCTCGACGCGGTCGATGATCATGTGCTCGCCGGGCTTGGGCGACGGCAGATCGAAGCTGACGCGGGCATGATAGCCGGTGACGAGATATTCGTCGGGCCCGAGTTCCGCGACCGCCACACCGCCCGACGGCGTCGGATTGCCGGTCGGCGGATCGATGCCGAACTGCCATTGCCCGAAGGTCGCGGTCGCGCGCCAGCGGCCGAGCGTCATGACCTGCTTATGCCCGGCCTCGGGTGCGGTCGGCTCGGACACGCCCCAGGTGCGGCCTTCATAGGCAAGCTTGGGCCAGATCCGCTCGAGCGGGCGGAACAGGCGGTAATTGGCGGCGAAGGCGTCGATGGTCTCGGCATCGAGTTTGGCGGCGCCGAGCGGAAAGTTGTAATAGCCGGTCTGGTCCATCCCGAAGGGCGAGAAGCCCACCCCGCCCCGGCCCACCACCGCGAAGAAGTGCCGCGCATAATCCTTGGCATTGCCGGTCTCGGGGACGAACAGCATGTTGTCGGGGCGGCCGTAGAGGTCGAGATATTTCATGTAATGCGCGAAGTCGGACGTGTAGATGTCGGGGCCGATCGCATCGACATGCGGCGCCGCCGCCTTCCACATCGCGAGCACCTGATGCGTCGGGCCGCCCGCCGAATAGGTCTTGGGATCCTGCGGCTTGAAGGGATCGTTGAGAGAGGCATTGACGTACATCGGCAGCGGCAGCTCCGCCTTGCCCGCCGCCGCCACCGCATCGACATAGCGCGCGATCGCCCAGGCGTGGAACTGTTCGTCGGCGTCGGCGCCGAACACCTGGCTCCAGGTGCCGGCCTGGACGCCCATCCGCCGCACGATCTCGGCCGGCACCGGCGCCGCGAACGCCTTGTCGGCGGCAGGCGAATGGTCGCGGACGGTGCCATAGGTGCCGGTCTCATTCTCGACCTGGACCATGATCACCTCGTGATCGGGATCGGCGGCCTTGAGGTGCGCCATCAGCCGCGTGAAAGCGGCGCGGTCGGCGTCGAGCGTCGTCGTCGCGAACGGCGAGAGCGCGTAGATGCTCTGCCCCTTCTCGTCGATCATCCGCGGGAAGCGCTTGTTGTCGAGCTTGACCCAGGCCGGCGCGTAGCTGGGCGAGGTGTTCTTCCAGGTGCCGAACCAGAGCAGCACGAGATGAACGTGATGCGCGCGGGCCTCGGTAAGCAGCTGGTCGAGAAAGGAAAAGTCGAACTGGCCTTCCTTGGGCTCGATCTGCTCCCAAGCGATCGGCACTTCGAGCGTGTTGGCGTCGAGCTGCGCGACCGTCGGCCAGGCCTTGGGCAGCATGGCGGGCCAGGCGCTGCTGTTGTTGATCTGCGCGCCGAGCATCAGATAGGGCGCGCCGTCGACGAGCAGCGCATGGCGGCCGTGATCGGCGACGATCCGCGGCAGTTCGGCTGCCAGCACCGGCGCCGTGGCGCACAGCACCGCACCAACCACACCCGCCAAAACCGCTTTCATCATCGCGTCCTCATTCCTACTGGTCGCCATCGCTTGCGATGGTCGCGTTCTGGTGGCGCATCAGACGCGCGGCAGCGCGTTCTGGCTGGCGGCAAAGGCCGGGAACAGCCGCGGCCAGGCCGATGCCGGCTTGTCGGGACCTGGTCGCACGCCGAAGCCGTGGCCGCCTTCGGCGAAAATGTGCAGCTCCGCCGGCCGCTGCTTGGTCTGCAGCGCCGTATAGAGGCTGATGCTGTTCATCACCGGCACCAGCCCGTCGTCCCCGGCATGGACGAGGAAGCAAGGCGGCGTCTGCGCGTCGACCCGCAGCTCGACCGAATAGCGCGCCCGCTCGGCCTCGGGCGCGTCCGCACCGAGCAATGCGTCGCGCGATCCACCATGGGTGAACGGCGCCGACAGGCTGACCACCGGATAGATAAGCCCGACGAGATCGGGCCGCGCGGACTGCGCGTCCGCCGCATCGACCGGCGCATAGACCGGCTCGGCATGCCGCGTCGCCAGCGACCCGGCGAGATGTCCGCCCGCGGAAAAGCCGATCACCGACACCCGCCGTGTATCGATCGCATAACGGCCGGCATTGGCGCGGATCAGCCGCATCGCGCGCTGCGCATCCTTGAGCGGCACATCGGCGCGATCCGCCCAGCCTTCGGACGGCAGACGGTAGAGCAGCACGAAGGCGGTGACGCCGATCGCGTTGAGCCAGCGTGCCTGCGTCACGCCCTCATTGTCGTAGGACAGGAATCCATAACCGCCGCCGGGCATCAGCAGCACCGCGGCGCCATTGGGTCTCGCCGGCCGGAATATGATCAGGCGCGGCTCGGCGACGCCGGTCACGAAACGATCGGGATGCGCCGGATCGTGCGACTGGTCCGCGAACTTTTCGGCGAGCGGCGCGGCAAGGCGATCGGGCGGTCCTTTCGGCCACAGCCGGAGCACCTCCTGGTCGGCGACCGCCGCATCCGCACAGCTGAGCAGCGGGATCGCGGCCGTGGCGGCGCCCGCCATGGCGAGAAGGTGACGACGGCTGGTATCCATCACGCGATGCTCCGGTCGGGTTGTTCGGCAAGCGAGAAAATCGGCGTCGCGGCGACCCATTTCTGGCCGGCCGCCGCCGCCGGGATCGGGCGCTGAACGGTTGCCATCAGCGTCTCCCACGCCTGCACGTCGGGATCGGCAGCATCCGCTGCGGCCTTGGCGGCGGGATCGAAGCTTGGCGCCGTCTCCATCAGCATGACCAGCCGGTCGCCGGCGCGATAGATCTCCATCGCCATGATCCCCGCTGCACGGATGCTGCGCCCGATCGCCGACGGCAACGCGCCCGCGGCGTGCCATCCTTCGTAGCGCGCGATCGCTTCGGCATCGTCGACGATGTCGAGCAGCAGAACATGGCGCTGCGTCTCAGCCACGACGGTCACTCCCTTGCCACGGCCGGGTCGGTCCGAGCCTCATTGCCGCATCCTCAGTTGATCCAGCCGCCGTCGATCACATGGACCGCGCCGGTGGTGAAGGCGGATTCGTCGCTGGCGAGGTAGAGGGCGAGATTGGCGATCTCGTCGGGGCGGCCCAGCCGGCCCATCGGCTGGCGCGCGTTGAACTGCCGGTACGCCTCTTCATAGTCGCCGGTATCGCGCAAACGCTGCTGCAGCGAGGGCGATTCGACCGTCCCCGGGCAGATCGCGTTGCAGCGGATGCCCCGCGCGACGAAATCGGCGGCGACCGCCTTGGTCAGCCCGATCACGCCCGCCTTGGTGGTGCCATAAGCGAAGCGGTTGGGGATGCCCTTCACCGAGCTCGCGATCGACGAGATGTTGACGATCGACCCACCGCCCGCCGCGAGCATCGCCGGCAGGAAGGCGCGGATCGTGCGGTACATCGCGGTCATGTTGAGATCGATCGAGAAGCGCCAGGCATCCTCGTCGCAGTCGAGGATCGTGCCGGCATGGACGAACCCCGCGACATTGTGGAGAATGTCGATCGCGCCGAGTTCGGCGGCGAGCGCGGCGATCGCCGCCGCGTCGGTGACGTCGAGCGCGCGCCGCTCGCAGCCGTCGAGCCCGTCGAGCAGATCGGCATGCAGATCGGTCGCGATCACGCGCGCGCCCTCCTTGACGAACAGGTCGGCCGAGGCGCGGCCGATGCCCTGCCCCGCCGCCGTCACCAATGCCGTCTTGCCGGCGAGCCGTCCGCTCATGATCTTGCTCCTGTTGCGCGTGCCGGCAGGCAGGCGGGTCCGATCGGCTCGAAGGCCTTGTAGGTAAGGATGAATTCGCGGTGGCCGAGCTCCTCGGACACGCTGCGTTCGCCCGATGCCACCGCGATCACGCGATCGTAGATCTCGTCTCCGACCGCGCTCAGCGTCGTTTCATTGTCGAGGATGCGACCGGCATTGATGTCCATGTCGGCGGCGAGCCGCCGCGCGGTCTCGGGGTTGGCGCAGATCTTGATCACCGGCGACACCGCCGAGCCGACCACCGAGCCGCGTCCGGTCGTGAACAGCGTCAGATGCGCGCCGCAGGCGATCAGTTCGACGATCTCGGCATTGTCCGAGATGTTGGGGAAGCCGAAGCGGGGCTCGCCGTCGGGGACGACGTCGAGCAGATACAGCCCGCCCGCCGGCGGCACGTCGCCGGGCTTGATGATCCCGCTGATCGGCGACGAGCCCGACTTGGAATAGGCGCCCATCGACTTCTCTTCCTGCGTGGTCAGCCCGCCCTCGGCATTGCCGGGCGCGAAGCTGCCGAAGCCCATGATCGTGTAATAGGCCTCCGCCTTCTTGACGCAGGCCTCGATCTCGGCGCCGAGCGCCGGGGTGACCGCGCGGTCCGCCATGATCGTCTCGCAACCGACCAGTTCGCCGGTCTCCTCGAAGATGCAGGTCGCACCCGCCGCGACGAAGCGGTCGAAGGCGCGGCCGACCGCGGGGTTGGCGGTGATCCCGCTGGTCCCGTCCGATCCGCCGCAGATCGTCGCGATGACCAGTTCGTCGAGCGCCATCGCGGCGCGGGGCGCATCGGCGGCGACCGCGCGCACCCGCTCGACCGCAGCGAGGCCGCCGGCGATCGTCGCCGCGGTGCCGCCGACCTCCTGAATCACCAGCAGCTCGACCGGGCGGCCGCTGGCGCGCACCGTCTCGGCCAGCCCCGCCCGATCGAAGCTCTCGCAGCCCAGCGACACCAGCACGACGCCGCCGACATTGGGGTGGGTCGCGATCGCCTCCATCACCCGCTTGGCATAGGCATTGGGATAGCAGCCCGGGAAGCCGATCAGATGCACATCGGGATCGTCGATCTTGTCGACGATCCGGCGCGCGACATGATGCGCGCATTCGACCAGATAGGCGACGACGGTGACGTTGCGGATGCCCTTGCGGCCATCCTGGCGCAGATAGCCCGAGATCATGCGACGTCGCTGCCGGCGACGCGCGAATGCGCCGCGATATAGTCGCTCTTCATATTGTGCATGTGGATCCAGTCCCCGGTGTCGGCATGCGCCGTCATCGATCCGATCGGCGCGCCATATTTGATGACCTTCTCGCCGGGATCGAGCGGCCGGCGGGCGATCTTGTGCCCGACGGTGATGCCCTCGCGCGCCGGCAGCGTGCCGCCACCGATCGTGAGGATGTCGCCGATCTCGATCGGCGCGACGACGACGAAGACATTGTCGTCCTCGTGCAACAGGATGAGCTGGCTGGCAGAGGTCATGTCGGTACGCTCTCAAGTGCGGTCCACAGCGCGTCCGGCACCGGCGCTGCGAAGCGCGCGACATTCTCGGTGACCTCGCTTGGGCTCGCCATGCCCGGGATCACGCTGACGACGGCAGGATGACGGACGGGAAATTGCAGCGCCGCCACAGGCAACGACACGCCGAAGCGCGCGCACTCGGCGTCGAGCGCGCGGGTCCGCGCGAGCATGTCGGCCGACGCCGGCGCATAGTCGAACTTGCGCTCGCCGGCCCGGTCCAGCGGCTGCGCGAGGATGCCGCTATTATAGGGGCCGCCGATGACGAGCTTGACTCCCTTTGCCGCGCAGACCGGCAGCAGCTCGTCCGCCGCGCTGCGATCGAGCAGCGTGTAGCGCCCGGCAAGCAGGATCACGTCGAGATCGATGCGATCGAGGAGTTCGAGGCAGATCGCGATCTCGTTGACGCCGATACCGATCGCGCCGGCCGCGCCGTCGTCGCGGAGCCGGCGCATCGCGGGATAGCCGTCGTCGAGAAAGCTGCGCAGCATGGTGTCGTGGCGGTCGCCATGCGTGAGCCGGCCGATATCGTGCGCGAACAGCAGGTCGACATGGTCGCGCCGCACCCGCGACAGGCTCGCCTCGAAGGACCGCAGCACGCCGTCGCGCGAATAGTCGAAGACGGGTTCATAGGGCAGCGCATCGACGAAGGCGTGGCGTTCGCGCGCGCGGTCCTCGGTCGGCACCAGCAGCCGGCCGACCTTGGTCGAGATGCGGACATCGCGACACCCGTCGAGCGCCCGCCCCAGCCGCGTCTCGGCAAGCCCGAAGCCGTAATGCGGCGCGGTGTCGAAATAGCGGATCCCGGCATCGAGCGCGGCGTGCACGGTCGCCTCGGCATCCGCGTCGCTGATCGCGCGGTAGAGATTGCCGATCGCGGCGGTGCCCATGCCGAGCGGCGGCAGCTCAACCATGTGCCGTCTCCGCAACGCCGTAGACCCGGCACGCATTGCCGCCGAAAACGGCTGCCTCGTCGGCGTGCGGGATCAGCGTTCGGGCAAGATCGAGCCAGTCGGCATAGCCCGTCACCGCGGTCAGCACCGGCCAGTCGCTACCCCAGAGCAGACGCTCCGCGCCGAACAGGTCGAGCAGCGTCTTCACGGTCGGCGCGACGGCCGCGCGCGCCATTTCGCTGAGCAGCCCCGACAGCTTGACGTGGACATTGCAGTGGCGCGCCAGCGGCGCCAGCGCCGCCTGCCAGCGGGCAAAACCGTCAGGCCCGTCCTCGGGCTTGGCGGCATGGTCGATGACGATGACGAGATCGGTATGACGTTCCGCCAAGCGCGACAGAGCGGGCAGATGGATCGGCCGGATCAGCGCATCGAGCACCAGCCGATGATCGACCATCGCAGCGATCCCCGCTTCGATCGACGGCGCGTCGAACCAGTCGGCGGCGCAGTCCTGCACCATCGGCCGGAGACCCTTGAGGCGCGCGTCGTGCGCGCATTCGAGCACCGCATCATGATCGCGCAGGTCGGCCCAGCCGATCACGCCGGCGATCCGGTCGGTGGTGGCCGCGATGGCGAGCAGCCAGGCGGTATCGCGCGCGCTTTCCTGGCTCTGCACCAGCATCGCGCGCCCGACGCCGGCGTCGTCGAGCGTGGCGACCAGTTCGTCGAGCAGGACGTCGCGGTACAGCACGCCGTCGGCCGCCGTCGGCCAGCGGCAATCATGCGCGTCGAGTTGCCAGAGATGAACGTGCGCGTCGATCATGCGACAATCTCCGTTGCGCCGCGGAGCTGGCTGCGCGCGAACAGCGCGACGACGAGAAAGCAGCCGGCGGGGACCAGCATCGCGGCGCGGATCGTCCCACTCATGTCGGAGATCAGGCCCATCAGTGCGGTGAGGATCGCGCCGCCGATGATCGCCATCACGAGCAGCGACGCGCCCGGCTTGGTCAGCGGACCGAGGCCGCGCAGCGCGAGCACGAAGATTGTCGGATACATGATCGACATGAAGGCGCTCGACACGACCAGCGCCGCGACGCCGACCCGTCCGCCGACCGCGACCGCGAGCAGGCAGAGCAGCATGTCGGCGAGCGCGAAGCTCAGCATCAGCCGCGCCCCCGGGATTCGCGCCATCAGCGCCGCGCCGACGAAACGCCCCGCCATGAACAGCACAAGCGACCCGGTGAGCAGCCAGGCGGCGTGGCGCACCCCGATGCCGGGCAATGCCGCGGTCGTGTAGCGGATCAGGAAGCTCCACACCCCGACCTGCGCGCCGATATAGAAAAATTGCGCGGCGACCCCGGCAAGATAGCGCGGGCGCCGAAGCAGCGCGCGATAGGCGCCGGGAATGCGCTCGTCGGTCGCGGTGCCGCGGGTCGCCACCGCCGGAAAGCGGGTGACGAAGATCAGCACCGCCCAGCCCAGCACGGTCGCCGCGATCACCAGATAGGGCAGACGGACCGCGGCGGCCTGCTCGCCGGTGCTGCGGGCGGTATCCGACAGGATCAGCATCAGCCCGAGCCCGACGCCGGCGATCGAGCCTAGCGGATTGAACGCCTGCGCGAAGGTCAGTCGGCGCTCGGCGGTCTCGGGGGCACCGAGCGCGGCGATCATCGGATTGGCCGCGGTCTCGAGAAAAGCGAGACCGCTTGCGATCACGAACAGTGCGACCAGGAAGAAGCCGTAGCTGAGCATCAGCGAGGCCGGCCAGAATAGCAGCGCGCCGGCGCCGAACAGCAGCAGCCCGCTCAGCACCGCGCTGCGATAGCCGAACCGCCGCATCACCAGCGAGGCAGGGATCGCGAAGCAGAAATAGCCGAGATAGAAAGCCGACTGGACGAGCCCGGACTGCAAGTCACCAAGGCTGAACAGCGACCGCAAATGCCCGATCAGCACGTCGTTGAGATTGTTGGCCACGCCCCACAGGAAAAACAGGCCGGTCACCAGGATGGTAACCGCCCGGCTCGCGCCGACCATGTCCGTCCGATCGCCGGCCACGCTGCTCATTTCGCCCTCATATGGTAGGCCGTCCCGCGGGTTGCCCGGCGGAAAAGCTGGCCGGAGCGCGAAGGCTCCGGCCACAGGGGGGAGAGAGGGATCAGCGATGGGGTGCGCTCGAACGACATTCCATCCCTTTAGAAGCTCACCTTGGCGACGCCAGTGATCCGGCGATCGTCCATGACGACGTCGCGAGGCTCGGTGACGGTGCCGAAGTAGGTGGAATGGATCGCGTCGTTGAGGTTGGCGCCTTCCAGCGTCAGCGAGAAGTGCGGCGTCACGTTGAGCGTGATCGACGCGTCGAGCTCGCCATAGGCCTTGTCGAAGATCGGCCGGTCGCCGGTGCCGTTGCCCTGCGTGGTCACGACATATTTGCTGCGCCAGTTATAGGCGACGCGCGCCGAGATCTTGCCCTTCTCGTAGATGCCGACGAGATTGTAGCTGTACTTCGACAGCTGCTCGAGCGGCACCGTGGTGACCACGCCGCCCTGCGTCGCCGGCCCCGGCGCGCTCGAGTCGACATAGGTGAAGTTGGCCTGCATCCCGAGCCCGCTGAGCGGCCCCGGCAGGAAGTCGTAGAACTGCTGATAGGCGAGTTCGAAACCCTTCACCTTGGCGGTCGCGACGTTGTCGTAGGTCGTCGTATAGTAGGTCACCGGCGCAGTACCGTCGTTGAACGAGATCTGACGCTGATTGATGCCGGTCTGGATGTAGTCCTTGATGTTCTTGTAGAAGCCCGCCGCGGTCAGTGAGCCGGTGTGCGAGAAATACCATTCCAGCGAGACGTCGAAGTTCCACGACACCATCGGCTTGAGATTGGGATTGCCGCCGCTGGTGTCATGCTCCTGGTTGAGCTGCGCCGCGCCCGGCTCGACATAGCTCACGCCGGGGTTGATCTGGTCGAGCGACGGCCGCGAGATGTTCTTCGAGGCCGCGAGACGGAGCTGCAGATTGTCGGTCAGATGCCCGCGCAGGTTGGCGCTCGGCAGGACGTCGGTATATTTCTGCTTGACCGTGGTCTCGTCGAATACCGCGGCCCCGGACGACTGCGTGCCGGTGACGGGATCCGTGACGAGCGGGGTGATCTGCTCGTAGCCGCTCGCGCTCTGCTGCGAGCCGACCACGCGCAGACCGACATTGCCGTCGATCGGCACCGGCAGCGAGTCCGCCTTGAAATAGGCGGCGACGTAGCCCGCATAGGTCTTGAGGCTTTCGCGGCTGGTGTCGCTCGGGACATAGCTCGGCGTCGTGGTGATGCCGAGCTCCGAGCGCGTCTCGTCATAGTTCAGGATGGTATCGCGGTTGAAGAACAGCGAATTGCCGAACAGGTTCGCCTGACCACGGTAGAAGTCGCTGAGGCTGGTATATTGCAGGTCGGTCGGGGTCGTCGAGAGGCCGGTGTAGCGGTAGCCGGTATCCTCAGTCTGGTTCTTGCGGTCGGCAAAGCGGAAGCCCGCCTTGAGCGACTGCAGGAAGCCGTCGTCGAACTTGTACTGCGCGTCGAGGCGGAACGCCTTGTCGGTTGCCTTCGACTTGTTGAGATCGTCGAGATAGAAGGGCGCGGCCACCGCATTATAGGCATAGGTCGCCGGATTGGTGAGCCCAAGCGGGGTGGTGATGCCGATCGACGGCGTGCTGCCCGACAGGTCTTGGCTCAGCGTCGAGCTCGCGCTGCCGAGGCCGACGATCGAGCGCAGATCGTGCGTGTTCGCCGCGACATATTGCAGGTCGCCGGTCAGCGTGAACTGCGACGTCGGCTTCCAGCTCGAATGCAGCGAATAGTCGGTGGTGACCGAGTGGCGCGTCTCGAGGCTGGTATTGGCGCCGATCGGAACGTTCTGGAACGTCCCGCTGACGAAGTCGCCATTGCTGGCGAAGCTGAACGGCGCACCGGGCTGCGGCGTGATCGAATTGCCGCCGGTGTAGGAGAAGAGGCTGAAGTCGTCGAAGCGGAACTTATAGTCCGACCGGAACACCTCTCCGGTGAATTCGAGCGTGTCGGTCGGCTTCCACTGCAGCGCGACGTCGGTACCGAAGCGCCGGCGATCGCCGTACACCTCGCCGATGCCCGCGCCGTGTGGCAGCGACGTCGTCTGTCCGGTACGGCCGAGCGCGGCGAGCGTCGCCGCATCCGTCGCGTTGGTGGGATCGAGCGGATAGAAAGGCTCGGTCGAGATCGTGTCCTCGCGGAACGCGCTGCGCTGATAGGCCACGTCGACCAGGATGCCGATCTCGCCGATGCCGGTATCCCAGCGGTCGCTGATCAGCACCGAGGCCGAGGGCTTGCTCGTCTTGACGAGATCCGAATAGGTGTTGCTGGCTGTCGCGGCGATCTTGAAACCGTTGAAGTCGAACGGCTTGCGCGTGCGCAGGTCGATCGTGCCGCTGAGCTGATCCTCGATCAGGTCGGCCGACGGATTCTTGTAGACGTCGATGCCGGCAAGCAGCTCCGAGGGGATGTCGCCGAGGCTGAGCGTGCCGGGGACGTTGGTGCCGTCGCCCGAGGCGTCGCCGGCGGTGAAGATGTCGCGGCCGTTGAGCTCGGTGCGGGTCTGGGTCAGGCCGCGGATCGCGACCGAGGTGCCCTCGCCATAGCTCTGGTTGACTTGGATTCCGGGGATGCGCTGCAGCGCCTCGGCGACGTTGCGATCGGGCAGCTTGCCGATGTCTTCCGCGACGATCGAGTCGACGATCTGCGGCGAGTTGCGCTTGATATTCTCGGCGGACTGGAGGCTGGCGCGCACGCCGGTGACGACGATCGACGGGGCGGCATCGGTGGCCTGGGTGTCGGCCTGGCCCTGATCACCGCTCGCTACCGAATTGCCGCCGCTGGTGGTTCGGGCGGGCGGGGTCGTCGTCTGCGCCTGGGCAGCCGTCGACGCCAGCGTCGCGAGCAGCGCGGACACCGAACAGGTGAGCAGCAGCGGCGCGCGGGCGGAGCTGAATAGATTGGTCTTGAGCATATGTCGTCCCCTCGCTGGCCCGGGACGCCACCTAGCGTCTTCCATTGCCTTCGGATGCGAAGCGAACTGCTTTCGATGGGCGGCGACCCGTTGGCCGCGCGCTTCCCCCTCCAGCAGCCTCTTTGCACCGAATGCAGGGCCTTGCGGCGGCCATTAGCAGCGCCGTCAGAAATGTGAAATATAAAATTGCGTTTCAGATGTGATTTTTTCACACCGTTGAATTGGCGTCGGGAACTGCGTAGCGACGGGACGATACTTGCTTCGGGGGGACGCGAGCGACGATGGCATCAGCGCAAAAATACCGGGCGCCCGCGCTCCAAAAGGGGCTCGAGATCCTCGAGCTGCTGGCGCCCTCGCCCACCCCGATGCCGACCGTCGACATATCGGCGGCGCTGGGCCGCTCGGTGAGCGAGATCTTCCGGATGATCCAGGTGCTCGAAGAATCGGGCTATATCGCGCGTTCGGGCGAAGGCTATCGGGTCACCAACCGGCTGTTCGCGCTGGGCATGGCGCAGCCGCCGATCCGCGACCTGCTCAGCCATGCGCTCCCCGCGATGCGCGACCTTGCCGCGCAGACGCGACAGAGCTGCCATCTGGCGATGGCATCCGGCGCGGAAATGGTCGTGGTTGCCAATGTCGAGGCGCCGGGTCTGCTCGGCTTCGCGATCCGCATGGGTTACCGGCGCCCGCTCATCCACTCGGCATCGGGCCACGTGCTGATGGCGTTCCAGCCCGACCGCGACCGCGAGGACATGCTCGCTGCCACCGAACAGGCCAAGCTCGCCTTCGATCGCAAGGCGCTGCTGCGGCTGCTCGCGAAGGTGAAGGGGGCGGGCTACATCACCATGCCAAGCCCGATGCTGACCGCGATCACCGACCTCTCGGCCCCGATCGTCCGCAACGGCGCGGCGCTCGCGGCGCTGACGGTTCCCTTCGTCGATGGCCCCGGCGCCACGCTCGGCCGGGCCGACGCGCTCCTGGCCCTGCAGGATACGACCAGCCAAATTTCCGCCGGCCTCGACGTCGCCTGACGGCATGCGCCAGACGCGCCGGGGACGCCAGCGTGCGACGGCGCCAGCATGACCGGCATTTCCCGGCTATATCAACGCTTGCAGGCCATGCGGCCCACCCATATCGGAGATCGCTTGCTCAACCGATAAAGGGTGTCCGATGCGCTCGATCCTCCTTGCGGCGCTTCTGGCCGCCTCGCCCGCCGCGCTCTGCGCAGCCTCGCCTGCCGCGCCCGTGCCGCAGGGCAGGCTGCCAGACGTCGCCACCCCGATCGCCTATCGGCTCGATCTGACCATCCAGCCCGAACAGGACCGCTTCACCGGGCATGCCGAGATCGACGTGACGCTCAAGGCGCAGACCCGGTCGCTCTATATCCACGGCCGCGATCTCCACGTCGCCAGCGCCACCGCGCACGCAGGCATGCTCAAGACCCGGGCGAGCTATACGCAGGTCGATCCGCTCGGGGTCGTGCGACTCGACTTCGCGCAGCCGCTGCCCGCGGGCAAGGTCACGCTGACATTCGATTATGACGCGCCGTTCGGCAGCGGCGCGGCCGGGCTGTTCCACGTCAAGGTCGGCGACCAATGGTATGCCTGGACGCAGTTCGAATCGATCGATGCGCGCGCCGCCTATCCCGGCTTCGACGAGCCCGGCTACAAGACGCCCTTCACCGTCTCGGTGACGACGCGGCCGGGACTCACCGTCTATGGCAATGCGCCCGAGTCCGGCACCAGCAAGGCCGGCGCGATGGTGACGCATCATTTCCTGCCGACGCGACCGCTGCCGACCTATCTGGTCGCCTTCGGCGTCGGGCCGTTCGCCTCGGTCAGCGGATCGGCGGCGCCGACCGCCGAGCGCGCGCAGCCGATGGCGGTCCGCATCCTCGGCACGCAGCCCAATCGCGACCAGATGGACTTCGCGCTGCAGAACAGCGGCCCGATCGTCGGCTTGCTCGAGACCTATTTCGGTCGCCCCTTCCCCTTCCCCAAGCTCGACCAGATCGGTTCGCCGATCATGCCCGGTGCGATGGAGAACGCCGGCGCCGACACCTATGGCGACAGCCTGCTGTTTCTCGACAAGGGTGCCTCGACCCGACAGAAGCAGGAATTCGGCATGGTGGTGGCGCATGAGCTGTCGCACCCATGGTTCGGCGATCTGGTGACGCCGGCCTGGTGGGACGACATCTGGCTCAACGAGAGCTTCGCCAACTGGATGGGCTATCGCATCGGCAACGCATGGCGGCCCGATCTCAAGATCGGCGTCGGCGCGATCAACGAGGCGTTCGAGGCGATGGACATCGACTCGCTCAAGGCCGGGCGACCGATCCATCAGCCAATCCCCACCAGTGGCGACATCGACAGCGCGTTCGATTCGGTCACCTACGGCAAGGGCGGACAGGTCGTCGCGATGATCGCCGCCTTCCTCGGCGACGACAAGTTCCAGGCCGGCGTCCGGCTCCATCTCAACCGCCACGCCTATGGCAATGCCTCGACCGAGCAATTCTTCGCGTCGCTCGCCGAGGCCGCGCATGACCCGCGCGTGCTGACCGCGCTCAAAAGCTTCGTCGATCAGCAGGGCGTGCCCGTCGTCCGCGTCACGCGCGGTGCCGACAACCGACTGACCGTCGCGCAGTCGCGCTATGCGATGCTGGGCAGCGATGCGGCGCCCGCAACCTGGTCGATCCCCCTGTGCTACCGGATCGGCAGCGCGCGGACCTGCCAGCTGTTGACCACGCCATCGGACACCCTGCCGGCAGCAGGCGCGGGGGCGATCATGCCCAATGCCGGCGGGACCGGCTATTATCGCTTCTCCATGGCCGAGCCCGAATGGCGCGCGCTGATCGCCGAGGCGCCGACGCTTGCGCCGGGCGAGGCGCTGGCGATGACCGACAGCCTGTGGGCGGACTATCGGGCGGGCCATGTCGCGCCCGCCCTCCTGATCGCCGCGGCCAAGGCCATGGCGGCAAACCCCTATTCGGGCGCGGCGGTCGATGGTGGCCATCGCCTCGCGACATGGCGCACGCGCGGCCTTGTCCCGGACGCGCAGCTGCCGGCCTATCGCGCGCTGATCGCCGCGATCTACGCGCCCAAGCTCGCGCAATTGGGCTTCGATCCCAAGGCAGGCGCCTATCTCAGCGAGGATCCCGACCGCCAGCAGCTGCGCAGCGAGACCGTGGCGCTGCTCGCCGGCGAGGCGCGCGACCCGGCGGTCAGCGCGACCCTCGCCAGCGCCGCCATCGCCTATCTCGGCGGTGACAAGGCCGCGCTCGATCAGTCGCTATACGGCGATGCGCTCGGCGCCTATCTCGCCCAGGGCGGCGATGCAGCGCGCGCGGCGCTGTTCGACAAGGCCGCCGGCAGCGATGATACGCTGTTCCGCGACTCCGCGATCGGGGCGCTCGGCCGCACCGGCGACAGCCGGACCGCCGGCTGGCTGATCGCGCATTTCGCCGACACGCGGCTGCGCTCGAGCGATCGCCTGGGGTTGCTCCGCGGCCTGTTCGACGAGCCGACGACGCGTGATACCGCCTTCGCCTGGCTGGTCGCGCATTATGATATGGTCGTGAAGGACAATGGCATCTTCACCGCCTCGACGCTGCCCGCGATGGCGGCGCGCTATTGCTCGGTCGAGAAGGCGGCGGCAATCGAGACCGCGATGCGGCCCAAGGTCGAGCAATATCAGCGCGGCGCGCTGTCGCTCGATCGGACCGTCGAGTTGGTGCATGATTGCGGCGTGCTCAAACAGGCCCGTGGCGCCGCACTGGCGGCAGCGCTGAGCGGCGCATGAGGGACGACGCGCAGGGTTCGCTCATCCGCCAAGGGAGTGGTGGCGGCGTGTCCCGTCGGCCGTGTTCATCCTGGGTCTTGGCGATATGGGGCAATCCTGCGCCTTGGATCCACTTGCGCCGAGGGACTTCTCGCTTGCCTATGCGCCGCCGCTTCGCATTTCTTGCCCTGATCGGCGCCCTAGCCGGGCCCGCACGTGCCGAGACCAGCCAGTTCGATCTTGCCGGGCCGGCGCTGCGGGTGAGCGTCACGCACCAGGGTGCGACGCTGCCGATCGCGCAAGTGCCGCAACTGGCGACCGGAGACCGGATCGCGATCGCCGCGGACCTGCCGGACGACCAATCCGCCCACTATCTGCTGATCGCGGCCTTCCTGCGCGGTGCGACCAATCCGCCGCCCGACAAATGGTTCTTCCAGGCGGAGATCTGGACGAAGAAAGGTCGCAAGGGACTGTCGCTCACCGTGCCCGACGGCGCCCAACAGGTCGCCCTGTTCCTGGCGCCTGCCACCGGCGGCGATTTCTCGACGCTGCGCAACGCCGTGCAGGGGCGCCCCGGCGCCTTCGTCCGCGCGGCGCAGGAACTGGCCCAGGCCTCGCTCGATCGCAGCCGGCTCGACACCTATCTCACCGCGGTCCGCAAGACCGTCGCAGGGGACCCCGGCCGGCTCGAGCGCATCACGCCGCTGCTGTCGCGCAGCCTGCAGGTCAAGATCAACCCCGATTGCCTGGCCAAGCTGCCCGACCTGCAGGCCGCCTGCCTGCTCCAGAACCAGGAAGCGCTGGTACTCGACGACGGGCACAGCAACGCAATCACCGATGCCGTCAACGGGCCGGGCGCCGATCTCGCGCTCCAGCTCAGCGCCACGCCGCAGGGCGGGCTCGGCTATTACAGCCCCTATATCGCCGCGATCCGCGACGTGATCGGCATCTTCGGCTCGATCCGCACCGCCAAATATCAATATATCCCGGCGCTCGCGACGCTCGACGGGGACCGCATAGCGCTGGTGCTCAACGCGCCGCCCTCGTTCCACAATCCCAAATCGGTGCTGGTCACGGCGCTGCCGATCGTCGCCCCGGTCCACATACCTCCGATCCAGCTCGTCGAACCGATGCCCCAGCTTTGCGCGGCGGCCAAGCAGCCCTTCCTGCAGGTCAGCGGCGCGCCGCTGATCTTCGCGACCCGCTATGCGCACGACCTCGTCCTGCGCGTCCGCCTTCCCGGCGGCCGGACGGTCGATCTGCCCGCGACGCCGGATGCGGAACGCGGCGGCCTCGTCATCGGAAATGACGGCCGCCTGCCGACCGACGGCAAGACGCCGCTCGAGGCCACGCTTCACGGCATCTGGGGGTTCCAGCCGTTCGACGGACCGTCGGTGCGGCTGGCATCGCCGCAGCCCGGCCAATGGCATCTTGCCGCGGACCAAGCGGCACATGGCGCGACGGTCACGCTCACGGGCGGTGTCGCGGCCTGCGTATCCGGGGTGACGACCCAGGCCAGCGATGCCCCCGCGCAGCCCGCCGCCTGGAAGACGACCGGGCCGGATTCGATCGGCGTCACATTGCCCACCCCGACCGCACAGGCCGGTGGGACGGCTATCGACATCGCCGAGCCGTCCGGCGCCGACCGCGTGACGCTGGCGCGCGCGCCGCAGCCCAAAGGCATCAACGCCGCGATGATCGCACGCGCCGTCCAGCGCCCGCCAGCCGCCGGCCAGATCCCGATCACGCTTGCCGGTACCGACGATATCCCGAGCGACGCGGTGCTCACCGTTTCGCTGCGCGCCGACAAGGGCACACGCTTCGTCGGCAAGGAGACGATCGAGATCGCCGCCGAGGCCGGCGGGGCCACCGCGACGCTATCGGGCGCCAATGGTCTGCGACTGGCCGACCAGCAGGTCGCGCTCGTCAGCGTGACCCCGGCCGCGGTGCTCGGCGCCTCCGCCTTCGGGCCGCTGCGGGCACGCGTCGTCCGCGACGGCGTGGCCGGCGAGTGGGTCGCGCTCGGCACGCTCGTGCGTCTGCCGCGACTGGCGCAGCTGACCTGCCCGCCGGATGCGTCGGCGCAGTGCAGCCTGTCGGGCGATGGCCTCTTCCTGATCGCGGCGCTGTCCGCGACGCCGGGCTTCGAACAGGCGGTCGCGGTGCCCGACGGCTATCCCAATGCCGCGATCGCGGTCCCGCATCCGATCGGCGGCACTCTCTATCTCCGCCTGCGCGACGACCTGGGTTCGATTGCGCGGATCGCCGTCTAGGCCGCGCACTGGATCAGGACGCGCGGCTGTCAGCTGCAGGGCGACGAGGACTGGATGCTCGTGTCGGCGATGACGCGCAGCGACTTGCGGGGCACCACATAGGTCGGCCCCTCGTGCAACGCGATCGTGCCCGCGATGATGCCATGCGAGCCGGGATTATAGGCGAGATAGGTCTCCGCAACGATGAAGTCGCGCGTGTCGGTGGTCGGGGTCGCGGTGATGACGGTCGGCATGACGAACGTCGTGCTGCCCGCGGTCAGCGGGGTAATGCCCGTGCCGCTGGCCTGGCTCCAATCGACGCAGGTCTTGCCGGTCGGATAGACGATGATGCTCGACAGGCGCATCTGCAGCGTGGACACATTCACCGGCGCCATCACCGCGCTCGCCGAGCCGAATATCGCCGTCAGGTCGGTCTGCGACACGCCCTGCGCCTGCGACGTCAGATCGGCCAAAGTATAGACGGCAAGATTCAGCTTGCGCTTGGCAATGACCGCCTTGGTAATCTCGACGGTCCCGAAGTACAAAGCGATCATGATCGGCAACAGCAGCGCGAATTCGACGAGCGCCAAGCCACGAGACGAGGATTTCAACGCACGGGCGACACCCAATGCTTTGGCGAGGACGGTCATGATGTCCAGGGCTCGTTGCGGAAGGCGGCCGAGGCGGTAAGCAGGATGCTGCCGCTGCCGGCATTGCTGACAAAGGGGCTCATCATCGGGAAGAGTACGGGCTGCAAGGCGTAGCCGGTGACGACGACGATCGTCTGCGCGGATCCGCTGTTGTACGTGACCAGCGTGGGGTCATAGACCCCCTTGGCGTTGACCGGCGAGAACCGTCCTGCAGACGCGAAGCTCGAATAGGGTCGCACGTCGATCGCGACATTGGCGCAGGAAATCAGCGCGGGCAGCCGGTTGCACACCTGCTGCTTGAACGCGGCCTGCGTGTAGCCGGCGGAGTTGGCCTGCCCCGTATAGATGAGCCGGCCCGCATCGCTGACGGCGGTCTGGAACATCTCCTGCTCGAAAAAGATCAGGCCGGTCTGGAAAATCGCCATCAACAGCAGGAAGAACGGCATCGCGACGATCCCGAACTCCACGATCGCCGCGCCGCTGACATCGCGGACGAGCAGACGCACGGACCGCCGCCGCCCGTCGACCGACCGCGTCGGATGCCGCCCGGCACGCGATTGCCGGGCTTTTATAGCGATTGCCATGTGGCTTTTGGCTCCCTTTCGAGGTCGCATAGCCAGGGCCGGATTACCAATATCCTAAAACGGGAATCCATTAGACTAAAGATATATGCGAATCCTGTTAGAGATTCGTTGATCATGATCCGATAGCGGAGACCTACAGCCTTCCGCGGCTGCCCAAGATACGTCTGTCAACGCTTGGCACGCTGAAAGATACCGATGCACGTCTACTATCGTTCATTATGCTCTTTACTGCGCCGCATGACACGCGACCAACGCGGTAACGTATTGATGACATTTGCTTTTTCTCTCATCCCCCTGATGGCGACTGTCGGCGCCGCGGTAGACTATTCGCAGGCGGCGCGGTCCCGCTCGCACATGCTGGAGGCCGCCAACGCGGCCGCGCTGGCAGCGGCGCGCGCCGCGCAGAGCTATATGAATCAGAACGGAAATGTCTCGAGCGCCTGGACCCAGGCCCAGGTCTTGGGGCAGGCGCAGTACAGCCAGGTGTTCACCGCCAACGAGGCCAGCGATACGCGCGCGCAGACGGTCGCACCGGGCCTGGCGATGGCGCTCAACGCGGACGGAAGCGTTTCGGCGACCGTCAGCGCGACTGCCACCGTGCCGACGACATTCATGCGGCTTGTCGGCATCTATACGGTGCCGATCAGTTCGGTTGCGCAGGCGACCGGCGGCGGCAAGATCTATTATCAGATCGTGTTTCTCGTCGATGTCTCCAATTCGATGGCGATCGGCGGGGACGCCGCGACGATCGCCCAGCTCCAGGCCGACAGCCGGTTCAACTCACCCGGCACCTGTGCGTTCGCCTGCCACGATCCCAACTCGACCGAAACCAACAAGCCCACGAGCTATTATTGCCACAACAATCCCTCCAACATAAACTGCGCAGGCGGCAACGTCTCGAAACAGACCTGCACGACGTTCTTCGGCTATCAATACTGTACGACGTCGCAAGTCTACCAGGCGGGCAGCCTGACCTATTGTCCCGCGACGTCCCAGACGGCGAGTCCGATCGACTGCGTGATGTGGGACGACAAGCGCGTGCTTGCGAAATATCTCGGCTATCAGCTCAAGATCGACGCGGTGAACAGCGCCATCCAGACCTTCGTTGCCGGCCTGCAGACCCCGATGACCGCCGCACCGACCCAGTATCAGATCTCGATCTGGACGTTCGCCTCCGCCGGCAAGCAGACGAAGATCTTCCCGAATCTGGCATCCGGCCCATTGCCTACGGCCACCAACATCTCGACCTATTATTCGCAGCTTCAGTCGGTCAGCCAGGCCATCGACATCGAGCCGGCGACGGCCGTGACGATGCCGCTCAACCATGGTTACACCTATACCTCGGACGCCTTCACCTCGGCGCTGCTCGATGCCAAGACAACGCTCGGCAACGGTGCCGACACGTTGCACCGCAAGACGTTCTTCATCCTTCTGACCGATGGCGCCGAGGACATCGTCGGCACCACCTATGCCAATCGGCAGGTCGTGGTGAACTACAAGGCCGTCTGCGACACGATCAAGGCGACGACGGTCAACGGCGATACCAGCTCGGCACCGAACATCTATTCGATCGAAGCGACATATCCGAGCATACCGGGCGACTCGCAATATGCCGCTCTGATTTCCAACACGGGCATGGACACCGGAATAACCTCGGCCATGCAATATTGCGCATCGCCCGGTGCCTATCTGTCCGCGAGCAACAATGCGGACATCGCGACCGACGTGGCCCAGGTCTTCTCGGCGATCACGGCGGGCAACCTGCGCCTCACGAAATGATCGTGCGCGTCTCGCGATAGGGGGCCGGCTCGGCGGGATGCTATCCATGCCCCTGAGCCGGCGACACCCACCCGCCAAGCGCATCCGGTGCGACATAGCGGACGCCGTCATTAACGCCTCCTTCTCGCTTGGCGGTGTAGTCGTCCGCAACAACAGGCACATGAGACGATAGTGGGCATGACGATCGGGAGCGAAGGAGCGAAGCGCGGCGCGGCGAGCCGGCCTGCGCTGTGCGCTTCGACGCTCACCGCGCTGCTCGCGCTTGGCTGGGCGGCATCGCGTCCTGCGCTGGCGTTGGCCTGGCTGCTGGCAGCCGGCGCGACCGCGCTGGCGCTAGGCTGCTGGGCGGCGCGGGACGGCCGGATCGTCGAGCTCGCGAGCCGCGCGCAGCGCATCCTGGTCGATCATGACTCAACGACATTGACCGGCGGCCCGCTCGATCGGCTCGGCCAGGCGCTCGACGGCTTGTCGAAGCTGGTCGGGTCGCTCGAGCAGCGCGTCACGCAGCGGCATCCGATCAGCGGGCTGCCGACGCGCGAGCCCTTGTTCGCGGCGATCGAAGCCGATTGCGCGGACGCGCCCGGCGGCGTGCTCGGCCTCATCAGCCTCGCCGATTTCGAGCGCCTCACCGCATTCGACCCGGCGCTCGCCGAGCAGATGCTGATCGCCATCGTGGACAGGGCGCGCCGCATGCTGGGCGACCGGCGGATGCTCGCGCAGATCGACCGCTTCCGCCTCGCCATATGGTATGGTCCCGAGGCCGACGCCGACGCGGCGCGCGCGCAGCTCGACGCGCTCGGCTATGCGCTCGGCGCGCCGATCCATGTCGGCGCACAGGAATGGCTCCCCGAGGTCGCGATCGGGATCGCCGCGGTGCCGACCGAGGGGGCTACACCGCAAGGGTTGCTTGCGCGCGCGATCGCCTCCCTGTCGGCCGGCGCGATGGTCGCCGCCGAACCGGCGGCCGATCCCGTCGAGGCGGCGCGCGAGCGCTATGCGATGGAACAGGATCTGCGGCGGGCGATCGATCGCGGCGAGTTCGAGCTTCGCTTCCAGCCGCTGGTCGACGTCGATGCGCGACGCGTCTGCGGCGCCGAGGCGCTGCTGCGCTGGACGCATCCCGTACACGGTCCGGTACCGCCGTCGCGCTTCATCCCGATCGTCGAGGCGTCCGGGCTTGCGGACGAAGTCGGCCTGTGGGCGCTCAACGCCGCCTGCCGCGAGGCGCGGACCTGGCAGCGTCAAGGTCTCGACGGGTTGCGTGTCGCGGTCAACATCTCGGGCCACCAGCTCGAGCGCAGCGACCTTCCTGCGCTGATCGAGCGCACGCTGGCCCGTCACACGCTGTCTCCCGATGCGCTGGAAGTCGAGCTCACCGAGACCGTCGCGGCCGGCGATGCCGAGCGCAGCGCCACGGTGTTCCGCCACTTGCGCGCGCTCGGCGTCAAGGTCGCGATCGACGATTTCGGAACCGGCTATTCGAGCTTCTCGGCGCTGCGCCAGCTCGCCTTCGACAAGCTCAAGATCGATCGCGAATTCGTCACGTCGGTCGACCAGCGGCGTGACAGCCAGGCGATCTGCCGGTCGATGATCGCGCTCGGCCAGGGGCTCGGCATCCGCGTCCTCGCCGAGGGTGTCGAGCGGCGCGAGGAATATGACTGGCTGCGCCGCCACGGCTGCACGCATTTCCAGGGCTATTACTTCGCGCAACCGCTCGATCCCGAGCGCTTCCAGGCGTTCGTGCGCGACGACGCCCATCTCTCGCGGCTGCTGGGGCCGCCCCTACAATCCCGGACCGAAAGGCTCAGCCTATGACCATCTCCCGCTCGTACGCCCGCATCATGCTTGCTTCGCTCGGCGCCACGCTGGTGCTGTCGGCCTGCTCGCACGGTCCCTCGGCGACACCGCAGCCGGTCTCCGCCGCGCCCGCGCTGGAGACGTCCGACAGCGTCATCGCGTTGCTCAATCAGGGCGACGAAGCCGCGGCGCTCCAGCAGATCAAGGCGATCCAGCGACGCAATCCGACCGATCCGTCCGCGCGCGTGCTCGAGGAATCGATCGAGAAGGATCCGGTCGAGCTGCTCGGCCCCAAATCCTTCCCCTATACCGTGCAGCCGGGCGATACGATGATCATGCTCGCCGAACGCTTTCTCGGCAACAAGGTCAAATTCTACCAGCTCGCCCGCTATAATGGCGTGAAGATACCCGCAACGCTGGCCGCGGGCACGGTCCTGCGCGTCCCCGGCACGCCCCCCGCACCGCCGGCCGCCGCCCGTCCCGCGGCGCGCGAACCGGTCTCGCAGAAACCGAGCCGTGGCAAGGCTGCATCGGGGTCTACCGCGCCCGTCCCGGCGGCATCAGCCGCGCCCGCGGCCAACCCCGCGCTGGCGCGCCAGCTGCGCGGCGCCGGCCTCGCCGCGCTCAACCAAGGCAAGGTCGACCGCGCGGTCGCGCTGCTCAGTCGTGCAGCGGCGCTCGATCCTGCCAACCCGCTGATCGCCCGCGACCTTTCGCGCGCCCAGCGGATCGCGCATACCGTCCAGACGCATCAATAGGCATGGCCGCGACAAGCCTTGTTTAACCATTGCCCGCGTAGAACCGGCGACTATGGATATGACCGGACACCCCAGCATGACCATGCTCGGCCGCTACAGGATCGACGCGCGGATCGGCGAAGGCGCGATGGCCGAGGTGTTTCGTGCGCACGACACCGGGATCGACCGCGTCGTGGCGATCAAGGCGCTCAAGCCGGAATACCGCCGGGATCCCGAGATCGCGCGGCGTTTCCTGCGCGAGGCGACCGCGGCCGGCACGCTCAGCCATGCGCATATCGCGACGATCTACGACGTCGGCGAGGCCGATGGCGTGGCCTATATCGCGATGGAACTGGTCGCCGGCCGGCCGCTCGACGAGGTGCTGAAGGCCCAGGGCCGGATGCCCTATGAGCGCGTCCTGGCGCTCGGCGCACAGATGGCCGACGCGCTCGCCTACGCGCACGCCCGCGGCATCGTGCACCGGGACGTCAAGCCATCGAACATCCTGCTCTCCGACGACGGACTGACCGCCAAGCTGCTCGACTTCGGCGTCGCCCGCATCGGCGACACCGATTCCAGCCAGCTGGTCCGCACGCAGGTCGGCCAGATGATCGGCACGCCCCGCTATATGAGCCCGGAACAGGCGCTCGGGCTTCCGGTCGATCACCGCTCGGACCTGTTCTCGCTCGGCATCGTCCTCTACGAAATGGTCACCGGCAAACCCGCTTTCGCCGGCGCCGGCCTCGCGACGCTGGTCCTCCAGATCGCGCAGGCGCAGCCCGATCCCGTCGAGCGCAGCGCCGCCGACTGTCCCAAGGGACTTCGCTTCATCATCGACAAGCTGCTGGCCAAGAAGCCGGAGCGGCGCTTCGCCAGCGGCGACCAGCTCGCCCAGGCGCTACGCCGCGATCTCGAGACCGCCACCGCCGAAAATCCTGCGCGCCGCCGGCGCGGCCTGCCGCTCCGCCTGAAATTGCCCCTGATCCTCGCGGCGACAACCGCGCTTGCGCTGGCCGCGAGCGTCGTCACGGTGTTCGACCGGCAGCAGCACGCGCTCGAACATATGGCGGTGGTGTCGGGCTCGTCGATCACCGCCTTCATCACCAGCAACGCCGCCGTGCTCGCCGCCGACAATGCGGGCCTGCCGCCGGAGCAGCAGGACTGGGCACCGCTGCAGGCCTTCGTCGACACCGCGGCCCATGACACCGGCATTCGCCGTCTCGTCGTGACCGATGCGACCGGCGTCGTGCGCGCTGCCAGCGATCGCAGCCTGATCGGGCGCCCCTATGCCGCCGCACCGGGCGAAGCGCCGATTATCTCGGCCGACGGCGCGACCGTCACCGCGGCGCGAGACGACGCCGGCTTCCGCTTCATCCGCCCGATCCGCTATGCCGGCGCCAATTTCGGCAAGGTCGACCTGCTGCTGCGCCGGGCGACGCTCGATGCCGCGGTCGCCAGCACGCTCAACCTGCTGATCGCGCTGTCCGCCTTCGTGATGCTGGTCGTGCTGGCGATCGGCTGGTTCAGCGCCAGCCTGATCACGCGTCCGATTGCTCGGTTGCGGCGCGCGCTCGACGATGCTGCCACCGGCAATCTCTCGTTCCGCATTTCGCATGATCGCCGCGACGAGTTCGGCGCCGCCTTCGACGCGTTCAATGCGGCCGCCGAAGCGCTCGAGCCGCAGATCGGTGTCGCCGCCGAACCCGAGATCTCGCTCACCGCCACGCTGATCGCGCCGCGCCGGGCCGCCTGAGGGACCACGTCGTGTACATGCTTCGCCTGTTCGACGAGAGCGACCCGGTCCACCCGATCGACGCCCGGATGCTGCGCGATGGCGTGATGCGGATCGGCCGCGATCCCGCCTGCGACTGGGCGATACCCGATCCCGACCGCGAGATCTCGCGCACGCACTGCGCCTTCGATGCCGACGGGACCGGACTTAAGCTGCGCTGTTCGGGCGCCAACGGCGTCTATGACGACAGCACCGGCGCGCGACTGCCCGACGAGACCGACGTCTGGCTCGATCTGCCAAGCACGCTGCGCCTCGGCCGCTTCCGGCTGATCGCAGCCCCCGCTCCGCACGAGGGGCTGATGGCGGGCAACGAGACGCGGACGATGGTGCTCACGCCGCCGCTCGGCGCCTCCACCGAGGTGCCGACCGACTGGAGCGACGCCACCCCCGAGCCACGCGTGTTCGAGGAAGGGTCGCTGCTCGAGGCGTTTTGCGAAGGCGCAGGGCTCGACGCATCGCTGCTGTCGGGCGAGGAGCCGGTCGAGATCATGCGCCGCGCCGGCGCGGTCTATCGCCAGATGGTGCTGGGCATCGGCGACCTGATGACCGAGCGCGATCGCGCCCGCGTCCGCTACCATCTCAGCCGTACGACGATCAGCGGCACCGGCAATAATCCCTTCAAATGGGCACCGACGCAGCGGCTGGCGATCGACCTGCTGCTCGCCGGCACCAGCGGCTTCCTGTCGGGGCCCGCCGCGCTTCAGGCGTCCTTCCAGGACATCAAGCGACACCTCGTCTCGACCTTCGCCGGCCTGCAGGCCTCGCTGCGCACCGCAGTCGACAGCTTCGCACCGACCACCGTCGACGCCGCGGTCGCCGGCAAGGGCTCGATCCTCAAGAGCAAGGCCGCACTGCAATGGCAGGAGGTCGCCGACCGCCACGCCGATCTGCGCCGCCAGCTCGATCAGGCCGAGGGCGGTTCGCTCGACGACGCGTTCGTCAAAGGCTATGACGATGCGGAAGCGCAGGCGGACAGGCCGCGGGCATGAATCTGGCAGGCCTGCTGTCGGGCTGGCGGCGATACGCTGTGTCCGGCGCCGCCGCAGCGTCGCCCGCCCATGCGGCCGCCGTCACCCAATCGATTGCGCGCACGCATGTCGGGCGAGTCCGCACGATCAACGAAGACCGCGTCTTTGCCAGCACGGAGCACGGCCTGTGGGCGGTCGCCGACGGCATGGGCGGCCATTTCGCAGGTGATGTCGCCGCGGAGGCGATCATCGAGACGCTGCGCGCGCTGGTCGGCTCGCCGTCGACGCCGGACGACGACATGATCGAGACGTCGCTGATCGCGGCGGGCCGGCACATTCATGCGGGCAATGCGGGATCGTCGCGGGTCAGCGGCTCGACGATCGTCGCGCTCCATGCCGACGGCGGCAGCGCGACACTCTTCTGGGCGGGCGACAGCCGTGCCTATCGCGCGCGCGACGGCCGGCTCGAACGGCTCAGCCGCGACCACAGTCTGGTTCAGGAACTGGTCGATTCGGGCGCGCTGACACCCGAACAGGCCGACCGCCATCCGCAGGCGCATGTCATCACCCGCGCGCTCGGCGCCGCCGCCGAGGTCGCGATTGACCGGCGCGACGTCACCGTGCGGCCCGGCGACCTCTTCCTGCTCTGTTCGGACGGATTGACGCGCGGCCACGCCGACCCCGCCCTGCTCGAGTATTGCGGGCGTCCGCTCGCCACGATCGCCGACGAGCTGATGGCGGACGCGCTCGCCGCCGGCGGTGCCGACAATATCAGCCTCGTGCTGATCGCAATCGGCTAGCATTGCCGATCGATAGGTCGTTCACAATCGGGTAGCCGCTACGACGCACCGCGATGGGAGGGCGCGTACATGGACATACGACGGGACGATCCGGCGGCGCCGTATGTCGCCGACCTCCTCGTCTATCATCGCCGCGAACTCGAGGTCGTGATGGGCGCGCATGCCTCGGCGCTCGATGCCTCGGACCTGTCTATGCCGAACGTGACCTTCTGGACGGCCTGGCATGATCGGACGCTGGCGGGGTTCGGGGCGCTCAAGCAGCTGGCGCACGACCATGGCGAGGTGAAGTCGATGCGCGCAGCGCCGGCCGCGCGCGGCATGGGGGTGGGACGCGCCATGCTCGCCCATATCGTCGCGGAAGCGCGCGCACGGGGCTATGCGCGGCTAAGCCTGGAGACCGGCACGGCGGCGCTGCACGGCCCTGCCCTATCGCTCTATCGGAGCGCGGGGTTTGTGCCCTGCGCCGCCTTTGCTGACTATGCGCCCAGCCCACACAATCAGTTCCTGACGCTCGATCTGTCGACCTGAGCGCTGCTTCGAGCGTGGCCAAGCCGACCGGTCCTGGGCGCAGAACCGAAACGGCATAGTTTTGCGATTCAAGAGACCGAAAAGCGCCGGCAAGCGGCGCGAGACGGTAGCAACGTTCCGCCATACCCTGTCCTGATCACGTAAGCGGACGAATTGCTATACAGAGCCAATTCCGGTCATTCTGTCTTGAAGACTGCAAGTCTCGTAAGCCATCCAGGCGGTCGGTGCGCGCGTTTCCATAGAATCCGCTGGGCACAGCGAGACCAGACGTCCGGCTTTGGGCGTGATCAAGTCGTCGATGCGAGACTCACCCGACGGTGTCTCGTCACGCGATTGCCGAGCGTACACAGCGGAAACGGGCGTTCATCCAGATCATGCTGCAGGCTGCGGGATAGCCGTTCTACGACCGTGCGATCAATGATGTGACCGGATGGTTTGCCATTGCGGTTCAGGTCCGCCGTCGTTTACATCCGCTGTATCGTAGTGTTGTTTGCCTCGCGGCGCGTGCGCGATCGTATCGCCGGCCCATGATTTCGATATGGGCTGGACGCGTCGGACGTTCGTGGCTGGCTTCCCGCGGGTCGGCTATTCCTTCGGCGTTGGGCTTTTGCTGTATCGGTTTTCGTCTCGCCTTCCCGCGCTTAGCATATGCCGGACACAGCCCGTCCTAACCGCGATCCTGCTGCTGCTTCTGGTCGCCGGAACGCTTGCGGCGCAGCCGTCCGGATGGCTGTCGCTCGTGTGGGACTGCACCGCCGCGTTCGTCGTTTTTCCGATCCTCATTTATATCGGTATGCAGATCAGATGCAGCGACGTCGCGCGTCAGCTACTCGCCTATCTGGGCATGGCGTCCTATACGATCTATATTATCCACAAGCCGTTGTATGACCTGATCACGACGATCATCGTCTTCGTACACCGCACCGACATCTATCCTGCGCTCACTCCGTGGGCCGGCATCGGCTTTGCATCGTTCCTGCTCGCGATTTCCTTCCCGCTGGACAGATATTATGACCAGGCGATCAGGCGGCGACTTGGCTGGAAGCCCCGTCATCGTCCGGAGGCGACGTAGGAGGTTGGACGCGCGGCCGTCGCCAGCGAGGTCGTGTCAGGAACGCGCGACACGCCGGTGCGGTCGGGACGGTCGGTCGACAGCCACATGGTGCGCGCTTGCCGGAAGCGGACGCCACGCGCGCAATCGATGAGGCCGCTCCCCATTTTCGACGTTGACGCAGTGCAGCATAAAATCTAACTGCCCGCGCTCTTCAAGACGCTAAGCCCGATCCGGCGCAGCCTTGCTCAGCGCTGGAGGCGCCGCGTGACGATGACGATGACTTTTGCCGATCTCGCCCTGTCGCCGCTCCTGCTCCAGGCGCTCGGCGAGGAAGGCTATGTCAGCCCGACGCCGATTCAGGCGCAATCGATCCCTCTCCTGCTGCAGGGTCGCGACATGCTCGGCATGGCGCAGACCGGCACCGGCAAGACCGCCGCCTTCGCGCTGCCGCTGCTGCACCGCCTCGCCGCGGACCGTCGGCCCGCGCCCCAAAACGGTGCGCGCCTGCTCGTGCTGGCGCCGACGCGCGAACTGGTGTCGCAGATCGCCGCGGGCTTCGAAAGCTTCGGTCGCCATCTGTCACTCAGCGTGACGACGATCTTCGGCGGCGTCAGCCAGTTCCACCAGGTCAAAGCGCTCAAGGCCGGCGTCGATATCATCGTCGCCGCCCCGGGGCGCTTGCTCGACCTCGTCGATCAGGGCCTGTGCGATCTCTCGCGGCTTGAGGCGCTGGTGCTCGACGAGGCCGACCAGATGCTCGACATGGGCTTCGCCAAGCCGATCGAACGCCTCGTCGCGACGCTGCCCGAGGATCGCCATACGCTGCTGTTTTCGGCGACGATGCCCAAATCGATCGCGGCGCTCGCCGAGAGCCTGCTGACCGATCCCGCGAAGGTCGAGATCGCGCCGCCCTCGACCACCGTCGAGCGGATCGCGCAGTCGGTGATGTTCCTCGACGCCGCCAACAAGAAGACGGCGCTGCTCGAGCTGCTGCGCACGCCGGACATGGGCCAGGCGGTCGTCTTCACGCTGCAGAAGAACATCGCCAACGAAGTGTGCGCGTTCATCAGCGAGGGCGGCATCACCGCCGAGGCACTGCACGGCAACAAGTCGCAGGGCCAGCGCGAGCGTGCGCTCGACGCCTTCCGCGCCGGCACCGTCCAAGTGCTGGTCGCGACCGACATCGCGGCCCGCGGCATCGACGTCGACACGGTCACCCACGTCTTCAACCATGATCTGCCGAGCCTGCCGGAAAGCTATGTCCACCGCATCGGGCGAACCGGCCGCGCCGGGCGCAGCGGCCATGCGATCACGCTGTGCGATGCCGAGCAGCGCGCCTGGCTCCACGATGTCGAGCGCGAGATCGGCCAGGCGCTGACCGTGCAGGACGACCATCCCTGGCATTGCGAAGTCGCGCGCCATTCGACCAAGCGCGCGCCCGTGCTCGGCGGCGGACCCGCCAAGCAGGTCAAGCCGGAGAAGGCCCCGCGCGAGCGCAAGGTCTGGACCGAGGAAGAGAAGATGGCCGCGCGGATGGCGGCGCGCGCCGCCTGATCGGCGACCCCGGAACGGCGCAGGACGCGCCGCCCGCCCGTGCCCTCGTCATGTCCGAATGGGTCAGCGCACGCTGGAGTGCGAGACCGGCCTCCCGTCTTCGCGATGAGCGACGGGACTCAGCCCACCGCGACGGTCCGGGTTTCGCGAGCCATCGTGGGCTGCTAGGACATCACATGCCCAGCCGATTGCCCGCTTTGTCGATTGGCCTCGCCGTGATCGCCGCGGCCGCGGCTTCCCAGTCGTCTGCAGCGGCGGCACCGGTCGAGCGGCGGTGCGGTTGGCTGGTCAACGAGACCCCGGGCAATTTCGAGCTGGACGATCGCCAGGGCCAATGGACGATCAGCGAACAGGGTGGCTATACCGCGTCAGGCTTCGATCGGATGCCGGACATGTCGACCGCAGGATGGATCGAGACCAACGGCCCGCACGGCCATGGATGCGCCTGCCTGTCGGTGACCACCGAGCGCCAGACGATGCGCGTGACGCGCGTCTACGCCGCCACGCCGGTGGCACTCAAACGGTGCCGGTCGGATCGTCGATTGCCGACGCCGTAGGACCATCCGTAGCGCTCTCGTGCGCGAGAGGCTTCGCCCGCCACCCATGCACGGCGCACTATGACGCTAGTGAAGGTCGTCACGATCGGCCGGGGGGAGCTGGTCCATATAGGCGTTCATCTCGTCACAATGCCGGGCGCGATCGGCATCGCTCATCTCGGCGGCCGGCGGCGCGTCCACCAACTGCTCGATCGCCTGCGTCACCAACACCGCCGCATCCGTCTCCCGAATGAGATCGAGCCGAACCACGCAGTCGAGCAGGGTATCGTACAGCGTCAGCACGTCGCCTTCGAGGGTACGGCGGCCGCGTATCGGGGGATGCTTGATCATGGCGTCGAGAATGCCACGCTTCGTGCGCGACGCCACAGGAAAATGCCGACGCGCCGCCGCGCAGTTTGCGGGACCCCACCGTGCAACTGATACGCCGTGTCAGCGCGCGTCGGCGTGGTCGTCGGTCTATTGGCCGCCGCCTGCGTCGCCTGACGGGCCGGATAGCGTCGCGCTCAGCCCATCGACATACCGCGCCATCGCGGACTCTGCGTCCGATGAGAGATAGGCCGGCGCGCATGGCCCGTCGTCGCCGCCCGGACGACGGACCAGCAAGCCCCGCTCGACCATGACCGCGATGTGCCGCAGAGCGCTGTGGGCGGGCAGCCGTCCGGCCGTCCGCAGATTCTGCGCCGACAGGCGCCTGCCGTCCAATCGGGCCTCGTACAGGCCGAGCAGGATGTCCCACGTCCCATCGCCGAAGTCGACATTTGGAAAGAGCGCGGCGCGCATCCTGCGGTCCGCAAGGATTGCCTTGATCCGGCGCCGACGTCCCGCGTCCGTTTCTCGCAGGCTTGCGGTCGCGGGATCGCCGCTGGCGCCGACCGGCGGTCGCGCCGTCTCGGCGACCTGCGTTTCGATCCCGCGCGCGAACCGCATCACATTAGCAACCACGCCATTCGTGGTCGACCTGATCGGCTCCAGCACGGGATGCTCTCCACCCGCGGAGGGACTTGCCCCGCTCACCGGGCGACAACCGCGCTGTCGCGACCGCCAGCACACCGAGCGACATATAGGCCCAAATCACCTGTGCCGACTCGTAATAGAAGGCGATCTCGCGCGGCATCAGGACCGACGCCGGGTGCAGAAGGATATCGCAGAGGGCGAAGCCGAAGCACCAGATCGGCCAGAACCGGATGCTCGTGACGGCCAACCAGTAAAATATTGCGATGACGGAAAGATCGACCATCCACGTCGCGGCGTAGCCGGCGCCCCATTTCTGGATACCCGCCGCCATGAGCAATGTTGTTGCGTTCGACCCTACGATGTTGACGGCCGCTCCGACCCTTTCCGGTCCGCTGCCGCGAAGCAGGGCGAAGATACCGGTTACGAATAGCGTAAGATTGTACGCATATGCGAGTATGGCCGGATTGCTCATGGGCAACGAGATGCATGGTCGATCCCCCCTTGCAAGTCCTAAGCGGCAGCGACGGATTGCGGCGACGCCCGGAGGGTTGCCGGTTCGGCGCTGGGCGGGTCCTTCGGATAGCCGCCGCCCCACATCTCCTCGGTCAGGCCGATCCTGCGGCCGATGACCTCGAGTTCCGCATGCGCCTGGCGGAGCAGACGCTGAGACGAGATCGCGGCGCCCATCGCCTGGTGCACGGTATCGATCGCGCGCGCGCCGACGCAGGGGGACAGCGGCAGGTTGAGGTTCGCGTCGGCCGTCGAGACGATCAGTTGCGCGAGATCGCGCGTGGTGATCATCGCCGAGCGTTCGGCCGCGCGCAGATCGCCGGCGACGACGGGACCGGCTTGAGTTGCTTCGATCATCATGTTCTCCTCGCCACGCCGACGAGGTCGGCGCGCCGCTAGTGGTGCACAGTGCCGCCCAGAAGCTGCCGAAGCGTGATCATCAGGAGTGCGGCGATCGTGATGAGCAAGGGGAAACCGATCGCCATGATCGCGCCCCATGCCAGGATCTGCACCCACGTCAGTTCATTCGTCGGCCGCGACTTGGTCGGCACCGGCAGCAAAAGCGGCCAAAGCGCAGCGTTGCGAAGCTCCGGTGCGTGGGGGTCCGGACGCTGGAGCCCGGCTTCGAAGGCGGCGAATTCGCGCGCGGCATCGGCGCGGGTCGGAACGCCGAGCTTCGCCATCGCCTTCTTCATCTGATCGTCGACGGTGGTCGGCGTCGTACCGAGCTCGCGCGCGATCTGCGCCGAGGTCCGTCCGACCAGAACATGCCGCAGCATGATGCGCTGCCGATCGGTGAGCGCTTCGAATGGCCGTTCCGACATCGACATCCCCGCATCGACTCGCGATTTTGTTAATCTTTGATCGCAATCGGCCGCGATGCGCAACGTGTCCCGTCGCAACAGTCTGCGAATAACCGTCCTTTTTAGGCACGCGGATGGTGGCGCGCTCGCGTCCTGGCATCGTGCCGATCGTCCGGATCCGCATGCAATCCGCGCCGTCGAGAAGGATCCGGCCGCGATCCGCGCCCGTCGACATCCAGCGCCGATCCGATCCGATCACGCTTTTCGCAAGCCAGAGCGGCTCGCCGGACCCTATATATCGCGTGATCTGCGATCACCCCTCTGAAGGAGCGAGGCCATTCCTCTCATCGGTGCACTGGACGTAAGCGCGCAGGGCTTTGGCGCGATGGGGCTTTCCGGCGTATATGGCGCGGCCGTCGATGCGGAATCAATCCGCACGATCCACCGCGCGATCGATCTCGGCATCAGCTTTTTCGACACCGCCGCGGGGTACGGCGCAGGGCATAATGAGTCCTTGCTAGGCCGCGCGATCCGCGGCCGCCGTGACGGACTGATCCTGGCGAGCAAGTTCACGCACGATCGGGGCGCGGATGTGCCTCCGCTGCGCGCACGCGATGCGGTCGACGCCAGCCTGACCCGGCTTGGTGTCGATCACATCGATCTTTACTATCTCCACCGGCGTGATCCCGGAATTCCGATCGAGGAGTCCGTCGGCCAGCTTGGCCGGCTCGTCGACGACGGCAAGATCGGCGGCGTCGGCCTGTCGGAGGTGAGCGCCGCCTGCCTGCGTCGCGCGCACGCAACCTACCCGATCACGGCTCTGCAGAGCGAATATTCGCTCTGGAGCCGCGAGGTCGAAGACGACATCCTGCCCACCGCCGCCCGCCTCGGCATCGGTTTCGTCGCCTATTCGCCGCTCGGCCGCGGATTTCTGGCAGGTGCGATGCCCGTCGAAGCCGCGGATCGGCGTAACTTCCATCCGCGTTTTCAAACGAGTGCTGTCGAGGCCAATGCGCGTCCGCGGCAGGTGATCGAGCGGATCGCCGCGCGGCTGGCGGCGACCCCGGCGCAGATCAGCCTGGCCTGGACGTTGGCGCGCGCCGTTGTGCCGATACCCGGCACTCGAAGCATCACCCATCTCGAGAGCAATTGGGCGGCCAATATGGTCAGCCTCGATGCAACCGACATCGATGCGCTCGAAGCCGCATTCCCGCGCGGGCAGACGGTTGGGGACCGCTGCCCGCGCGAGCAGATGATTCTGCTGCCGGAAGGTCAGACCGACGCCTGACCTGACGACCAAGGCGTCGCCACCACACGGGTGGTGGCGGGCCCTGGCCGGTGTGTTCTTAGGCTTCGACCGTCTCGGATGCCGCCACGGGTGCATCGTCCTTGGCCTTGGCCGGACGGCCACGCTTCTTGGCGGCGGTCGCGTCCCCTGCGAGATGCTCCTTGGCCGCGGCGATGCTCGGCTTCGAGCCAGCCTTCGGCGCCGGCGCGGTGTCCTTCTTGCGACCGAGGCCAATCGAATGCGCGAGCGTACGGCGCGTCTCGGCATAGGCCGGCGCGACCATCGGATAATCCTTGGGCAGACCCCATTTGGCGCGATAATCCTCGGGCG
Source organism: uncultured Sphingomonas sp. (assembly GCF_937859915.1). Lineage (GTDB taxonomy): Bacteria > Pseudomonadota > Alphaproteobacteria > Sphingomonadales > Sphingomonadaceae > Solisphingomonas. The sequence continues at coordinate 116,679 of NZ_CALMAW010000118.1, read as the reverse complement.
ACATGTCGAAATTGGTGCGCAGATAGCGCTTGAGCATCTTGAGCTTGGCGCCATCCTCGAGGCACACGATATAGTCATGCTTGATCGAGGAGCGGACCGAAACCGCCGGCTCCTGCTTGGGTGCCTCCGGCTCGACCGGATTGGCGGTCGCGGACAGCGCCGCAAAAACACTCTGGATCAGACCCGGCAGATCGGCAGTCGCGGTGTTGTTGTTGCTGACGTGCGCGGTGACGATATCAGCGGTCAGGTCGATCAGATTGTTGTCGGACATTTGGTGACTCCGGAGGGGAGCCGCGCAAATAGGACTGCGGCGCTAAATGTCCACCCTTTCGTCTGAAAAAACTGGATAATTCGATGCACTCATGTCCGCGCCGTGAAACCTCGGTAAGAAGCGCCGGCCGGGAACCGGCGCCTCTCCTCATCATGACTGGCGCTGGCCCGAGAAGCTCAGCAGCAGCTGGAACATGTTGATCAGATTCAGGTAAAGCGACAAGGCGTTCATCACGGCCAACTTCTCCGCCTGTTCGCTGCCCGCAAAGGCCAGATAGTCGGATTTGGCACGCTGCGTGTCCCAGGCCGTCAGCCCCGTGAATATGACGACGCCGACCAGCGACACGATGAGCTGGATCGCGCTCGATCCCACGAAGACATTGACCAGCGACGCGATGACCACGCCGATCAGCCCCATCATCAGGAAGGTCGAGGCACGCGTGAGATCGCGACCGGTCGTGTAGCCCCACAGGCTAACGGCGGCGAACATCGTCGCCGCGATCAGAAAGGTCTGCGCGATGCTGATGCCGGTGAAGACCAGGAAGATGCTCGCCATCGACACGCCCATCACCGCCGCGAAGGCGAAGAAGGTCAGGCGTGCCGACGCGGTCGTCATCTGCTGGACGCGGACGCTGAACAGCATCACGAAGCCGAGCGGCGCCAGCATCACCGCCCATTTGAGCGGCGTGCCGAAGATCGCCGCGACCAATGTCGGCGAACTGGCGACCGTGAAGGCGACCAGCCCGGTGAGGGCCAGCCCCAGCCCCATATAGCGGTAGATGCCGAGCATGTGGCGGCGCAGACCCGCGTCGCGCTCGCCGGCCAGCATCGCCGGCTTGAGTATGCGGTCCATCGTCACTTCCTCCCGCGGCTAAGGGCGGGGCCGTCCATCCGCATGCGGCTCAAGGCGCGCCGCGCCGCGTGCCGCAGGTCGCGCGCGTCCGGAAGGTGGCGGACCAGCCGGTCCTTGACCGCCAACCGCTCCTTCTTGAGCCGCACGACGCGGAAATGGTCCGGGATGCGGTGCGCGAGCTCGCGCCGGATTTCCCGGTTGAGCATGCGGTGCGCCGCGATCAGACGCTCGATCAGATTGTTCATATCATCCTCCATCGAATTGACTTCGATCGAGGTGCCGGTGGGTGGAAGGACGACCGTCGATATGTCCAACCAGCACCGAGCACGCTCGATGCGGTCCGACATCACGAGGCTGTTACGCCATCGCCAGAGGGGCCCGGTCCCGCAGATTTCCAGATAATCGCAGATCGCACGCTCTACAAGAGCGACCGTGACAATGTGCCTGGACGGACAGGCGGTGCCATTATCGATGTACCCGATATCGATGCGACCGCGTTCAGTGCGCCGAAAGCCCCCGAAGCGGGCCATGGATATTGACGAAGGCGTCTGATGAAGCAGGAAGACCAGGGTTCGCCGGCGGGCACATGGACACGTGCGAACCAGGATATGATGTCGGTACCGCAGAAGCGTGCGGGCCTGGTGGCAGCCGCGATGCTGTTCATCGCAGGCGTCGTCACGCTCAAGGACTTCCTGCCCGCCTTGATCTGGGCGGTGATCTTCGCGATCGGTCTGTGGCCGACGTTCAGCAAGGCGGCGCGACGCTGGCCCCGCCATCGTCATGAATTGATCCCGATGCTCACCATCGCAATCGTGCTGCTCGTCTTCATCGTGCCCGTCGTGATGATCGTCGTGCCGCTGCTGTCCGACGCGCATGCCGCCTCGCTCTGGGTGGCGCAGGTCCACCAGACCGGCATTGCGCCGCCCGCTTTCCTGGGCGAGCTGCCCTACGGCGCCAAGCTCGTACCGCTATGGCAGCAGGAGCTGGGACGCCCGGGCGGGATCTCGGCGCTCGCCAGCCACGCGATGCAAGGCGGCCTGCTTGCGACCGGTCGGACGGTCGGTGCGCAGGCGGTTCACCGGCTGGTGCTGATCGGCTTCATGCTGCTCGCCTTGTTCTTCCTGCTTCGGGACGCGGACGACGTCGTCGAGCAGCTCCGCGTCGGCAGCCGACGCGCTTTCGGTGCCGCGGGCGAGGATGTCGGGCGGCAGATCATCAATTCGGTGCACGGCACGGTGAACGGCCTGGTCCTCGTCGGCCTCGGCGAGGGCGTGATCTTGGGCATTGCCTATGCGGTCGCCGGCGTTCCCCATCCAACGCTGTTCGGACTGCTCACCGCCCTGCTCGCGATGATCCCCTTCGGTGCCGCGATCGCCTTCTGCGTGGCCGCGCTCGTGTTGCTGGCCGGGGGCTCGACCGTCGCCGCGATCGTCATTCTCGTGCTCGGTTTCGCGGTCACCTTCATCGCCGACCATTTCGTGCGCCCGGTGCTGATCGGCGGGGCGACGCGGCTGCCGTTCGTCTGGGTGCTGCTCGGCATCCTCGGTGGGGTCGAGGCCTATGGCCTGGTCGGGCTGTTCATGGGGCCCGCGATCATGGCTGCGCTCATTCTGCTGTGGCGCGAGTGGGTCGGATCGCAGAAGGGCCCGATCAATCCGCTCGCATCGGAGATCGCCCCTGCCGGCCCCGCAGAGGGTGGCACCGAAGCGGAGGACGTCGCATGATCGCAACCGTGGCAGAACTCGACCGCATCCGGATCGAATGTCGCAGCCTGGTCACTCGGCGCGCGCTGATGTCCGCCGGCGCGGCCATCGTTCCGGTGCCGGGTGCGGACGTCGTCGCGGACGTCGGGCTGTTGACCACCCTGCTCCCGACGATCAGCGCGCGGTTCGGCCTTGATCATGCGCAGGTGGAAAAGCTCGATCCCCATCTGGCCCAACAGGCGCTGGTTGTCGCCGCGGGTCTCGGCAATAATGTGATCGGCCGCATGGTGACCAGGACGCTGGTGATCCAGGTGCTGCGGCGCGTCGGCGTCCGCGTCGCGACGGCGTCGGTCGCAAAATATGTTCCCGTCCTCGGATCGCTGGTCGCCGCGGGCCTCGGCTTCGGCGCGATGAAGATGGTGGGGAACGCGCATATCGAAGACTGCTACAAGACCGCGAGATCGCTTATCGCCTGACAACAGGTGAGACGAAGCAGGAATAGTCCCTACGCCGCACCGGCCGTTCGCGGACGCGACCGATAAGTTCGTGACCGGGGCTCCGATGCGGAATCCACGTCTCGGCAGCCGTCACCGCGCATCATCATCGTTGACATCCGCGCAATCGCCATCGATGTTCATGATCGAAACTTTGCGTTATTCCAATCAGTTGAGGGGTGAGGAAGGCGCCGCGCGATGGTGGAAGCTGCAGCGGCCTGACACAAAGCCCCGCGAAGCCCGACGGCAGGTGACGATCCCGTCGCGCATGCGATCCGGGACCCTGTGGGTCGATGTGTGCATCCACAATATGTCATCGCGCGGGCTTCTGGTGGCGAGCGAGCACCCGCCGCGGCCGGGTGACTATGTCGACATCCGGCGCGACTCGCGCATCATCATAGGGCGGGTGGTATGGCGGAAGGGGCGGTTCTTCGGCGTCAGGGCGCAGGATGTATTGGACGTAGATGGGTTCGTCAGCGAGCCCAGGCTTGCCAGCCGCCCCTCTGCCGACCGCGCACGCGCCGATGCCAAGCCCGATCGCCGGCTGGCGGATCGCGTAACGACCGATGCGGACCTCGCGCATCGGTTGCAGCGCAGCCGTCACCGTGCTTCGGCGATGCAGTTCATCCTGATCGCGGCCGGCGCCGCCGCGATCGCCGGCCTGCTGGCGACCGCGGTCTATGACGTGCTCGCCAGGCCGTTCACGACGATCGCCGCGACGCTGTCGCCGGATAAATAGATGTCCGGCCGTAGGCGTAGGATCGCCGATATGGACGCCAATCGGCATTCTCGCCAATGCTTGCCAAGTTGAAGAGCGCACGGGAGGTGAAGATGATCGATGTTGGACGCCGTGATTTCCTACTCTCGGCCACCGCGGCGGCGCTTGCCTCCGGCATCGAACCAGGTGCCTGGGCGCAGGGTAGAACAGCCAAGCCGCTCGGCTATGCGATCGTCGGCCTCGGCACCTACGGCCATGACGTGATCATGCCGCAATTCGCCAATTGCACGCACAGCCGGCTCGCCGCGGTGGTGTCGGGCGATCCGGCCAAGGCGAAGGCCGTGGCCGCGGCGCACGGCCTGCCCAGCTCGTCAATCTATTCCTACGCGAATTTCGACAGCATCCGTGACAATCCGGACGCCGACATCGTCTATGTCTGCCTGCCCAACGCGATGCATGCCGACTATACCATACGGGCGGCGCGCGCCGGCAAGCATGTGATGTGCGAAAAACCGATGGCGATCTCGGTCGCCGAATGTGAGGCGATGATCGCGGCCTGCCATGCCGCCAACCGCAAGCTGATGATCGGCTATCGCTGCCATTTCGAGGCCTATAATCTGGAGGCGATGCGGCTGGCGCGCAGCGGCGTCGCCGGACGCACCCGCTATGTGCGTACCGAACATGGCTTCGTCCAGCGCGATCCGTCGAAATGGCGGCTCAAGCGCGCGCTGGCGGGCGGCGGCTCGCTGATGGACATGGGGATCTACAGCCTCCAGGCGGCGCGCTACATGATCGGCGAGGAGCCCGTGGCGGTGACCGCACGCGAATCCACCGACCGGCGCGATCCGCGCTTCCACGAGGTCGAGGACATGATCGAGTGGACGCTCGAATTCCCCTCCGGCGCGATCGCCGGCTGTCAGTCGATGTACAGCGCGAACCAGAATCATGTCCTGCTGATGGGCGATCTCGGCCGTATCGAGCTCGAACCCGCGACGCGCTACGACGGCAACCGCATGTGGACCGGCAAGGACGGTCGCGAGCAGGAACGCACGCCGCCGCCGGGGCCGGGCAAGACCCAGTTCGCCGGGCAGCTCGATCATCTCGCGCGCTGCATCGTCGATGGGCGCGAACCGATCGTGTCGGGCGAGGAGGGTCTGCGCGACATGCGGATCATCGAGGCGATCTACCGCTCCGCCCGCGAGGGCCGGACGATCCGGCTGGGTACGACCGCATGAGGGCGCTGCTCGCGCTGGCGCTGCTCGCGGCCGCCCCGCCGCCGGCCCCGAACGTCGCGCCGACCGCAGGCACGACGTTCGCCGGATCCGCCGATTTGCACGCCACGATCGCCGCCATGGCTCGCGATCTCAAGCCCGGCCAGCATTTCGCCTGGCGGCCGGTGCTGTCGAACGGCGCCGATGTCGCCGCGCTCGAATATTGGACCGCGCCGGGGCGCCCTGCCCTGCACCCGACCGACGCCGAATATACCATCGTCATGGAGGGCGCCGGCACGCTCGTGCTCGGCGGTCGACTGGTCGATCCAACCGTCACCCGGCCGGATCTGGTCGAGGGCAGCCAAATCGACGGCGGCACACGCATCCCGCTCAAACCCGGCGACGCGATGCTGATCCCGGCCAATACGCCCCACTGGTTCGGCGTCGACGATGGAAAGCTCGTCCTGTTGGGGATCAAGCTGCCGCAGGCAAAGCGATGAGCGTCGTCATCGGCCGTCGCGGCCTGCTCGCGGCGGGTGCATGGCTGGCTGCGGCCCCCGCACTCGCGCTCGAGCCGCCGGCCGCCGTCACGATCCGCCGGCTGTCGCCCGCGGCCGATGCGCTGATCGCGCCCGGTAGCATCGTCGAGACGATCGCGACCGGCATCCGTTGGGCCGAGGGTCCGCTGTGGGTGCCGGGCACCGGCCTGCTCTTTTCCGATCCCCCCGCCAATCTGATGCGGCGCTGGACGCGGGCGGAGGGCACGCGCCGCTTCCTCTCGCCTTCGGGCGCGGCGCATACCGATCCGGCGCTGGTGCGCGAACCTGGCTCCAACGGGCTCGCGCTCGATCGTAAAGGCCGCCTGCTGATTGCCAATAGCGGCGGCCGCAGCATCGACCGGCTGGATCTGAAGACCGGGCGTCGCACGGTCCTGGTCGATCGCTACCGCGGCAAGCGCTTCAACAGCCCCAACGACCTGCACGTCGCGCGCGATGGCGCGATCTATTTCACCGATCCGCCTTATGGGCTGGCCGATGGCGACACCTCGCCGATCAAGGAGCTTGCCCAGAACGGCGTGTACCGCCTGGCGCCGGACGGCGGGGTGATGCTGGTCGACGGCACGTTGACGCGGCCCAATGGCATCGCGCGGTCGCCCGACGAGCGGCGACTCTATGTTTCGGTGTCCGACGAGGCGGCACCGCGGATCATGGTCTATGATCTCGATGCGCGCGGCATGCCGCGGCGCTCCGAGCTGTGGCTCGATGCCAAGCCGCTCCAGGGCGCCGGGGCCCCCGGTCTGCCGGACGGCATGAAGATCCGACAGGACGGCACACATTTCTGCTCGGTGCCCGGCGGGATGATGGTGCTGACCCCCGAAGCCGAGCCGCTCGGACTGGTCGTCTCCGGTTCGGCGATCGCCAATTGCGCGATCGGCGAGCATGGGACGATCTTATATATGACAGGATCAGATCGCGTTTTCCGCCTTCCGCTACGCCACCGGACCTAAGCGTGGCTTCCCCGTCGATGCGTCGTGTCGGAACGATCCAATGCCGCGAGGCTTGATCCCGAACGGCTGCGGTGTCAGGCGGAGGCATGCAGCCCCATATTCGTGCCATCATCGCCGCCTCCGCCCATGCGCTCGTCACAGGCAAGAGGGTCGCCGGCCTCTACGATCATGCGACAGGGCAGCACCTGCGTATCGCGGCGGAGGCCCGCACGCCACACCTCAAGGGCTATGATGGCGACCGCGACGCGAGGTTCGGAGGCACGCTGCCGGAAATTCGCGACGCCGGCGACGGCGTCTCCATGCATATGGAGATCGAGGGGGACATGGCCCGCGGCTACGATCGAAGTTCATCCGGCCACTTCTCGGCGAAAGTGGCGGATCAGCTGGTGCAACTCTACGATCACGCGGCGGCGGCATGGTTCGCATTCGACGTACAGGTCGCGTGACCTCCTAGCCTGTAACGTCTCGGCCCCGATGCGGCTATTGGCCGCCGGCACGGTTCCTCCCGACTTGCGACGACGGCCGGTATCGCTCCGCCTACGGAGCCGCGATGCCGACGTTCCGAGACTGGAACGTATAACCCCGTGATGGCGCGCAAAGACGCTCCCGAATAGGCGCGGCCCGGCAATCCGGCGATCTGGCTATCCAGCGAGCGGAGGCGGAGGACGAGGCCCTAGTCGACGACCGAATAGTCCATCGCGGCAAGGCCGGTGAGCAGCTCGGGGCCGGTCGGGTGCCACCCCCGCCGCGCGCGGGTCCAAGCGTTCGATGCGATCATGTCGAGCGCCGCGAAGGGTGCCATCCAGCCGAAATAATGCTCGACCTCGTCAGCTGCGATCGAGCGGACCGGCAGTCCGGCGCCCTTTCCGATTGCCTCGGCAATGGCCCGTGCCGTGACGCCCTCCTCCGCCGACGCATTGTACCGCGCCCCCGGCTCGCCCTTCTCCAGTGCCAGGACGTACAGCCTCGCCACGTCGCTGACGTGCGCCGCGGACCAGCGCGTCTTTCCCTCGCCGAGATACGCGACCGCCCCCGCGCGGCGCGCCTCGGCGAGCAGCGGCGTGATCAGCCCGGCCTTGCTGGTGTCGTGCACCTGCGGCAGCCGGATGGTGCGGACGTCGATGCGTCGCGCGATCAGCGCCGCGCCGGCGATCTCGGTCGCAATGCGCGGATTGGCATGGCGCGGGTTGAGCACGTCCTCGGTCGCCGGGCCGCCGTTCAGCGGTGTGCCGATGCCGACGCCCGAGGTGATGAGGATCGGCTTCTGCGTCCCCTCCAAGGCCTCTCCCATCGCGGCGATGTTGCGTTCGTCCTTCCTCGTATTCTCGAAGAAGGTCTGGAAATCATGATCGAATGCGCAGTGGATCACGGCGTCGGCCGCCGCGGCGCCTTGGGCGAGCGTCTCGGGCCGTTCCAGATCGCCGCGATGGACGTCGACGCCTGCCGCTTCCAGCTGCCGCGCGCCGGCGTCGGAGCGGGTGAGACCGAGCACCTGATGGCCGCGATCGCGCAGTTCGGGAATGATGTGCGAGCCGATAAAGCCGGTCGCCCCGGTCAGAAACACGCGCATGAAAAAATTCTCCTTCTTGCCGAGGCGGCGTATCGCGGGTCGCCCGACCCTGTTAAAGTAGTGATCTTATCAGGGTATAGGCTGTAACAGGATCGTTCATGACCAGCGAAGCGCCCAATCCGCTCGGTACCTATCTGCGCGACCGTCGCGCCCGGCTTGACCCCGTGGCATTGGGCTTTGGCGGCGGCCGGCGGCGCACCCCCGGGCTGCGCCGCGAGGAAGTGGCCAGCCGCGCAAACATCAGCCCGACATGGTACACTTGGCTGGAACAGGGTCGCGGCGGCGCGCCGTCGGCCGACGTGCTGGACCGGCTGGCAAAGGGGCTGATGCTGACCGAGCCCGAGCGCGAGCACCTTTATATGCTGGGTCTCAACCGCGCGCCGGAGGCACGCTACCAGCCGGTCGACGGGATTTCCCCCCGGCTTCAGCGCGTACTCGACGGAATGGTGCTAAGCCCCGCGATCATCAAGACGGCGATGTGGGACGTCGTCGGCTGGAACCGCGCGGCGGCAACGCTCCTCACCGACTATGCGTTGCTGCCGCGCGAAGGGCGCAACATCCTCCGCTTGATGTTTGGCAGCGACCACAGCCGGATCCGCAACGAGGATTGGGACGGCGTCGCGCGCTTTGTCGTCGGCGCCTTCCGGGCCGACGTGGCGCGCGCCGGCGCGAGCAGCAGCGCGGAGGTCACGAGACTGGTTGCAGAGCTATGCCGGATGAGCCCCGCGTTCGAAGCGCTATGGCAGGACAACGACGTGGTCGCGCATGGCGAAGGCGTGAAGCGCATTCACCATCCCGATGCGGGTCTGCTCGCGATGGAATTCTCCTCGTTCGCGGTCGAGGGGCGACCGGAGCTTGGAATGATCATCTACAATCCCGCCACGCCGGAAGACGCCGCGCGGCTGCGCGCGCTGCTTGACGCTCGCACAGACTGATCATGTCGGACGACCAGGTAGCAGACGTTCCGCACCTCGATGGCTGACCCGCATGGCTTGAGATGTCGCCTGTTGCCTCCAAGACGGCCTGCCGTCGCGACCGAGACTCTTCACGTGCGAGAGCGACAAAGGAGGATTTTGCGTTTTCTAACGCAACTTAATTGAGATCAAGAGGTTTTGGACACTTAGCCAGGCCGGGCACCCGCGCATGGCACCATCGAAGTGAACTTTGCCGTTCAGCGCACGCACGTCAGGAATTTAGAATGAGCACAGGTGTTTGGGCCCGCATCTCGGCGGCCTCGTGTCTGCTGCTCGGTCTGGTCACGGTGATTGCGGGCGGCTGGCTCGCGATACTCGGCGGCTCGGCTTATTATCTGCTCCTTGGGGTCGCGCTTGTTACAGACGCCGTGTTGCTGTGGCGTGGGCAGCGCTTCGCCTACCCCCTGTATGCGCTGATCCTTGTCGCTACGATGATCTGGGCGCTGTGCGAGGTCGGCTTCGACTTCTGGCCGCTCGCGCCCCGCGGCGACATATTGGTGCCGTTTGGACTATGGTTGCTCGCCCCGTGGGTGGTGCGCTCCTTCCCGGCCGAGCGTCGGCCGTGGCGGATGCCGCTCGTCGGGGCGGTCGTCGCGTCGATCCTCATCGTCGGAATCGCGCTTGCCACAACCAACGACGATGTCGCCGGCCGGCTGCCGACCGCCGTCGTCGGCGCGCTGCCTCAAACCGACGCCGATGCGGTGCCCAATGATGAATGGCATGCCTATGGTCGCACAGGGGCCGGCGATCACTTCTCGCCGCTGACCCAGATCACGCCCGCCAACGTCGCAAATCTGAAGGTCGCGTGGACGTTCCGGACCGGCGACAGCAAGGGGCCGAACGACTCTTTGGAGACGACCGACGAAGTGACGCCGCTGAAGATCGGCGATACCGTCTATCTCTGCTCGCCGCACCAGAAGGTGTTCGCGCTCGATGCCGCGACGGGCAAGCAGAAGTGGATGTTCGATCCCAAGGTCGTTGACGATCCGACCTTCCAGCACCTTACCTGCCGCGGGGTCTCCTACCATGCGACCGCGGCCGGCGCGACGACGTCGGACGGCGTGCCCGCGCCGCTCGAATGCCGGGACCGTCTGTTCCTGCCGACCAACGACGGGCGGATGTTCGCGCTCGATGCCGCCACCGGCAAGCCATGCGCCGGCTTTGGTCAGAACGGCGTGATCGATCTCAAGGACGGCATGACCGTCAAGCACAAGGGCTTCTACGAAGGCACCTCGCCCCCGGTCGTCACCAAGTCGATGGTGATCATGGCGGGCGCCGTCATCGACAATTATTCGACCAACGAGCCCTCGGGCGTGGTCCGCGGCTTCGACGTCTATACCGGCAAGCTGATCTGGGCATGGGACGCGGGCGCGCTCGACGAGAATGCGCTGGCCTCCGCCACGCATCACTACACGGCCAATTCGCCCAACAGCTGGTCGATCTCCGCGGTCGACGAGAAGCTCGGGCTGATCTACCTGCCGATGGGCGGCCCCGCCCCCGACATCTGGGGCGGCAACCGCACACCGCAGATGGAACGCTACGGCAGCGCGCTGGTCGCGCTCGACGTCGCCACCGGCAAGCGCGTCTGGTCCTATCAGACCGTGCATCACGATCTGTGGGACATGGACCTGCCTTCGCAGCCCAGCCTGCTCGATCTGCGCACGCCGCACGGCATCGTGCCCGCCATCTATGCGCCGACGAAGAGCGGCAACATCTTCGTGCTCGATCGCCGCACCGGCAAGCTGATCGTCGGCGCGCCCGAGCGGCCGGTGCCGCAGGGGGCGGCACCCGGCGATCGCGTGTCGCCGACTCAGCCCTTTTCGAACCTCAGCTTCCAACCCAAAGCGCGGCTGACGGACGCGAACATGTGGGGTGCCACGATGTTCGATCAGCTCGCCTGCCGGATCCTGTTCAAGCAGCTGCGCTATGACGGCCCGTTCACGCCGCCGAGCACGCAGGGCACGCTGGTCTTCCCGGGTGACGTCGGGATGTTCGAATGGGGCGGCATCTCGGTCAATCCCTACCGTCAAATCGCGATCGCAAACCCGATCGTCTTTCCGTTCGTCTCCAAGCTGCTGCCGCGCGGCGCGAACAACCCCGCCAAGCCCAACGGATCGCATCCGCCCGGTAGCGAGAATGGCGTCCAGCCTATGTACGGCGTGCCCTACGGCGTCGAACTCCACCCCTTCCTGTCGCCGCTCGGCTTCCCGTGCATGGCGCCGCCCTGGGGCTATATGTCGGGCATCGATCTCGGCACGAACAAGATCGTCTGGAAGCACAAGGTCGGCACGACGCGGGACTCGGTCGTGCCACTGCCTTTCAAGCTCGGCATGCCGATGCTTGGCGGCACGATGTCGACGGGTGGCGGCGTCGCCTTCCTGACCGCAACGATGGACAATTATATTCGCGCCTTCGACGTGACCACCGGCACGATGTTGTGGCAGGCGCGCCTTCCCGCCGGCGGCCAGTCGACACCGATGAGTTACGCGCAGAACGGCAAGCAGTACGTCATAACGGCTGCCGGGGGTCACGGCTCGTTCGGAACGACATTGGGCGACTACGTCGTCGCCTATTCGCTGCCCTGAGGTAGCGGCACACATCATACGCGAGCAGGAGCACACGCTGAGCCTCCCTGGTGAATCTTCCAGCTTGCGGACATTGATTCATCAGGGCTGGCGGACTCTCGACGACCCGAAGCGGTAGCTCGAGAAGTTCGGCTGATCGCACAGCCGCCCAAGCTGCGCGCCTGCATCGATGATGTCGTCGCGACGATCCGCCGCCGCTAGCGCCGGAGCGGTTACGCGCGGTGCGACCCCACCGGCGCACCCTGTGCTTGTCCGGACGCGGACGCCAGCTGTCCGGATCCGGACGGCTGCACGCATCCGTTCCAGATCGCAAGAAGCCGGTTCCGATGCTATCGCAAGGACTTGCGAAGCTGGCACATATCGTGCTGCGGGCGGCGACATGTCGCAGGATGCAAAGATCGCCGTTCCGCCAAGGCTCGGTGGCCGGCGGATCGCAGACGAAAGGGTGTTCCGATGCCAAGACTGTCGATAATCCCGCTGCTGCTCGTGATTGCAAGCCTGTCGCCCGCGGCCGTCGAGGCCGTGCCGATACCGGCGCAGTTCGACAGTGTCGGCGCGGATCGGCAGGCGATCGCGGCGCTCCTCGACAGCTACACCCAAGCCGTATCGACCAAGGACCAAGCGTTGTTCGAGACGTTGCTGCTCAACACGGACGTTCCCTTCGCCGGCGTGGGCCCGAACGGCGTGGCGAGCGGTGCGCCCGGCGTCACCAACCAATATCAGGCGTTTCGCGCGGACGTGTTCGGCGGCGGCCCGTTCACCCAGCGATTCCAGGATATCCACATCGCGCAGGACGGGCCGCTGGCGAGCGTATCGCTGGTGTTCGTCAACACCGCGCCGCAGGGCAGGAGCTGGGGCTGGAAGACGATGCAGCTGCTCAAGGTTGCCGGGCGGTGGAAGATCGCGAGCGAATTCTATACCGGACATGCCGGCTGATGCACGCGGGCAGGCCGATGACCTTGCCGCCCTCGCGGCACACGGGAAGCGATGTACCGTGAAGCGCCTTGTCGTCGCGGTCCTGCTCGCGGCCTGCGGTCCCGCTGTCGCCGCCACGATCGTGCCGCTGCAGACCGGCACCTATGTCCTGTCCGGCACGCCCTGCCGGAATGCGCCCTTCGCCGCGATGATGCGCTATGACGGCAAGGGTCTGAGCGATCCGCATTCGGCGCAGTGCCGATCGCGCATCCTGACACGATCCGGCCGCCGCTACCGCGTCGCCACGACCTGCCGCGCCAATGGCGACGGCTCACCGGCAACGCCAACGACGGAAATCGCGACACTGCGCGTTCGCGCGCGGGGCGTCTTCGCCTATGCCGCCGCCGGTACGGTCGCGCCCGGCCCGACATATCGGCTCTGCCCGCCGGGTTCGGCAGACCGATAACATTCGTTCACGACCAGCGCCGGAACCGCCCATGCTCAGACTGCCCTTCGCCATCGCGTTGATCGCCGCCACTGCGCCGGCCGCCCAGGCGCAGGTCGGCGTCGGCCCCCTCCCCGCGAGCGCGCCCGCTGGCCTGCCCATCCCGAAGGACCGGGCCTTCGCCGGCACGCTCACGCTGGCGGTCGATGCGACCGATACCGCGCGCGGGATCGTCACGGTGCACGAGACGATCCCGGTCCAGGCGGCTGGCGATTTCGTCCTCCTCTATCCGCAATGGGAGACCGCGAGCCATGCGCCGACGGTTCCGCTAGCATCGCTGACCGGGCTCGAGGTCCGCATCGATGGCCGCCGTGTCGAATGGCGGCGCGATCCGGTCGCCGTCTATGCGTTCCATGTCCCGGTGCCGGCCGGTGCCCGTTCGATGACGCTCGGCTTCACGATCATCGCGGACCGTGACACACTCCACCGCGACCGCATCGACCTGCAGTGGCAGCGCGCGCTGCTCTATCCTGCGGGCTGGTTCGCGCGCGACCTGCCGGTGTCCGCACGCCTGCGCTTCCCCGCGGGGATGACCCCGTTCACCGCGCTCGATCGCATCGGCACGGACCCTGCCGATCTGCAATTCGCCACGACAGCGCTCGATCGGCTGGTCGATGCGCCGGTCTATGCGGCCCAGACCGTGCGGCAGATCGATCTGGAGCCGGGCGATCCGCAGCCGGTGCGCCTGGATCTTGTCGCCAGAGACAGCACCAAGCTCGCGATCGGCGACCGCGAGACCGCCGAACTGCGCGCGCTGCTCGCGCAGACGCGCCATGTCTTCGGACCGGCACCGTTTCGCCATTATGATGCGATCGTCGTACTCGACGACACGGTGGGTGCCGGCGGCATCGAGCATCTCGAGGAAGGTGAGAACAACCTCCCCGCCGATTATCTGCTGCGGCCGGAGACGCAGCTCAACAACCGGGATCTGATCGCGCACGAACTCGTCCACGCCTGGAACGGCCGCTTCCGCCAGCCCGCCGATTTGTGGACGCCGACCTTCAACGATCCCGCAGGTGGCAGCCTGCTGTGGGTCTATGAGGGGCAGACCGAATATTGGGGACGCGTGCTGGCGGCGCGCTCGGGCATGCGGTCGCGCCAGGAGACGCTGGACAAGCTCGCGCTCGATGCCGCCACCGTCGCCAACCGTCCCGGCCGGCTGTGGAAGTCGCTCGCCGACACCACCAACGACGCGATCTACATGGCGGGCCATCATGTCGGTTGGCGCGACTGGCAGCGCCGCGAAGACTATTATCCAGAGGGCGTGCTGCTCTGGCTCGACGTCGATGCCCGGCTGCGCGAGCTCAGCGGGGGCAAGCGGAGCCTCGACGACTTCGCGCGCCGCTTCTTCCATGCCGCACAGCCGGACGGGGTCGTCTCGACCTATATGTTCGACGACGTCTGCCGCGGGCTCGATGCGATCGCGCACGACGACTGGCGCACATTCCTGACGCGCCATCTCGACACGCACGACGACGCCGAGGCAACCGCCGGCCTCGCGCGCGCGGGATGGCGTCTCGTCTACACGCCGGTACCGAGCGAGACCTTCCTGCAGAACGAGGCCGAAGGCGGCGGTCTCGATCTCGGCTATTCGGTCGGTGCCGTCGTCGACGACGACGGCAGCATAGACAGCGTCGCCTGGGATAGCCCTGCGTTCCGCGCGGGCCTGGCACCGGGTGCGCGCATCCTTACGGTCGAGGGCGCACCCTATTCCCGCGAGGCCCTGCGGCTCGCCACGGCGCGGTCGACGGCAACGATCCGGCTGGAAATCTCGGCGGACGGGCAACGTCGAGCGCTGGAAATCCAATACGCTGGCGGTCTCCGTTACCCGAGACTGGAACGGATTGCGGGCAGGCCCGACCGCCTGAGCGGGTTGCTCGGCAGCCGATGATCAGACCGGGATCCACGATGTCCGCCGATAGCGAAGTTGGATTGAAAAGACCGACCGGCAACGCAAATCCCGCCCGTCGTAAGGCCTGATAGACCGTCCCATAAAAACGCAGCTTTCACCGTACCTTAAGCTTTGCTTGGCAAAAGACGCTGGACGGGGGAGTGTGGAATGAGAGCCAAAATAGGCGGCTGCGGCGGCGATAGGTCCGCGCGCTCGTGCTTGAGCGCGTGCGTCGAAGACAATGGTGGTGCAACGATCGTCGAGTTCGCGCTGGTGGCGCCGCCTTTTATCGCATTGCTGCTAGCCATCCTCGTGACGAGTCTGGTCTTTTTTGCACAGCAGACACTGGAGACTGCGGGGGAGGCGGCTGCTCGTCTTATCCTGACGGGCCAAGCCCAGCAAAATGGCTGGACGGCCGCGCAGTATAAAACGCAGGTTTGTAACCAGCTCCCCCCCCTACTTAATTGCAGCAAACTGATGGTCGACGTCGAGACGGTCGCGTCTTTTAGCGCGGCTAGTACCGCCCCTCCCACGATCACCTACGATGCCAACGGAAATCCTATCATGCCGTATCAGACCGGCGGCGCAGGCGATATCGTGATCGTGCGCCTGATGTACCTCCTGCCCATCGCGACGGGTCCGCTCGGCTTCAACCTTGGCAATCAGCCCGGGACGAGTAACCGGTTGCTGATCGCGACGTCCGTCGCCCAGACCGAGCCGTATACATCATGATGCGGACGGTTCGTCGTATGCGCATTGTCGAAGACCAGCGCGGCTTAGCCCTCGTCGAGTTCGCCTGCGTTCTGCCTGTGCTGTTGCTGATGTATCTGGCCGGCTACCAGCTGACGGACGCGCTGTCCTGCAATCGAAAGGTGACGATCGCGACGCGCGCAGTGGCGGATCTCATCACGCAAAACTCGGCTGTAACGACCACACAGGTCAACACGATACTCAGCGCGTCCAGCAAGGTCTTAACGCCCTATTCCGCGTCGAACGCCCTCATTCGCGTGACGGAATTTACCACAGACTCGAGTGGCAATACGACGGTGACATGGAGCATGGACAACCGCGGCGGCGGACGATCGAAGGGATCGTCTTTCATCCTGCCTCCTGCCATCAAGGCGAACAGTACGAGTATTGTCCTAAGCGAAGTTACCTACTCCTACACGCCAGCCGTGACGTTTAGGACAGTCGGCCCGCTCACGCTTTCGGATACCGTCTATATGAATCCTCGCGTCTCGAGCACTGTGGATCTGCAATCATGATTTGGAGACTCCTTCGTACCGTAGCCGGTGCCGCATGCGGTGCCGCGCGGCGGTTCAAAACCGATCAGCGAGGCAACGTGCTGCTGATCACCGGCCTGGCGATATTCGCCCTGACGTTCGCCACAGGAATGGGCATCGATTATAGCCGAGCGATGCGGCTTCAGACGAAGCTCAACGCTGCGGCGGACGCAGCCGCGCTGGCTGCCGTGACACAGCCGATGATGCTCAATGACAATCCGACCGCAACGACCGCTGCGACAAACATGTTCGCAACCCAAAGTGCCGGCTTGCCGGGCCTCATGAATGTCCAGCCGACAGTCAACGTAACCGGCAACGACTCGGTAACGTCGACGCGCACGGCGGTGGTCAGCTATACTGCCGCCTCGACGAACGCGTTCGCCGGCATTCTACATATGGCCACGCTCTCTATTCATGGGTCTTCATCCGCGACGGCTACAGCGGCGCCGAACATCGATTTCTATCTGGCACTCGACACGTCGCCCTCAATGGCGCTTCCTACCACGTCCGCCGGGTTGGCGCAGATGGATAGCAAGTTCACATGTACATTCGCATGCCATTCGAACAAGATCGAGAACACGGCGGGCGGCCAGTCCATGCCAAAGGGGCTCATCACCGGAAGCCTTTCCAACAATCCATATAATATCAACTACAGCCTCAACTATGGAAGCACCGTCAATGGCAGCAACGGCTACACGGAGTATAAGATAGACGCAAAAGGTACGTACGTATATTATAACGCCCCCGCCACGAAGACCATCTCGGATACCCGAATACAGAAAATGTGTGCCGACGGTAACGGGTATGATACGTGCGTCTATAACGCCGATGGAACGTTCGTCGATAGCTATTGGTATGCCCTGAACCAGGGGATAAGCATGCGCGTGACCGCCGAACGGGGGGCGGTTGGCGACCTGATGACGTTGGCCAAGTCTTATGCAACGCAGAACAAGCGTACCTATCGAGCGGCGCTCTACACCTTTGACTATGGGGCGAGCCCTTATAACGACATCAAGACGATTGCGCCCCTGACCTCCAATCTGGACAGCATCACCACAGCGTCGAGCACGATCGATGTCGTCACGGTAAACGACAAGGCCGGCAGTGGCTGTCCCCCTGGACCGACGAGCTGCAACTCGAACCAATTCCTGTTCACCAGCTTTCAGAGCGTCATGAACAAGATGAGTTCGGATATGCCGGCAACCTCCGGAAAGGGTACCAACTTTCCTGGAGATACGCCGCAGGCTTTCCTCTTTCTCGTGACGGACGGGATGAGCGACGAGGATGTCGGATCCGGACGGACGCGCGCGGCGATGCAGCAGGCGCAACTGGATCAATGCACGGCGCTGAAAGGCCGTGGCATCAAGATTGCCATCCTCTACACGGAATATACGGTCGCCTCTATCCAGGATGACGAGCCAAACCAGCGCGCCATAGCGACGACGGCGATCACGACGCCCAAAACCATCGCGCAGCAGCTCACGACCTGCGCGTCCTCTCCCGACCTGATGTATACGGTCTCGACGGACCAGGACATCAGTTCCGCGCTGCAGACACTATTCACCCGCGCGGTGGCGACGGCCAAGCTGACGCGGTGACGGGTTTCAGGGACGTTCGGGCTTAGCCGCATGCCGCCGTATCGGCATGCGGCTTTGACCGACCGACGATCACGTTCCGCAGATCCGCTTCCGATCACGGCGTAGCGGACCAAGCGCGACCCACACAGTCGGCCACGCGCTTCAATTGCCTCGCTTTTCGTTCCCAGCGCCGCTATGTGCTCGACATCGCCGACGCGGGCCATGGGCATCCGGCGACTGAGAGACGCGTCGCGCTCCCGCTTGAAACGGGGGCGGTCATGACTGCTGGGCAACATATTGATCTCACGAACTGTGATCGCGAGCCGATTCATGTGCTTGGCACGATCCAGCCATTCGGTTTTCTGATCACGGTATCGTCCGACTGGCTTGTTTCGCGCGTGTCGGCCAATATCGAGGCGTTCCTCGGCATCCCGCCCGAAGCCGCGCTGGGCGGTGCGATCGACAAACTCCTGTCGGCATCGGCGGTCCATACGTTGCGCAACGCGACGATGCGCCTGCAATCTCCAGACGCGGTCGAGCGTCTGTTCAACCTTCAGCTTCGCACGGATGGCCCCGCGTTCGATATCGCGATCCATTTCTCGGAGCGGTCGGTCGTCATCGAAGCCGAACCCGTCGCGGTCGACGAGTTCGATGCGGCCACGCTGGTTCGATCGATGGTGACGCGGCTCGACCTGATCGCCGACCCGAGCGCGTTTCTCCGCGAGGGCGCCCGGCAGATCAAGGCGCTCACTGGTTTCGACCGGGTCATGGTCTATCGCTTCGATGCGGCCGCAAACGGCGAAGTCGTGGCCGAAGCGGTCAGGCCGGGAGTCGACAGCTTCCTGGGGCTGCATTATCCCGCCTCGGACATACCTTCCCAGGCCCGCAGCCTCTATCTCCGCAGCATCTTCCGGATCATCGCCGACGTCAACGCCGCGCCGGTTCCGATCATCCCCACAATTGATCTCCGCGGCGCGCCGCTCGATCAATCCTTGTCGGTGCTGCGCGCGGTCTCGCCGATCCATATCGAATATCTCGGCAATATGGGGGTAGAGGCGTCGCTGTCGATTTCGATCGTCGTCGAGGGCCGGCTGTGGGGTCTGTTCGCCTGCCACCATCACGCACCGTTGCTGCCGAGCTTCGCGCAACGCAGCGCCGCCGAGCTGTTCGGGCGGATGTTCGCGATGATGCTCGAGATCCGCGAACGCCATCTTGCCGCCCAATATGAAACGAACGGCCGGATGATCGCCGATCGCCTGATGGCCGCGATCGCCGAAGACAGTGCGCTTCTCGCCAATGCGTCCTGGCTCGAGGACATGATCTGCAAAGCGGTGCCCGCCGACGGCGTCGGCATCTCGATAGACGGCACGGTGGTCCTGTCCGGGCTGACGCCCGATCGTGACCAGTTCGGCCGACTGACGGGGATGCTCAACCAGCTGACCGGGAGCGAAGTCTTTGCGACGGACTGCATCATGGCGCAGTTTCCGGAGGCTGGCGCCTATTCGACGACGGTCGCGGGCATGTTGACGATTCCGCTATCGAGGTCGCCGCGAGACTATGTCGTCCTGTTCCGAAGCGAGCGCTTGCGCGCGGTACGCTGGGCGGGCAATCCTGAGAAACGCATCGAATACGGGCCGAACGGCGCGCGACTGACGCCGCGCAAGAGTTTTGAGGAATGGTCCGAACTCGTCAAAGGCACCTCGCTGCCGTTCACGGCCCCCGAGCGGCGCCTCGCCGAAAGCCTGCGCGTCGCGCTGCTCGAGGTCGTCGTGCGCATGTCGGACGGCGCGGCGCGCGACAGCAAGCGCGCACAGCAGAAGCAGGAATTGCTGATCGCCGAGCTCAATCACCGTGTCCGCAACATCTTGGCGCTGATCCGCGGGCTCATCTCGCAAAGTCGCGACCAGTCGCTGTCTGCCGACGCGTTCGTCGCGACCCTGGGCGATCGGGTTCAGGCGCTGGCGCGTGCGCATGATCAACTGACCGCCGATCGATGGGGTCAGGCACGGCTCATCGATCTGATCATGACCGAGAGCGGGGCTTATCTGGGCGACAGGCGAAAGCGCGTGCTGATCGACGGGCCCAACGTGCTGATCGATCCGACCGCATTCACCGCGCTGGCGCTCGTGGTGCACGAACTGATCACGAACGCCGCCAAATATGGCGCACTCAGCGGCAACGGCCTGATCACGATTGGATGGACGGTCGATCCCGATGCCGGGCTCGCCATCCAGTGGCGCGAAATCGACGGCCCCCCTGTCCGCCCCCCGACCCGCAGCGGCTTCGGGTCGACGATCATCAGGCAGTCCATCCCCTATGATCTCGGAGGCGAGGCGCGTGTCACCTACGCGACGACCGGCTTCGAGGCCGATTTCTTGATACCGTCCCGGTTCGTGGGCGACCTGCTTCCCGACTTACCTCTCGCCGAGGTCACCCCGGAGTCGATAGCGCCGATGCCCGTCGAGCCGCTCGCCGGATGCCGCGTTCTCCTGGTGGAAGACAGTATGATCGTTGCGCTGGACGGCGAAGACGCGCTCCGCGAACTCGGGGCGAGCGAAGTTCAGATCGCATCCACCGCCGATGGCGCGATGACCGTCGTACGGCAGGGCACGCTCGATTTCGCGATCCTCGATTTCAATCTTGGCGACGAAACCAGCCTCGACGTGGCGCAGGCGCTCCTCGATCGCCATGTGCCGTTCCTGTTTGCGACGGGCTACGGCGAGTCACTGGGCCTGTCTCCCACGTTTGACGCGATCGGGATCATTACCAAGCCCTATAATTTACGATCGCTCGCGGTCCCGATCGCAGCGGCCAGGCTGGCCGAAACCACGAAAAATCCGATGCCACATGCTGATACCGATCCAACGGCCGTCCCGTCGCCCGTCCATCCGTGTCGATAGACGGACTGTCGTTCTATCCCCGATATGATCGGTAGGGCGGTTAGCTGAGCTATGCTAAGGCGTTACGCTTCATGGTCGACCGTTTGGGCCGGGCATGCTCCCGAAGGGAGCAGATATGACATTCGCCGCCCCGATCGCGCCCATTCCGCCTGCTGAAACCGATTCGGCCGCCATTATCGCGGATGCGCTTACCCAAAAGTTCGGCAATCGCGGCGCGATCGTGGCGGCGACGCAGGCCTGGACCGTCGGCGCCGAGACTAAGCCGGCATGGCTGGAGATCTTGAAGCTCCTTTCACCGGATCAAGACCACCCGGACGAATAGCTATCGAGAGATAGATAGCGGGCCCGTGCCAGATCTCGACCGCTCGTTCGGTCATGTTTGGATCGGTTTGCCGCTTCACGCCGAGCTCATGGGCGCGTGCGATCGCAAAACTGGCTGCGCCAGCCCGATCGTGAACCAGCCAATCAATCGCGTCTTCGGAGCCGTCGACGTGTTTGGTTACAATGCGGATAGTCATCAGAGCGTTCCTTGCGAAGGAAACGCACCCACCACCGACTTGTTCCGGCTCGGTAACGACAGAGGTCAGGCGTGCGGCCATCGATGCCCGCACCTCAACGGCAGAAGACGATCACGTACCGACGACAGCTTGGCCGCAGCCGACCAAAGGGACGCTTCCGCAGCCAATCCGAAGGATTCACTCAACGCCATCTCCTCGCATCAGGTCAATCGGATGCTCAAGGAACTGCAGGCAGAAGGCCTTACCGAACGCCTCGGTCGAGCGGTCACTTTCCCCGACCCCAACGGTCTTCGGGCGGTTGCGGATTTCAACGAGCGGTATCTGCATCTGACACGACAGACGACCTGACACCGCCATCGATCGCGGACCGGCCGCGTGGCTGACGGGCGAGGACGGAGGCGTCATCTCCAGCCACGCCATGCTCGCCGAAGCCCGAGACGGCCGCCGATCAGGGAATCAAACCGGTTCGACGATCTCCTGAAAACGGGCGGAAGGGGAACGCGACGGGCGGCGCAGGCGTCCGGCGGGTTGGCCAAGACCATAGGGGCGGCTAAGCCGCCACATCATCAAGGAGTGATCATGCCAATTACCGCTGCCTATGCCGCCGACCCCGCGCGATACGATGCGGGCATGCCCTATCGGCGTACCGGGCGCAGCGGGCTCCGGTTGCCGGCGATAAGCCTAGGGCTCTGGCAGAATTTCGGCGGTGACGATGTCTTCGAGATCGGACGGGCGGTGTTACGCCGCGCGTTCGATCGCGGTGTCACGCATTTTGATCTCGCGAACAACTATGGGCCGCCCTACGGATCGGCCGAAGAGAATTTCGGACGCATGCTTGCGTCTGACTTTGCCGCGCACCGGGATGAACTGATCATCTCGACCAAAGCGGGATGGGACATGTGGCCGGGGCCGTATGGCGACATCGGCTCATCCAAGAAATACCTGATTGCGAGCTGCGAGCAGAGTCTCAAGCGAATGGGTCTCGACTATGTCGACATCTTCTATTCTCACCGTGTCGATCCCGCGACCCCGCTTGAAGAGACAATGGGCGCGCTGGCCCAGCTCCACCGTCAGGGCAAAGCGCTCTACGTCGGGCTTTCGTCCTACGATCCCGGGCTTACCCGCCGCGCCGCTGCGATCCTTGCCGAAGAACGCGTGCCGCTGTTCATTCATCAGCCCAGTTATTCCATCCTCAACCGCTGGGTGGAGAGCGAGTTGCTCGCGACGTTGGACGATCTGGGAACCGGCTGCATCGCCTTCTCCCCCCTCGCCCAGGGTATGTTGACCGCCAAATATCTCGACGGCGTACCGAAGGGCGCGCGGGCCAGCCGCAACGGATCGCTGTCGCCCGATTTGCTGTCCGAGCGGAACCTGACCGCGATCAATCGGCTAAATGCCATTGCTGCCCAGCGAGGTCAGACGCTTGCGCAGATGGCGATCGCATGGGTCTTGCGCGACCCGCGCGTCACCTCGGCTCTGATCGGGGCCCGCAATGTCGATCAGTTGGATGACTCGCTGGATGCGATCAGACAGCTCGATTTTACCGCCGAAGACCTCACGGCCATCGACGACGCGGCCGTCGATGGGGGCATCAACCTATGGTCCGGATCCTCCGACATCGTCGCGCTGCCTGCCGCGCAGGGCATGCCGCGCTGAATTGGCCGAGCACCAGCCTCGCGCCGTGAGATTTTGCGGCTCGCCCATGAACTGCTCGCCCCCCCTCGTCGGCTTTGTCTCCGACGACTGAAAGGGCGACATCTATCCCTTCGGCACGGATCAGGGGCTCGTCAATCAACCGTTCCTTGGTCCCGGTCCGCCACGCCGCGCAATCGGCCATTCCTTCCGGCTGACGATGACGCGCAAGTCGACGTCCGCGACATGGCGCCCGGCCGTGTGGAGCGTGCCAACCCAGCCGCCGCGCACAGGGCTTCAGCTCCAGAATCTGCCCGAACGCAGCGAATGGAACATGACGACGGTGAAAAAACGCGAATGTCGCCGCCTCGCCGCGGTTTGAGTCAGCGCGATCTTACCTGTCCGCGGTACGACATTTTTTGCGACGCCGGTCGCTGGATCGAGCGCACCCGCGCCGCTCGCGCTGGCAGGCGTCCGCCGGACCTGGCAGCAGGAAGCGCTTCCGGTTACCGCATGGATGCACCGCCCGCCCGTCGGTCTGCGTCGTCGAGCGTGCGGATGAAGGCGATGATGTCGGCGCTTTCCGCGTCCGTCAGCGCCGGCTGGTCGCCGGGCTTGCGATCGAACGGGGCGTCCGCGACATCGACATTGACGTGATAGCGCGCGGGCAGATCGTTATATTTGGCGATCCTGCCCGCGCCATCGTGCGGATAGATGCGCCCGGGCTGGACGTCGCGATAATTGTAGAAGTCGAGCACCTGCTTGAGGCTGTGATAGACGCCGTTGTGGAAATAGACGCCGCGGCGCGCGGCGTTGCGCAGCGTCGGGGTCAGGAACATCCCGCAATATTGCGTCTGTTTGGCGAGATCGGTGCGATAGGGTCCGCACAGGCCCATATCGGCATAATGCGGATCGCGATTGGCCGCGAGCCGCGGGTTGCGCGGCAGGCCGAGCGCCTCATATTCGGTGTCGGTGAACAGTGGCGGCAGGCCGTCGCGCGTCGGCTGGCTGAGGTGGCAGCCCGCGCAATTGCCCTTGAGCGGATCGTTGAACAGCCTGAGCCCGCGCATCTCGGCATGCGACAGCCGCGCCTTGCCCTCGAGCCACTGGTCATATTTGCTGTCGAAACGGTGGAAGGCGGCCGCCTCGATCTGGTAGCGCGACAACGCCGACATCGCCTCGGTGAACAGCATCGCCGGATTGTGCAGCACCGCCTTGCCGAACAGCGGCGTGAACTGGCCGGCATAGCTGGCCCGTGCGAGCTTGGCGGCGACGGCCTCCATGCTGCTGTTCGCCATCTCGGCCGGATTCAGCATCGGCCCGCGCGCCTGGCCCATCAGCGTGTCGTCGCGACCGTCCCAGAACAGCCCGCCGCTCGGCACCATCGCCGCGGCGGCCGGGCTGACGCCAGCGCTCTTGCTGGCGCGCGGCGCGCCCTGCGCCTGCTGGGCCAACTGGTCGAGCGGGATGACGGCGTCGGTCTCGCCCGCGGCGGGGCCGATCGTGAACGGCCCCTGGCGATAGAGATAGGCGAGCGACGGCGGCGGCCGGACCCCCTCGGTCGTCATGCCGGGGCCGCCGATCTGCACGTCGTGATCGTTGGGCGGGCCGAAGGCACGGTCGGGGCTGTGACACGACGCGCAGGATTGGCGCCCCGAGGCGGAGAGCGCCGGATCGCGGAAGATCTGCGCGCCAAGCTGCGCCAGCGCGCTGAGCGGCTGGCTGGACGGCCGCAGCAGCATGACCGGATGCGGATTGGCGCCGGTTATGTCCTCGATCGCGCGACCGAGCGCGTCGGGCGCCTTTGCCGGGTAGGCGAGGAAAAAGCCGGCGAGCCCTGCGGCCAGCAGCAGCACGAACAGGACGCCGCCTGCCGCATAGCGCCAGCGTGGCGAACCCGGCTTGCCGCCAGGAGCGGCGGCCGGTGCGGCTGGGGGCGTGATCGGCTGATCGGTCATGATGGGATACGGATGCCTTGCAAAGACAAAGACCCTCCCGCCGGGCGCGATGCCGGCGGGAGGGTGTTTAGGACGGACGGCCTGTTCAGGCGGCGGGTGCGGTCGCCGTCTTGTTGCCCGAGGTCGGGTCGATGAAGACGGGCGTCGTGTGCGGTGCCGAGGTGAAGTCGAACATCGCCATGATGCTGCCCGCCGCGGCATCTTTGGACCCGCCGCCGAGCCGCTGGCCGTTCAGCCAATTGTCCTCGATGAAGCGGACGATCGAGGCCTGGGTGATCGGCGTGCTGTCGACATAATTCGCCCGGGCGTAAGGCGAGATCACGATGAACGGCGTCCGCGTGCCGGGGCCGCAGAGCCCGTTGACCGTCTTGCCGTTGACGCCGATCCCCTGCTTGGCATTGGGCCCCGTGCAGACGCCGGGCGAATTCATCTGGTCGGCGCCGATCACCGTCTTGCTCGGCAGGTTGACGCTCTCGGACGTGATCGAGTCGAACGACGAGGTGAGGATGTTCGGCGCCTGGTGATCGTACCAGCCGTCCGAATCGTCATAGGCGACGATGACCGCAGTGTTCTTCCAGTCGGCCTGCTGCTCGAGGAAGTTGACCACCTTGGCGACGAAC
Source organism: uncultured Sphingomonas sp. (assembly GCF_937859915.1). GTDB lineage: Bacteria > Pseudomonadota > Alphaproteobacteria > Sphingomonadales > Sphingomonadaceae > Solisphingomonas. The sequence goes on along the minus strand of NZ_CALMAW010000118.1, from coordinate 90,995 downwards.
GCCTGCTCGTCGAGCGGGTTGGAATTGCCCGGATGCGCGTCCTGGAAGGCGGGCGCCTTGATGTAGCTCACCGAGGCGAAATTGCCCGAGCTCACCGACGCGACGAAGTCGTTATAATCATATTGATGATGGACCGGGGTGGTCGATCCCGCCGCGTCGAGCGTCGGCTCGGTGTGGCCGATCATCGCGGTCGAGCTCGGCCGGGTGTGCTGCGGGTTCACGGTCGAGGCATAATATTGGAACCAGGCGTGATGCGGCGTGTAGTCGGTCACCGTGCGATTGGTGTTGGGCGACACCGTGCTGCGTGCGCAGCCGGTGGTGCCGTTGGCGTTGGTCGCGGTCAGGTCGAAGCCGCCCATGAAACCGCCCCAGGTGATGTTGGCGGTGTTGAGCAGATCGCCGATATTCTTGCCCGCCATCTGGATCGTCACGGGTGCGGTGGAGCCCGCAGCCGGCTTGGCGGAACAGGTATCGCCGGTCGGATCGGAGTCGTTGATCAGCGTGAAGCCGCCCTGGCCGTCGGGAACGGTCGACGAGGTGGCGTTGGAGCCGCCGTTGGTCTGGCCCGAGACGACGTTGATCGCGCCCGGCGTCGACGGCCCGAACGAGTCGGTGAACGCATTGTCGCTCATCGCGAAATTCTGCGCGTAGTTCCACATGCCGGTGACGGTGTTGCCGTCGAAATAGCCCATCACCTGCGCGACCGTGCCGAACGAGCCGGCGGCGCCCGCCGCGTTGGTGGCACCCGTGTTCGCCACGAAGGCGTCCATCTTGAGATTGTCGGTGCCGAGCTGCTCGGGCGTATAGGCATGGTTCTGGCTCGACGTGTCGAACTGCGCGCGATCGAGCCGGAACGGGTTCATGAAGCTCGCCGGGAAGCCCGCCGAAGCCGCCTTGGCGAGATTGGCGGCGTTGGTCGTATTAGGGTTCGCGGTCAGCAGCGACGCGTTGCGGACATAGCCGTTGACGGTGGCGACGTTGCTGGGCGCAGCCCACTTCTGGGTCGGCTCGCCCGTCGGATCGGCCGACTGCGGATAGGTGCCGAAATAATGATCGAACGATTCATTCTCGCCGAAGATCACGACGAGATGCTTGATCGGTGTCGCCGTCGCCAGCGCATCCTGTGCCGACAGGGGTGTCGTCGGACTGGTGTCGCCGCTCGAACCGCTGTTGCCCGAATGGCCGCAGGAACTCAGCAAGAGTGCCATGCAGCCTATTTTTACCGATGATGATAGCGCGTTGCGGAACATCATGTTCTCCACAGCCAGCCGTGTCGGCCCTCGGGGGGCATCGACGACGAGACGAATCCAGAAAGACAGCAATGCTGCAGGTCACGGCCCCCGTGCCCTGGGCCGGCACCCACCACCGCATCGTGACAGCGACATGACGGGTCTCCATTAACAGTTTTTAATCTGGGAACTAAATCTCGCCATAGTCGCGGGTGGCCAGGGTTTCCGGCCGGTCGTCGGCGTTTACAGAATTTCGCAGGTCGCCGATTCGCGAAACCGTCAACGCGATGACGCTGAACTGTCATGCGGTTTGCCGATGGGGAACTCGATATCTCCTTTCCTCTGAATGACATTTGGGGCGCGGCGTGCGGTTTCCGGCGATACTATTGGCGATGACGATGCTGCTGCAGATCGCGGCTGCGCCGGCGTCCGCCGATGTGCTGGAAATAGGCGCGGACGGCGCCGTGCGTGTTCGCGGCGGTGGGGCCGACGTGACGTGGGTCGATGCGACGGGGGTCGACGCGAGGGGGGTCGACGCGACGGAGGAGGAAGCCGGCACGGGCGCCAAGGTGGCGCTTGCCGTTCCGGCCGGCGCACTCACGTCGATCGCGGCGCCGGTCATGCCCGACAGCTGGCGCGCGCCGCTCGAGACCGCCGCGGCGCGCTATCGTGTCAGCCCGACATTGCTCGCCGCACTGGTCTGGCAGGAAAGCCGCTGGCACCCCGCGGCGGTCAGCGCAAAAGGCGCGGTCGGGCTCACGCAACTGATGCCCTCGACCGCGCGCGCGCTCACCGTCGATGCGCGCGATCCCGCCGCCAATCTCGACGGCGGCGCGCACTATCTGCGCCAGATGCTCGACCTGTTCGACGGCGACGTCGAGCGTGCGCTCGCCGCCTATAATGCCGGGCCGGGGCGCGTGCTGCGCGCGGGCGGCCTGCCCGCCATCGCCGAGACCCGCGCCTATGTCTCCACGATCATCGACCGGCTGACGCCGGACCTCGCCACAGGACGTCCGTAAATGACCAAGCGTTTTCTCGCGGGCCTCGCCGCAGCCCTCCTCCCCACCGCCGCCTTCGCGCAGAGCGCCGCGGTCAATCCCGCCGGCTCGGGGCCGATCGTCGCGGCGCTCGGCTGGCTGCAGGGCACCTTGCTCGGCAATGTCGCGACCGCGGTCGCGGTGATCGCGGTCGCGATGGTCGGCTTCATGATGCTCACCGGGCGGATGAACTGGCGCTTCGGCGCGACCGTGATCATCGGCTGCTTCGTGCTGTTCGGCGCGGGCGCGATCGTCACCGGCATCCAGTCGACCGCGCAGGTCGCGCACTGACATGAACCGCTCCCCGGTCTTCCGCGCGCTGACGCGACCACAGATGTTCGGCGGGGTGACCTACAGCTTCTTCGTGATCAACATGGGCGTCACCACCGAGGCGTTTCTGATCACGCGCAGCTTCTGGGCGTTGCCGGTGGCATTGCTCGTCCACGGCGTCGGCTATCTCGCCTGCCTGCGCGAACCGCGCATCTTCGACCTCTGGCTGACCAAGGTCAGCCGGACCCCGCGCATCCGCAACTGGAAGCGCTGGGGCTGCAACAGCTATACGCCATGACCAAATGGACCGGACCCGCGGCCTGGGGCCCCAAGGAAGCCAAGGCGGGCGACCGTCTGCCCTATGCGCGCCACCTCGACGCGACGACGCTGCGGCTGCGCGACGGCGCGGTGATGCGGATGATCCAGGTGCCGGGGCTGCCGTTCGAAACCGAGGACGACGATGCGCTCGATCATCACCTCGCGGTGCGCGAGACGATGCTGCGCTCGGTGCTCGACGCGCGCTTCGTCGTCTATCACCATGTCGTGCGGCGCCGCGTGACCGTGACGCTCGACGGTGTGCCCGAGGCTCCGTTCGCGGCACTGCTGCACGACCGCTGGCAGCGCCGGCTCGATGCCCGCCGGCTGTTCGTCAACGAACAGGTCTTGACCATCGTCCGCCGCCCCGCGCGCGGCAAGACCGGCTGGCCCGAGCGGATCAAGCGCAAGCTCGCCGGCAAGGCCGCCGAACCCGACACGTCCGACCTGCGCGCGCTCGACGCCGCCGCCACCGCGCTGATCGCGGCGCTCGAGGCTTATGGCGCGCGGCCGCTCGGTACGTATCAGGGCGTCGGCGGGCTCTGCTCCGAACCGCTCGAGATGCTCTCCGCCATCTATAATGGTGAGATGCGGCCGGTGCTGCTGCCGTCCGAGGAGACCGATCTCGGCCACCACATCCCTTATGCGCGCGTCTCGTTCGGGCTCGACGCGATCGAGACCGCGGGCGCGGGCGGCCGCAATTTTGCCGGCATGTTGTCGGTGAAGGACTATCCCGACGCGACCCGCGCCGGCCTCATCGACAACATCCTGCGCCTGCCGCACGAACTGGTGCTGACCGAGAGCTTCGCACCCGCCGATCGCCAGGTCGCACGCGAGCGGATCGATCTCGCCATCCGCCGCCTCCGTTCGGCCGACGAGGAAGCCGGCGCCGAACGCCGCGAGATGCTCACGGCGCGCGATGCGCTGGGCGCGGGCCAGGCTGGCTTTGGCGACCACCACCTCTCGCTGATGGTCCGCGCCGACGATCTCGCCAGCCTCGACGGCGCAATGGCCGCCGCCGGTGCCGCGCTCGCCGACATCGGCGCGGTCGCGGTCCGCGAGGACGTCAACATGGAGCCCTGCTTCTGGGGCCAGTTCCCCGGCAACGAGGCCTATCTGGTGCGCCGCGCGCTGATCTCGACCGCTAATGCGGCCGGCTTCCTGTCGCTGCACGGCATGCCGTTCGGCAAGCCCGAGGGCAATCACTGGGGCCCCGCCGCGACCGTGTTCGAGACGACCAGCGCCACCCCCTATTTCTTCAATTTCCACGAGGGCGACCTCGGCAATTTCACCGTGATCGGCCCCTCGGGTTCGGGCAAGACGGTGGTGCTCAACTTCCTCGCCGCGCAGGCGCAGAAGTTCGCGCCGCGCACGATCCTGTTCGACAAGGACCGCGGCGCCGAGATATTTCTCCGCGCCTGCGGCGGTCATTATGCGCAGCTTCAGCCGGGCCAGCCGACCGGCTTCAACCCGCTCGCGCTACCCGACACCCCAGTCAATCGCGGCTTCCTGCGCGACTGGCTCGGGCTGATGCTCGCCGCGCAAGGCCCCGACGAACTCGCCGCGGTCGCCGCCGCGATCGACGCCTGCATGGATGCCGACCCCGCCTTCCGCCGCTTGCGCTATTTCCGCGAACTGCTCGGCGGCGCGCGCCGTCCGGAAATGGGCGACCTGCCCTCGCGGCTCGATCCGTGGATCGGCCAAGGCGAGCACGCCTGGCTGTTCGACAATCCGGTCGACGCGCTCGATCTCGACGCGCGCACGCTCGGCTTCGACATGACCGCGCTGCTCGACAGCCCGACCTTGCGCACGCCGACGATGCTCTACCTCTTCCACCGCGTCGACGAACGTTTGAACGGCGAGCCGACGATGATCCTGATCGACGAGGGCTGGAAGGCGCTCGACGATCCCGTCTTCGCCGCGCGCATCCGCGGTTGGCTCAAGACCTTGCGCAAGCGCAACGCGCTGGTCGGCTTCGCGACGCAGTCGGCGCGCGATGCGCTCGACAGCCGCATCGCGAGCGCGATCGTCGAGCAGACCGCGACGATGATCTTCACCCCCAATCCACGCGCGCGGGCGGAAGACTATTGCGAGGGCTTCGGCCTGTCCGCGCACGAGCTCGAGCTGATCCGGCAATTGCCCGCGCACAGCCGCTGCTTTCTCGTCCGCCACGCCAATCATTCGGTGGTGGCGCGGCTCGATCTTGGCGGCGAGCCCGATCTGCTCACCGTGCTCTCGGGCCGCGAGGCGAGTGTCCGCAAGCTCGATCGGCTGCGCGAGGCGCATGGCGACGCGCCCGCCGCCTGGTTCGAGGCGCTGACCGGCACGCCGTGGCCCGCCACGGCGGACGCCATCCGCTATTCCGAGGCGGCGGAGTGACCTGCCCGGCGCTCGACATCGAGGGCGGCGGGCTGTCGCAGGCGCTGCGCGCGGTCGACTGCCGCACCGGCGAGGGCACGCAGATTGCCTTCGGCCGGCTGTTCGGCGAGCATGGCGCGCTGCTTCCCGCGCTGACCGGGCTGCTCACCCTCTATGTCGCGCTGTTCGCGATCGGGATACTGACCGGACGCACCCGGCTCGGCGTCGCCGCGCTCACCCCGCGGATGCTGACGCTGGGCCTGGTGCTGACCTTCGCGACCTCGTGGCTCGCCTATCAGCACGTCGTCTGGACGCTGGCGGTGGGCGCGCCCGACCAGCTCGCGACGATGATCGCGGGCACCCACGGCTCCGCCACCGATGCCTTCGCCGACAAGCTCGACATGGTCTTTACCGCGATCGCTGACAGCACCAAGCAGACGCCGACGAGCGCGATCTCGGCGGCGGGCGCGACCGCCAATGGCGCATCGCCCACCGGCATCTCGATCCTGTCCGCGCAGGGGCTGCTGTGGATATCCGGACTGATGCTGCTGGTCGGCACCGTCGGCGTGCTGGTCACCGCCAAGGTCGCGCTCGCGGCGCTGCTCGCGCTGGGACCGGTGTTCATCGTGCTGGTGCTGTTTCCCGGCACGCGCGGGCTGTTCGAGGGTTGGCTCAAGGCGGTGGTGTCGAGCGCGCTGGTGCCGCTGTTCACCGTGCTCATCGGCGGCGCGACGCTGACGCTGATCGCGCCGCTGATCCGCAACGCCTTGATGGACTCGAGCGAGGTCGCGACACGCAGCGCGACCGCGCTGTTCCTCGCCGCCTGCGTCTACAGCGCGCTGATGCTGATCGTCGCGCGCACCGCGGGCACGATCGTCTCCGGCTGGCGCATCCCCTTCCTGCAACCAGAGCCCGCCGCCGCGACGCTATCGCACGCGCCCATGGCGACGATCCTGCCGCCGCTCGCGAGCGGATCAGCGAGCGCGTCGCCGGCAAGCGAGCGGATGCGCTCGATGCTGGCGGCGCTGCCAGCCTCCGCAGGCGACACCGCCGCCGCCGCGGGCGGTCCGTCGTCGCATGTTCGTACCACCGTCATGGCCATCATGCCGACCAGCGCGATCGCCGCAGCACCGCGCACCGACAATCGTCTTCAGGGTGTCGGCAGCCGCTTCCGCTCCCGCCCCGAGACCCCGTCCAAGGCCCGCCTGTCATGAACCGCATCCTGCTGCTCGCCGCCTTGGTCGCGACGCCCGCGCTCGCCAAAGATCCGCGCATCGCGACGCGCTTCTACGATCCCGGCCAGATCGTCGTGGTCCGCGGCCACACCGGCATCCAGTCGACGATCGAATTCGGTCCCGACGAGCATATCGACAATGTCGCGGTCGGCGACTCGGCCGACTGGCAGGTGACGCCCAACAAACATGCCTCGCTGCTGTTCGTGAAGCCGATGCAGCCGACCGCGCACACCAACATGACCGTGGTGACCGACGAGCGCACCTATTTGTTCGATCTCGTCGCCTCGCCGGGCGCGACGCCGGTCTATGTCATGCGCTTCACCTATCCGCCCGAACCCAAGCGACCGATGCCGCCCGTCCCCGCCGTGGCGCTGACCCCCGAGCCGGCACCGCAGGTCGCCGACAAGGCACCCGCGCCGACCCCCGCCGATCTCAACTTCGGCTGGACCAGCGCCGGCGCGAAACAGCTGCTGCCGGCGCGCACCTTCGACGACGGCAGGGCGACGTGGCTCGCCTGGCCCAAGGACAGCGCGATGCCCGCGATCCTGGTGCGCGAGCCCAATGGCGAGGAAGGCCCGGTCAATTATCATGTGCAAGGCGACTATGTCGTGGTCGACGGCGTGCCCGCGCAGCTGGTGCTGCGCCAAGGCAAGCTGATCGCGACGCTCACCCCCTCGCCGCGACCGATTGCGCCTCAGGCGCTGCCGGCCATCCCGCCCCAGCCCGCGGCGCAGCCAAGCGTCGCGCAGACCGCGAGCGCCCGACCATGAGCACGCGTCCCCCGATCCTGTTGCGCCCGATCGAGGACATTGATCCGCGCCTCCATGCCGAGCCGCGCGACCTCGTCCTCGCCAGCCGCAACGCCTATCCGCTGGTCGCGCAGCAGGGCAAGAAATCCGATTCGACCGGCCTCGTCGCCGGCGCCGGGATTGCGCTGCTCCTCGGCGGCGTCACCTTCTGGTCGATGAGCGCGCACCGCACGCCGCCCGCGCCCAAGCCGGAGATGCTCGCGCCGGTCGCGCCGCCGCCCGTGCTGGCGCCGGTCGTCCCCTACCAGGCGACGCGCCCCGCGCCGTTGCCCTTCGCCGCACCGCAGGTGTCCGCGCCCGCGGTCGCGGCGGCGGCATCGCCCGCGATGGTGATCGACAATTCGCAGGCGCCCGGCGGCCAGACGGCGTCGATCGCTGCCGCCGTCCCCGCCAAGACTGGCGACGGCAAGACGGCGATTACCGGCGACGACAACGACCAGTTCGCGCTGCGCGTCGGCGGCACGTCCGACGTCGCCACCGCCGAGCCGATGCGCAGTCCATCGCTGACGGTGACGCAGGGCACGCTGATCCCCGCCGTGCTCGAAACCGCGATCGACACCGATCTGCCTGGCTATGTCCGCGCCGTGGTCAGCCGCGACGTGCGCGGATTCGACGGGAGCAAGGTGCTCATCCCGCGCTCCTCCCGGTTGATCGGCCAATATAAATCGGGGCTCGCCGACGGCCAGACGCGCGCCTACGTCATCTGGTCGCGACTGATCCGGCCGGACGGCGTGTCGGTCGCGCTCGGCTCGCCCGCGGTCGATTTCGAGGGCCGATCAGGGCTCGGCGGCAAGGTCGACAGCCATTTCCTCAAGCGCTTCGGCTCGGCGGTGCTGCTCTCGGTGGTCGGCGGGCTGTCGGCGATCAGCAATGCCTCGGTGGTCGTCTCGGGCGGGCAGAGCGCGGCGTCGGTGGCCGCACAGAACGACACCAAGATCGCGCCGACGGTGCGCGTGCCGCAGGGCCAGCCGATCCGCGTCTTCACCGCGCGCGACCTCGACTTCTCGACCGCGTCCGCGGGCGGATGAGCGGCGCGGTCGAAGCGATCGGCGGCGGCGTCTATCTCGACGCCTATCTGGCGCCGCTCAAGCCCTGGCTCGCGCGCGAGGATGTCAGCGAGATATTGATCAACCGCCCCGGCGAGATCTGGGTGGAGGCTGCCGGCCGCGGCATGGAGCGGATCGACCTTCCCGCACTCGACGATCGCCACCTGCGCCGCCTCGCCGAGCAGGTCGCGCGGATCAGCCATCAGGGTGTCAATCGCGAGCAGCCCTTGCTCGCCGCCGTCCTGCCCGACGGCGCGCGCGTGCAGTTCGTCGCGCCCTCCGCCACGCGCGCGCACTGGGCGCTCGCGATCCGCCGCCATCGCCTCGTCGACCTGCCGCTCTCGGCCTATGATCACGGCCCGCTTGCGCGCACGCAGACCGTTACGGCGTGGCCCGATCCGCAGACCGATCCGGTCGGCTTTCTGGTCCGCGCGGTCGGTGCGCGGCAGACGATCCTGGTCTCCGGCGGCACGTCGAGCGGCAAGACGACCTTCCTCAACGCGCTGCTGCGCGAGGTACCCGCGCACGAGCGCATCGTGCTGATCGAGGACACGCCGGAAATCCAGCTGCGCCACGCCAACAGCCTCGGTCTGGTCGCGGTCAAGGGCGAGCTCGGCGAGTCGCGTGCGGGCACCGACGATCTGCTCCAGGCGGCGCTCCGGCTGCGGCCCGATCGCATCGTGCTCGGCGAGCTGCGCGGCCGCGAGGTGGTCAGCTTCCTACGCGCGATCAACACCGGCCACCCCGGCTCCTTCTCGACCATTCACGCCAGTTCGCCGGCCGGCGCGCTCGAACAGCTTGTGTTGATGGTGATGCAGGCGGGGCTCGGACTCGGGCGCGACGACACGCTCGCCTATGCGCGATCGATGATCGACGTGATCGTCCAACTCGGCCGCGCCGACGGTCGCCGCGGCATCGTCGCGATCGACTGGATCGGGCGCGAACGGCGTTGAAAATCCACCGATCGCGTCACCGAGGCGTCATGCGCGCGGTCTAACCGGCATCGCAATAATCCAAGGGGAAACATCATCATGCGGAATCGGCACATCGTCGGCCTGTCCGGCGCGGTCTCCAGCCTGCTTGCGATCGCGGTCGCCACGACGCCCGCCGATGCGGCGGCGATCGTGGTCGCCAGCGGCACCACCGCAACCGCGCAGCAGACCGTCGGCGGCACCGACACGCTGACCGTCCAAGCGGGCGGCGCGATCGTGTCTCCGGCCGATCCCGCGGTGACCGAGAAGACCGCCGCGACCGGCGTGGTCATCACCAATGGCGGCACGATCCAGTCGACCGCCAGCGGTGGTCGCGCGATCAACGTCTCGGGCACCGCACTGCCGCGCACGATCACGCTCACCAACGCCGCGGGCGCGCTGATCACCTCGCAGGACGATGCGTTCCGCGTGAATCTCGACGTCAGCCAGGGCACGATCACCGTCAACAATGCGGGCACGATCAAGACCACCAACGGCGGCCAGGCGATCGATTTCGACGCGATCACGACGCCAGGCGCGACGGTGCGGATCAACAATCTCGCCGGCGGCGTGATCCAGAGCTTCGGCGCCGACGGCATCCGCTCGGGCCAGGGCTCGATCATCGACAATGCCGGCACGATCTTCGCCGACGGCGTGCTCGACGACAGCAACGACGGCATCGACATGCAGGCGCACACCGCCACCGTCATCAACGAGACGACCGGCGTGATCTCCGGCGAGCGCCACGGCATCACCAGCAGCACCGGGCTCACCGTCACCAACTTCGGCTCGATCACCGGTCGCAACGGCTCGGGGGTCGGATCGGACGGCAATGGCACGGTGGTCAATTTCGGTACGATCACCGGCGCCTATAACGGCGTCAGCGCCAACGGCGATGGCGACGGCGTCGACATCGATTTCATCGCCAACATCACCAACTCAGGTATCATCCAGGGCACCGGCGCCGCGGGTGTCGACAAGGGCGGCAATCCCAATTCGAGCGAAGGCATCGCGATCGGCGGCGGCACCGTCGTCAACAATGCCGGGGCGCTGATCAGCGGCCAGGGCAACGGCATCCTCGTCGACGACGGCGCGGGCGGATCGGCTGCGGGTGCCACCAGCATCACCAATGCGGGCACGATCCGCGGTGTCACCGGGGCGGGCATCACGTTGGTCGGCAATTTCAACGACACGATCGTCAATTCGGGGACGATCAGCGGCGGCAACGGCGTCGCGATCAGCATGGGTGCGGGCAACGACCAACTCACCCTTCTCCCCGGATCGACGATCATCGGCAGCGTCGACGGCGGCGCGGGCACCGATCAGGTCACGCTCGCCGGCACCGGCTTCGGCAGCTTCGCCGGCGCGACCAATTTCGAGCATCTCGACGTCGCATCGGGCGTCTGGACGCTGACCGGCGCCTCGACGTTCACCAACGGCACCAGCATCGATGCCGGCGCCGCGCTGACAGGCCCTGCGGCGGTGCTGATCGGATCGATCGCCGACAATGGCGCGCTGATCGTCAACCAGCCGACCGACGGCACGCTGACCGCGTCGCTCGCGGGCACCGGTCTGCTCGAGAAGACCGGCGCGGGCGTGCTGACGATCGGCTCGCAAAGCTTCACCGGGCGGACCGACGTCGTCAACGGCACGCTGCTGCTCAATGGTACGCTGGCCTCGGCGGTGACCGTCGAACAGGGGGCGAAGCTCGCCGGCACTGGCCAGATCGCGTCGGCGACGGTCAATGGCGGCGGCGTGCTGGCGCCCGGCGTCGGCACGCTCGTGATCACGGGCACCCTCAACCAGCAGGCCGGCTCGACCTATGCGGCCACCATCCTGCCCGGCGCGATCAGCAGCCGGATCGCGGTCGGGGGCACGGCGACGATCGGCAGCGCCGCGACGATCACGGTCGCGCGCGGCGCGGGCGATCTGCTGATCGGCACGCGCTATCTGCTGCTCACCGCGACCGGCGGCATCACCGGCAGCTACACGCTCGCGCAGACGCCGGTGAACGGCACCGAATTGCGGCTCGGCAGCACCGCCAACAGCGTGTTCGTCGATCTCGCACGCACCGGCGCCTCGCTGCAGACGCTCGCGGTCAATCCCAACCAGGCCAATGTCGCCGGCGTGTTCGGCGCGCTCGGCACCGGCAACGCCGCCTATGCCGCGCTGACGCTCGATCCGTCGGACGCGGGCGTCCGCAGCGCGCTGTCGCAGCTGTCGGGCGAGGTCCACGCCTCGGCACGGACCGCGATGGTCCACGACGCGATGCTCGTCGAGGGCGCCGCGATCGGCCGGCTCGACACCGGTGCCGCCCAGCCATCGGGGCTGTGGGGCCAGTTCCTCGGCAATCACGGCGAGGACAATGGCCGGCAAGGCGCGGCCGACACCGAGCGCAACACCTATGGCGGCATCGGCGGCTACGACATCGCGCTGCTCGGCAGCCTGCGGATCGGCGTCGCCGGCGGCTATACCCACACCAAGCTGACCGTCGACGACCGCGGCAGTTCGGCGCGGCTGCGCACCGGCCACGTGCTCGCCTATGCCGGCGGCGCTTATGGCGCGCTGCGCGCGCGCTTCGGCATCGGCTATGATTGGGGGCGGATCGACACCCGGCGTTCGCTGTCGTTCGGCGGCTTCTCCGATCTGGACGACGCGCGCTATGACGGCGACACGCTGCACGGCTTCGGCGAGCTCGGCTACGCGCTGCCGCTGGGCGGCGGCACGGTCCAGCCGTTCGTCGGCGGGTCGGCCTACCGCGTCCACACCGACGGCTTCGCCGAGACCGGTGGCGCGACTGCGCTCGACGGCGCGCGCCACACCGACTCGGTGCAATTCTCCGACGTCGGCCTCAAGATCGAGACGCCCGTGGTCGCGGCGGTCTCGGTCCATGCCGGGATCGCCTGGCAGCGCGCCTATGGCCGCATCGATCCGACCGCGATCCTGAGCTTTGCGGGCACCGCCGGCGCCTTCGCGGTGACCGGCGCCGGTCTCTCGCGCGACGCCGCCGCCGCAAGCGCCGACATCGCCTGGCAGCCCGCCCCCAAGCTTCGCATCAGCGCCGGCTACACCGGCCTGATGGGCGGCGCGGGCTCGGACAATGCGGGGCGGCTGACCTTAGGCGTCATGTTCTAGGCATGCCGGTCTGGCGCGCTGGCTAGTGGGGCGGAAGCAATCCCGACTGCCCGTCATTGCCAGGCGCGCAGCGCCGCGGCTCAAGGCGCGGTAGCGCGCGGCGGGAGCAGTCGGTTACGGTTCCTGCTTCGAAGGGGCGAGCCCGAGCAGGACGGTGGGGATCAGCTCGGACACGGTGGGGTGGATCGGCACGGCCCATCGCAGCGCCGCGATCGGCTGATCGGCGTTCATCATGTCGAGGATGCCGTGGATCGCCTCATCGCCGCCGGTGCCCAGGATCGCGGCGCCGAGGATACGCTGCGTTTCGGCGTCGGCGACGATCTTGATGAAGCCCTTGGTCTCGCCCTTTTCGACGGCCCGCCCGACCCGCGTCATCGGCCGCTTGGAGACCAGCAGTGGCCGGCCGCTCCGGCGGGCCTCGGCCTCGCTCAGGCCGACGCGGCCGAGCGGCGGATCGGTGTAGAGCGCATAGCCAAGCAGCCTCTGGCTGACCTTCCGGTCTTCGCCGTCGAGGAGGTTGGCGGCGACGATCTCGAAATCATTGTAGGCGGTGTGGGTGAAAGCGCCCCGGCCGTTGCAATCGCCCAGCGCCCAGATGCCCGCGACATTAGTCTGCAACCGGTCGTCCACCTCGATGTAACCGCGGGAGTCGGTCGCGACGCCGGCGACCTCCAGGCCCAGATCGTCGGTGTTCGGCCGCCGCCCGACCGCGAGCAGTACATGGCTGCCGATCACGGCGGGCTCGCCCGACGCGCAGTCGACCGACACCGACACGCCCCGCGGGTGAGCCTCGAAACCGATACAGTCGGCGCCGGTACGCACGACGATACCCTCATCCTGCAATATGTCGCGCACCGCGTCCGACGCGTCGGCGTCCTCATGCGCGATCAGCCGCTCGCCACGCTCGACAACCGTCACCGCCGCGCCGAAGCGCCGGTACATCTGCGCGAATTCCAGCCCGACATAGCTGCCGCCCACCACCACCAGATGATCGGGAACGCGGTCGAGCACGACCATGTCGGTGTTGTCGAGGTGCGGCACGTCGCCGACTCCCGGCATGTCGGGCACGGTCGCGCGCCCGCCGACATTGAGGAAGATGCGCGGCGCGGTGAGGGCCTCGCCGTCGACCTCGATAACGCCGGGCGCCGTGAAGCGCGCGTGGCCGCGCAGGAAGGTGAGCCCCTCCATGCTCTCCAGCCATTGTTCGTTGCTCGTCCGCGCCTTGGTCACCACCTTCTCAGCACGCGCGGCGACCGCGGGCATGTCGATGCCGACCGCCCCCGTCGAGACGCCGAACTCGGCCGCGCGCCGCGCGAGGTGGGCGGCATAGGCGCTGGCGACCAGCGTCTTCGTCGGCATGCAGCCGGTGTTGACGCAGGTGCCGCCGACCAGCTTGCGCTCGATCAGCGCGACCTTCATCCCCGCCGCGGTCAGCCGTCCGGCGAGCGGCGGCCCCGCCTGCCCCGCGCCAACGATGATCGCGTCGAAGGCGCGGCTCACAGCAGCAGCACGACCGCGGCCGAGCCCAGGATTGCGACCGCATCCTCAATCAGCGCGGCCGGCCGATCGCTGCCGAACGCGGCTGCCATCCTGCCGCGCAGCGCCGCACCGCCCAGCGTGCCGATCACCGCGCCCAAGAGACCGAGCAGCAGCCCCATGAACCACGAGCCCACGCCGCTGCCGATCGCCGCGCCGGCGACGCTGCCGGTCACCAGCCGCGCACCGAACTGCACCGGCACCTTGCGGCTCGGCGTCGACGGCAACTGGTCGGTCACCAGCTCGCCCACCGCGAGCAGCGAGAGGATCCAAGGAGTGAACCGGTAGCCAAGGAAGGCAAGCCAGCTGCCGTCGAGCTGAAGTCGGCCCGCCGAGGCGGCCCAGGCGGCGGCGGCGGGTGCCATCATCGCGCGCAATCCCGCGACGATGCCGATGACGAAGGCGAGGACGATCATGCCGAAGTCCTTTCAGGGTGCGGCACCAAGGGGTGTCACGGTCCGCGTCCGGCGGCAAGCATCATCACCGACCTATTCAAGCACGTGCGCGCTTGGTCGACGCCGGACCGGCATGCTGCTGCTCGCCGGCCAGCGAAGCGGCGTCGACCGCCGCCCCGTTGCGGCGATGCGCCGCGCCATGATCACCGCCAAGCAGGCGGTATCGGTTCACGCGCCTGGCGATCGCCGCCGCGAATGAGCGTCAGGACATGTCGCGCGGTCGCGACACGAGCCTCGCGGATCGCTTGTCGGTCCCGATAGGAGGGCAGGTGTCGGCCCCTGCCCTCGCATCATCCGATCGTCAGAAGGTGTAGCCGATCCGCAGACCGTAGGTCATCGGGCGGACTACCACCTCGGACTTGATGAACTGGGCCGACGAGGTGAAGGTGCTGGCGTGGCTGTTGCTCAGATTTTCGCCGAACAGCGACGCTGTCCAGGCGTCGCGCTGGATGCCCACCGAGGCGTCGAGCAGGGCATAGCCCGACATCCGGTAACGCAGCAGCGTCGTGCCCGGGATCAACACGCCCTCGCCCGACGGATAGGTCGAAGGCTGGTTGTAAGTGGGCCCGGTATAGGAGACCCCGCCCGATACGAAATAGCCGAGACGGGCTGCACCCGTCCATTCGTAGCGCGCGCGCAGATCGGCCTGCACATGCGGTGCGTAGGGCAGGCTCGACCCTTCCGAGCCGAACGGGCTCTGCAGCGGTATGGCGGCACCGTTGCTGTAATAGGAGGTGATGCACTTGCCGAAGCTGGTCGACCCCGTGACGTTCGAGATGAAGCAAGGCGAGGAGACCTGCTTGCTGTCATTGTAGGTCGCGCCGAGTTGCACGCTGAACCCCGAGATCGGCCGGGCGACGACCTGGGCCTCGATGCCCTTGACGTGGAAATTGGCACCGTTGGTCACGAAGCTGGTGTTGCCGAAGCCGCCGGCCGGATTGAAGAAACCGATCTGCACATTGTCCCAGTCCATATAATAGGCTGAGAGGTTGAGCTGGACCTTGTGATCGAAGAGATCGGTCTTGAGACCGACCTCATAGTTCGTAAGCGTGTCCGGCTTGTAGCCGTTGGGGCGCAGCAGCTGCGCGGTGCCGTTGACGTCGGGCAGGATCAGCTTGGTCGCCCGGTTGAAGCCGCCCGGGCGGAAGCCCTGGCTGAAGGTCGCATAGACCAGCGTGTGGTCGAACGGCTTCCACGACAGCGACGCACGGCTCTTGAAGCCATGATAGACGACATGGTCGTTGCTCGCGTCGATATTGACGTTGCCGGACCCGGCGACCGTGCAGACGAGCGTCTCGTAGCAATTGCTCGCATAGGTCTCGAACTGGGAACCGACCTCGAACTCCTTATAATGATAATAGCGGGTGCCGGCGGTGAGCGTGAGATTGGGCAGGATGTCGAAATCGACCGAGCCGAAGAAGGCATATTGGTCGTAGCCCCGCTGCACGTCCTCGCCGAACGCGGTGTTGTTGGGCTCGAGGCCCGGCTGGTTGGCAGTCGAGCCCGGGACGGTCTGCACCACGCCCGAACAGGCGGCAGCCGTCGCGATCAGCGAGGTCGTGCAGGTTGGAATGGTCTTATAGTCGAAATTCATCACGTCCTTGATGCGGAAGCGCTCTTCATAGGCGCCGACGATCAGGCGGATGCGCTTGTCTTCGGGGGTCGAGAGGCGTACCTCGTTGCTCAGATGCGTATTCTTGACGGTATCGTGCCAATAGGCGACCGGCGAGTAGCAGAAGGGCGCCCCCGTGCCCCAGCCCGTGCTGCCGCCGGTGCACTGATAATACATGCCGCCGCCGGTACGCGAATAGTTGGAATAGTCCTGCTGAGTCTCGATGTGGCGGTCCATATAGGCGCCTGTGTAGACGAGCTTGAGGTCGCCGATCTTGCCGTTGAGCGTCCAGGCGGTATTGGTATATTTGTCCTTGTTGTAGCTCGGTGTGAACACCGTCGTCTGCAGCTTGCCGAGCGGCTGGAAGTCGGAGCCCGTGGGATAGGTGGCGAAGGTCCCTTCGGCATCCATCTTCTGGTAGCTCTCGGAGATCAGCAGGTCCCAATCGGTGTCGATCGCCCATTTCGCGGAGACGCGGCCGCCGGTATAATCGACCGGATTGAAATTATTCTTCGCCAGGGCGTAATTGTTATACTGGCCGTCGTTAGACTGCTGGCTCGCCGGCAGGGTCTTGCCGCCATTGTTGAGATAGTGGTTGCCCGTGTCCGTATCGGCGCGGGTGAAGGTGCTCGGCACGTTGTCGATATAGCCGCCGCGGTGGTCGTCATAGACGACGGCGCGGATCGCCAGCTTGTCCTGGATGATGGGGACGTTGATCGTGGCGTTGAACGAGCCGTTGGGCGCGCCGCCGACGGTGCCGCCCGCGCTGCCCTCGATATGCCCGCCGAACTTGTCGAGATTGGGCTTGTTGGTGATATAGCGCACCGCGCCCGCCTCGGCGCCGCCGCCGAACAGCGTGCCCTGCGGCCCCTCGAGCACTTCGACGCGCTCCATGTCCGCCATGTAGACATCGGCGTTGCGCGCCGGGAACTGCATCGACTGATCGTCGAGATACAGCGCGACGTTGGGGAAGTAGGCGATCGTCGCCGACGACTGGTTGCCCGCAAAGCCGGTCGACAGGCCGCGCATGAAGATCGCGCCCGAGCCGGGGCCGTTGCTGCTGAAAGTGACGTTGGGGGTATATTTGAGCAAGTCGTTGAAGGTCGTGACATTGAGCTTGGACAGCGTGTCCCCGCTGAACGCCTGGACGGTCAACGGCACCTTCTGGATGCTCTCGGTGCGGCGCTGCGCCGTGACGACGATGTCGCCATTGGCAATTTCGGGCGCCGGAGCGTCAGCCGCTGTCGCTGCGGTCGCCGCGGTCGCGGTGTCGGCGGCGTGCGCCGCAGTCGTACCCAGCAATGCGACGAGCGCACAGGAAATGAGATAGTCGGCCTTCATGATAACGCCCCCAAGTCGTATAATTACGAACCCTGGGGCGCCTCTCGTCTGAATCGGCGCCGCAATGCCAAGTCTTTGGCTGAATGGCATGCATAGATCAGAACTATGGCCGATTGTGCTGCGATGTCATACCGCTGTCACTCGTCATCGCTAGGAATTGAGACGGCTGACTGTTGCGCGTTCGACCGCTTGCGGAGCAGCAAGGCATGGCGGCCGGCCCGCCGCCTCGCGACGCGACTAGGCGCCGCGCGCCGGAGCGATCGCAAGCTCACGCATCAGGGGGATATAGTCGACGAACACGCGGTTCGCGGACTCGTCGCGCTTGCCCATGTCGTCGAAGCGGCGAAGCGAGACGGCGTCCCGCCAATGCGGCAGGCGCTCGAAGGCGCGTGCCTCGGCCTCGTCGAAGGCGCCGCCCTGAAGGGCAAGCGACGTCCGCGATGCACGGCTCAATCCCGACAGATATGTCGGCTCGGTACGGCAGAGGTAGCGCTTGGCCGACACGTGCAGCGCGACGGGATCGGACACGGCGGGATGAAACAGCGTCTCGAGCGCCCGGGCGCCCGCCTGCTCGTGGCGGTCGTCGACGGTCAGATCGTCCGGATCGACGAGCAGATGCCCGATATCATGGAGTAGCGATGCGATAACGAGGTGCGGCGACGCCCCCGCGGCCTCTGCCTGCATCGCGCACTGCAGCGCATGTTCGGTCTGCGTCACGCCTTCGCCATAGGTCCGTCCGCCGCGCAGCGCGTAGAGCGCGACGATTTCGTCGATGCTGGACACAGGGCTCATGACGGCATCTTCTGGCAGTGGGCGTCGCCCGATAGGGGCGCCCGCTCGCGGATATCACACACGACCTGCTTGAGCGCGCGCATCAGGCTGCTGCGGCGGCGTTCGCTCTGGCAGAGCAGGAAGCCGCGCAGTTCGTAGGTGTCGCGGCCGGTGTCGAGCGGGCGATAGCAGATACGCCGGTCCGGGGGACATTCCGAGGCGAAGAAGATGCTGATACCCAGGCCCAGCGCGATCGCCTCGCGGATCGTCTCGCGGCCCTGGAATTCGAGGATTGTCGCCGGCACGATCCCGGCATCCGCGAGCACGCGTTCGGTGAAGGCGCGCGTCTTCGACGTTGGCTCGCGCGACAGCAGCACCTCGTCGGCGAACGCCGCGACCGGGATGGCGTCGAGCACGGCGAGGCGATGACCGATCGGCACCGCGCAGCTCAGTCGATCGGTATAGAGCGGATCATAGCTGAACATCGCATCGCCCGGCGGATCGCTCGCCAGCGCCGCATCGATCTGCGCCTCGCTCAGCCATTGCATGACCTCCTTGGCGTTGCCCATGCGCACCTGCACGCCGGTCTGCGGATGGCTTTTCCGGAAGCGGTCGACCACCCGCGCCGCATAGAGCGGGGAATCGGCACCGAGGCGCAGCACGCCGCCGGTCAGCCCCGAGGTCTCGCCAAGCATATCGTCAATGTCCGAGGCGGTGGCGAACAGCCTTTGCGTGAGCGTGAACAGGTCGCGACCCGCGGGGCTGAGCTTGAGCGGCGACTTGCGATTTTCGAACAGCGAGACCGCATGCCGGGCCTCGAGCGCCTTCAGCTGCTGCGACAGCGTCGGCTGCGAGACGTTGAGGCGCCGCGCGGCGCGCGACACGCCGCGCTCGACCGCGATCGCGTGGAACGCCCGAAGATGCTGATAGCTTGCCGCCATGCCCGGGCGCTATCGCGACGCCGTGACGGATCCGTGACGATTGCTGCCACGCCGCATAGATGCCGCCTATGTGCGACATTCGTGCAATGACTTGGCGCGGACCGCGCGATCGGCCGACACGGAACCCATCCCTGGATATGTGATGTGGAGAGGCGCTTGCCCGAAACCTCGTTCGATGTTGCCATAGTCGGCGCCGGCATTGTCGGGCTCGCGCATGCGCTTGCCGCGAGCCGCCGTGGTCTGCGCGTGATCGTGCTCGACCGCGACGCGCAGGCCAATGGCGCCTCGGTCCGCAATTTTGGCTTCGTCACCGTGACCGGACAGGAACAGGGCGCGGTCTGGCGGCGCGCGCGCCGGTCGCGCGCGATCTGGGCGGAGGTGGCCGGACCGGCGGGGATCGCGATCGAGCAGCAGGGCCTTCTGATGGTCGCACAGCGACCCGAGGCCGAGGCGGTGCTTGATGCCTTTTTGCGCACCGACATGGCCGAGGACTGCATCCGGCTCGATCGCGCCGCCACGCAGGCCCGGCTGGGCCCGGCGACGCTGGCCCGCCTCGCGGGCGGATTGTTCAGCCCGGTCGACCTGCGCGTCGAGTCGCGTGATGCGGTTCCCGCGCTCGCACGGTGGCTCGAGGCGAGCGGGCGCGTCACGATCCGGCGCGGTGTTGCGGTGCACGGCGTCGGCACCGGTCGTATCGAGACCAGCGCCGGCACCCTCCATGCCGAGGCGATCGTGGTCTGCCCCGGCGACGATCTCGCGACCCTGTTCCCCGAGACGCTGGCGAAGGGCGGGCTGACCCGCTGCAAGCTGCAGATGCTGCGGCTCGCCTCGCCGGGTTACCGCCTGCCCGCGACGCTGATGTCCGATCTCAGCCTGGTGCGCTATCTCGGCTATGCCGCGCTGCCCGAGGCCGCCGCGTTGCGGACGCGGCTCGAGGCGGAGCAACCCGCGCATCTCGCGCACGGTATCCACCTGATCGTCGCGCAGGGCGCCGACGGCAGCCTGATCGTCGGCGACAGCCACGATTATGCGCAGACCCCCGATCCGTTCGCATCCGAGACCGTCGAGCGCCTCATCCTCGACGAATTCGCCGCCCTGTTCGGCACCGTCCCGCCGGTGACCGAACGGTGGATCGGCACCTATGCCTCGGCGCGGACCCACAGCCTCGTCGAGACGCCCGCCGAGGGCGTACGGCTCGTCGTCGTGACCAGCGGCACCGGCGCGTCGACCGGCTTTGCGCTTGCCGAAGAGGTGATCGGTGGCCTGATCGACCAGGCCATCACCAATCAGACCATGGGAGCCGATGCATGACGTTTGCGATCCGAGCCGTCATCCTCGACTGGGCGGGGACGATGATCGATCATGGCAGCCGCGCGCCGGTCGTCGCGCTGCTCCGCCTGTTCGAGCAGGCGGGCGTGCCGATCACCGAGGCCGAAGCCCGCGCCGAGATGGGCCGCGCCAAACGCGATCATATCCGAGCGATCCTGGCGATGCCGCGCGTCGATCGCGAGTGGCGCGCGGCGCATGGTGTCGCGCCGGACGAGACCGACGTCACGCGGCTCCACGATGCGGTCGCGCCGATCATGCGCGCGGCGGCGCGCGACTGCGCCGCGTTGATCCCCGGCGCGCTTGCGCTCGTCGAGCGGCTGCGCGCGCACAATGTGCCGATCGCCTCCTGCACGGGCTACACGCGCGAGATGATGGCGGACATCCTGCCGCTTGCCGCCGCGCAAGGCTATGCCCCCGACGTCCTCGTCTGCTCCGGCGAGACCGCGGCGGGGCGCCCCTCCCCGCTGATGCTGTGGAAGGCCTTGGTCGAGCTCGGCGTCTGGCCTGCCTGGTCCTGCGTGAAGGTCGACGACGCGACGGTCGGGATCGGCGAGGGCAAGGCGGCGGGAAGCTGGACGGTCGGTGTCGCGGCCTCGGGCAATGGCATCGGGCTGACCTATGACGAGCTGCTGGCGCTGCCGCAGGATGAGCAGGCGCGGCAGATCGGGGCCGCCTCCGATGCGCTGCGCGACGCCGGTGCGGATTATGTCGTCGACAGCGTCGCCGATCTCTGGCCGGTGCTCGAGACGATCGCCGCGCGGATCGCCGACGGGCAGCGACCCCCGGCATGACCGCCGTCGCCGCCGCCTTCGCGCCGCCGCCGATCCGCGAAGGCGCGGTGATGCGCTGGCTGCGCACAGCGCCACCGACGCTGTTCGCGCTGTACGGCGGGCTGTCGGCCTTCCTGACCTATTTCGCGATGTACGCCTATCGCAAGCCCTTCTCGGCGGCGGGCTATGCGCATGTCGCGGGCTGGCCGTTCGCGATCGACTTCAAGATCACGCTCGTCATCGCCCAGGTCGCGGGATACGCGCTGTCCAAGATCATCGGGGTGAAGGTCGTCTCCGAGATGCCGCCCGCGCGGCGCGCCGGCGCGATCCTGCTGCTGATCGGCATCGCCGAATTGGCGCTGCTCGGTTTCGCCGTTCTGCCCGCAATCGTCGGTGTCGCCGCACTCTTCCTCAACGGCCTTGCGCTAGGCATGATCTGGGGGCTGGTGTTCGGCTTCCTCGAAGGCCGGCGACTGTCCGAGGTGCTCGGCGCAATGCTGTGCGCGACGTTCATCCTCTCCTCGGGCGTGGTCAAGTCGGCGGGCGAGGCGCTGCTCGTCGGCGGCTGGGCAAGCGAACGCTGGATGCCCGCCGCCACCGGCCTGCTGTTTGCGCCGCTGCTGCTGGCTTCGGTCTGGGCGCTGGCGCAGCTGCCGCCACCCGACGCGCAGGACGAGATCGAGCGCACCCCGCGCACGCCGATGGACGGGGCGATGCCGCGATCAGCCCGGATCGCGTCGTCCGCCTCGACCGGATCGCGCCGGCGGGCAGCTATCGCTGGATCACCGGCGGTCCTTATGCCGGGGTCGATGCCGTCGCGGGGCACGGGGCGGAGCTGACCGCGGCGCTGGCCGGCGCCCATGATCATGTCCACTGCTGGCCGAAGGCGGCGCTGCCCGCGCGCTTTCATTACGGCCGCAATCCGCGCGTCCCCGACATCATCTGCTTGGCCGACATCGGCTGGACGATCGCCAACGGGCCGCCCGGCGACGGCAAGGACCCCGACAAGGGCGGGCACGGCTTCGATCCCGCCGCGCCGGAGATGCAGGCGATCTTCATCGCCAACGGCCCGGACTTCGTGCCGGCGGTGCTGCCCGGCTTCGACAATGTCGACGTCTATCCGCTGGTGATGACGCTGCTCGGCATCGCGCCGCTCCCCAATGACGGCACGCTGGCGCCGTTCGCGGGCGCGCTGCGGCGCTGAGCGGCGCCGGCGCATCCTCGTACCGGTCGGTGATCCCGCCTCGGCGCGCCTCGGGTAGCGCGGATCGGCCATCGGATGTCTTCGTCGTCCCGGCTTCCGCTGCGATGACGATCGAGGACGGGCGCGCTTACGATTGCACGATGGCGGTGGATACGCTCTAGCCATGCGTCGTCTCTGGGTCGAAGGTCTCGTCATGCGCTCTCTCCTCGCCGCCGTCTCGCTGCTCCCGCTGATCGCAGCGGCCGATCCGCCCTCGCCGATCCTGACGACGCCCGAGGCGCACGACGCGCTCAGCTATGCCGAGCCGCAGGTCGCGCGCGTCGTCCATGTCGATCTCGATCTCGCCGCCGATTTTTCGACGCACACGATGGCGGGCACCGCGACGCTCGACATCCTCGCCGCACCCGGCGCGACGCGGATCGTGCTCGACGACAGCAAGCTGGCGATCGCGAGCATCACCGACACGGCGGGCCGTCCGCTGCACTGGTCGGTCGGCGCCAGCGATCCGTACAAGGGCGCGCCGCTGACCGTCGAGATCGGCGCCGCGCGGAAAATCGTGATCCGCTATCGCTCGAGCCCCGACGCGGGCGCGCTGCAATGGCTCACCCCGGCGCTGACCGCGGGCAAGGCGAAACCCTATCTGTTCAGCCAGGGTGAATCGATCAACAACCGCAGCTGGATCCCGACGCAGGACAGCCCCGGCATCCGCCAGAGCTGGACCGCGAAGATCACCGTCCCGCAGGAGCTGAGCGCGGTGATGAGCGCCGAGCGGCTGACCCCGGACGGCGAGCCCGCCGGCCCCGGCCGGCACAGCTATCGCTTCCGGATGGACCATAATGTCCCGCCCTATCTGATCGCGCTCGCGGTCGGCGACCTCGCCTTCCGTCCGCTGGCCGGGCGCACCGGCGTCTACACCGAGCCGACGATGCTCGATCGCGCAGCGCATGAGCTCACCGACACCGAGAAGATGGTCGATGCCGCGGAGGCGCTCTACGGCCCCTATCGCTGGGGCCGCTACGACGTGCTCGTGCTGCCGCCCTCCTTCCCGTTCGGCGGGATGGAGAATCCGACGCTGACCTTCGCGACGCCGACGATCATCACCGGCGACAAGTCCAACGTCGACGTGATCGCGCACGAGCTCGCGCACAGCTGGTCGGGCAATCTGGTGACCAACGCGACCTGGTCGGACTCGTGGCTCAACGAGGGCTTCACCGTCTATTTCGAGAACCGCATCGACGAGGCGGTCTACGGCAAGGAACGCGCCGCGACGCTCGCCGACCTGTCGTGGGACAATCTCCAGCGCGACATCAAGGCCGCCGGCGGCCCGAATGCGCCCGGCACGAGGCTGCACGGCGATCCCGAGGGCGCCTATGGCGAGATGGACTATAACAAGGGCTCGACCTTTCTGCGCACGATCGAACAGGCGGTCGGCCGGCCGCGCTGGGACGCCTATCTCAAGGGCTATTTCGATCGCCACGCCTTCCAGCCGCAGACGACCGCCGGCTTCCTCGCCGACCTGCGCGCCCATCTGATCAAGGGCGATGCCGCGCTCGAGGCCAGCCTCCAGCTCGATCGCTGGGCGTATCAGCCAGGGCTGCCCGACAATGCGGTGCATGTCCGCTCGGCGACGCTGGCGCGGATCGACACCGTCGTCGCCGCCTTCGACAAGGGCGCGCCGGTGGCCTCGATCGACACGACGCATTGGTCGACGCAGGAATGGCTGCGCTTCCTCGACAGCCTGCCGCGCACGCAGACCGCCGCGCGCCTCGCCGAGATGGACAAGGGTTTCGCCCTGTCCACCTCACCCAATGCCTATCTGCGCTCGGCCTGGTTCGCGCTGGCGATCGGCAACCGCTACGATCCGATCGTGCCCGCGCTCGACCAGTATCTCGGCAGCGTCGGCCGCCAGCTGCTGATCGTGCCGCTCTACCGCGATCTCGAATCGCAGGGCGACTGGGGCAAGCCGATCGCGCGGCGCATCTATGCGCACGCCCGCCCGACCTATCATCCGCTCACCGCCGCCGCGATCGACAAGATCCTGTCCTGAACGACCATAGACCGTCATCCTGAACTCGTTTCAGGATCCCGCCCCAATAAGCGCGAAGTCTTGAAGAGGCGGGATGCTGAAACAAGTTCAGCATGACGGAAGAAAGGGCGCCGGCCTTTACATTCTGAGCGAGCGTCACAGGGGGCTCAATTATTTGGTCGCGCCCGGCGCCGGGCGCGGGGGGACACCGGCGAAGCTCACCAGGCTTTCCGCGCCCATGCCGAGCGCCGAGACGCCGAAGAAATGGTCGTCGATGTTGACGTGCGGCAGGTCGGCCGCGGTCGCCGAGGCGGGCAGATCGCGCATGTCGGTCCAGACGAAGCGGTCGGCGCGGCGCCAGCGGACGCGGTAGCCGGTGGCGCCCGGCACCGGGCTCCAGGCGACATGCGTGTCGTCGGCGAGCGCGCCGGCGATGGTGACGTCGGCGGGCGCCGCCGGCGCGCGCACCAGCTGCCGCAGCGTCGCGACGTTGAGCGCGGTCACCCGCGCCAGATAGGGGAAGTCGACGAACTCGATCGTGTCGCCGTAGCGGCGACCGTTCTCGGTGCGGACCAGCTGGTGCTGCCGGTCATAATCCTCGGTAGCCTCGGTGAAGCGCACCGCGGGATAGCCCGCCTCGAGGAAGGGGATATGGTCGCCGCCGCGCTGGAACCGGTCCGGCCGGCGCACCGCGATGACGTCGAGCCCGATCGCCTTGTCGGCCGAGGCGACCTGGACGATCGCCTTAGCGAGCGCGCGCGACGGGGAGTCGTCCTCGCCACCGATCGCACGCTGCTGCTTGACGCCCTTGGCGTCGGCGGCCGCCTCGATCCCCTCGCTGAACACGCGCACGGCATCGTCGACATGCTCGCCGCCGATGCCGTGGGTGTTGCCGACGATGTCGTTGTTGAGCACGGCGGCGACCTTCCAGCCGCGCGCGTGCGCGGTGTCGGCGAGCAGCTTGCCGCCCCACAGGCCCTGTTCCTCGCCGGACAGCACCGCATAGACGATCGTCGCCGGGAATTTCTCACGCGACAGCAGACGCGCCGCCTCGAGCACCAGCGCCACGCCCGAGGCGTCGTCATTGGCGCCGGGCGCGTCGCTGGTCGCGTCCATCACATCGTTGACGCGGCTGTCGATATGGCCCTGAACGATCACCACGCGATCGGGATCGCCCGTCCCCTTCTGCACCGCGATCACGTCCTCCACCCGAACCCCGGCGGGTGCGCGCGGGCCCGACACGGTCGCGCCGATCGTCTCGACCGCGAGGCAATGGCCACACGCCGCGCCGATCGCGTCCATCCGCCCCGACACCCAATGCCGCGCCGCACCGATGCCGCGCTTGGGATCGGTCGTCGTCGACAGGGTGTGGCGCGTGCCGAACGCCACCAGCTTGGTGATGGTGGCGCGCAGCGCGGCAGGATCGGGGGCGGGCGCGGCGGCGACCAGCAGCAAAGCAAGGAGCGGTTGTTTCATGCTGTTGAGATTGCGGACTTCGTGGGGTGACTGCAACATTTATCGTGGCGGCGCGGATCGTTCAGTCGCGCTGCTTCAGGAACGCGCCGATCCAGCCGACCGCCTGCTCGATCGAATATTGATCCGAGCCGTCGCCGATGACGATTTCGGCCATCGCATGGCTCGCCAGCGCGGTCGGCTGGAACCCGCCGAACAGCCACACTCTGTGCGCGCGCGCAAAGGCACGATGGCGGTCCGCCAGGGCCGCGGGATCGCCGGGCATCCAGATCTGGAAGGCATTGCCGTGCGGTATCTGTGGCTGGAGAAGGATATCCGGCAACGACTGGAGCCCTTTCGCGAGCGCGCGGGCGCGTGCGACATAGTCGGGCATGCGCGGCAGCTGCAGATCGAGTCCGATGAGCGCCGATATCGCCTGCGGATAGGCGGTGTAGAGATCGCCGCCATAGCGTGTCTTCCATGCCGCCAGCGATGCGATGAATGCCGTCGATCCCGCCACCAGCGCGCCGCCGAGCCCGCCCAGACCCTTGTAGAAGGACACATAGAGGCTGTCCGCCAGCGCGGCTATCCGGTCGAGCGGGACGCCGTAGCCGGCGGCCGCCTCCCAGAGCCGCGCGCCGTCGATATGCAGCGGCACGCGCTGCGCCCGGCACCAGGCGGCGATCGCTACGAGCGCGTCGTAATCGGGCAGCAGATAGCCCGCCCGCCGCAGCGGCAGCTCGACGACGACGGCGGCGAGCGGCACGTCGACCCGCTCGAGATCCGCGACGGTGAACGGCGCATGCCGCCCGAGCCGGATCGCGGTGAGATCGGCGACACGCTCGATCGCGTGGCTCTCGTCATGGTCGAGATGGCTCAGCGGATGGATCACGACGTTGCGCGTGCCCCGTGCCTCGGCATAGGCGCGCAGCACGCACAATTGCGCGGTCACGCCTTTGATGAAGAACTGCCCGCTCGGCTTGCCCAGCAGCGCGACGACGCGCTGTTCGAGCAGGCCGACCGCCCCGCCCTCGCCATAGACGTCGGCGCGCGCGGCCGCGGCCGGATGCGCCGCCAGCGTCGCGAGCAGCGTCCGCGGGGCAACGGGGACATGCTGCGACAGAAAGTGCGTGCAGCCTTGCTTCGCCTCATGATCGGCCTCGGTCATGCGACGCGCCCGCGCCCGATCGCGACCAGCACCTCGACCAGCCGGTCGACCTCGGCAGCGGTGTTGTAGTGGCACAGCCCGACGCGGACGAGCCCGCCGCTGTCCGCAAGGCCGAGCCGCCGGATCGCCTCGACCGCGTAGAAATGGCCGGCCCAGGCGTGGATTCCGTGCGCCGCGAGCTGCGCGGCAACGGCGGACGGGGCCTGGCCGGCGATCGTGAAGGCGAAGGTCGGCACCCGCCCTGCGACGCCTGGCGGCCCGTAGAGCCGCAGCCCGGCGACACGCGACAGGCCGTCGAGCAGGCGCTGCGTCAAGCCGGCCTCATAGTCGGCGCAGGCGGTCATCGCCGCGCGCAACGCGGTCCGTCGATCGCCCGCCACGGGCAGCGGGGGACGTAATGTCGCAAGATAGTCGACCGTGGCGACCAGCCCGGCCTGCGCCTCGAACGACGGCGTCCCCGTCTCGAAGCGCAGCGCCGCCGGCTGCTCGGTCGCCGGCCGGACCTTGTAGGCCGCGATCTTCGCCATTTCCGCGGTGCGGCCCCACAGCACGCCCATATGCGGACCGAAGAATTTATAGGGCGAGCAGGCGAGGAAGTCGCAGCCGAGCGCGGCGACGTCGGTCGGCACATGCGGCACCGACTGCACCGCATCGACGAAGATCAAGGCATCGCTGCCGCGCCGCACGATCTCGACGATCGCGGCGACGTCATTGAGCGTTCCGAGCGCGTTGCTGGCCCCGCCGATCGCGACCAGCCTCGTCCTCGACGACAGCAGCGCGGCGAGATCGTCGCAGCGCAAGGCGCCGCTATCGAGGTCGAAATCGAGCCAGCGGACGGTGACGTCGCGGTCGCGCGCGGCGAGCAGCCACGGCGCGACATTGGCGTCGTGATCGAGCCGGGTCAGCACGATCTCGTCGCCGGCCTGCCAGGACTGCGCGAGCGCGCGCGACAGGGCGAGCGTCAGCGTGGTCATGTTGGGGCCGAAGGCGATCTCGTCGGCATCGCCGCCGATCAGGTCGGCCGCCGCGGCATGCGCCGCGCGGCTGAGCGCGCCGCAGGCGAGCGAGGTTGCGAACGGCCCGCCGAGATTGGCGGTGCCGGCGCGAAGATGGTGACCGATCGCCTCGATCGCGGCGAGACAGACCTGCGTGCCGCCGGGCGCGTCGAAATAGAGCCGCGGCCGCCCGTCGTCCGACACGGCCAGCGCCGGAAATTGTGCGCGAACGGCATCTATCGGAAAGGCCATCAGATCATTCTCCGCGCAACGCTTGCCCGCCTTTCGCGCGATACCGGGATTTGCGCGGCCGTCCAGCCCCGCCGCGCCGCTGGATACGCGGCACGATGATCCGCGCACGCCATCACTTCGAACGCCGTCGCATTGGCACGGCTGCGATGCGATGGGCCGTGCGCCGGTCGCGCCGGTCGCTGCGCGATTGTTGCAGCCCTATTCATGCGGTAGGGCGGTCCATGTTACAGTAATGAAGGCTGTGCAACGGCTTGCAAGTTAACGTCGCGGTTACCATTGGGCCCTAGGCCGAACGGCGACTGCGGCTATCAGTTCGGGTGGTGTATGGCGATTATCGGGCATATTCGGATCGACCGGGCCAGCCGGGACATGGTTGCCCGACCGTCTACGCTGCGCGCGATCGACGATCTGCCGATCGACGTCGAACTGGTCGATCTCTCGACGACCGGCTGTCTTCTGTCGGGGGCGATCGAGATCCAGCCGGGCATGATGATGACGATCGGCATCGCGGGCATCGGCGTGCGCGCCGCCCGCGCGGTGCGCCGCGCCGGAACAGATGTCGGCTGCGAATTCCTGCAGATCCTGTCCCCCGACGACGTCGCCGCCGCCAAGGCGAGCGAAACGCTCGTCGATGGCATCTTCCCGCAGTCTCGCCGCCCGGATACCACGCCCGCGCTTCCGGAAGCGCCGCCCCGCCGCTCGCCGCTCGCCGAGAAGATCGATCGCGCCTTCACCTATTGGGACCGGGTGAACGGTCGCCAATAGCGGCAAAGCTCGACGTCTGCGTGCCGCATGCCAGCAGCGCTGGCCTAACCGGGCAGGACGGCCGCGGCCCCCTTGCAACCAACTTTCTCCTTGATGGTTAATCGATCAACGAAAGCAAGCGAGGAGAGGCAATATGGCACAAGCCGATTACAATCTCAGGGTGAGCTATGCGCCGATCTCGCGCGCGCCCCGGCGGCGCGCACGGTCGGCCCAACCCCGATCGATGGCGCTTCCGCAGCATGTCTCCGAGCCGGCGGCGCGCCCCGAAGGCGGCGCCATCAGGGGTCTGTTGCTCGCCGTACCGCTTTCCGCCCTGCTCTGGGCGCCGATCGTCTGGGAAGTGTCCAAGCTGATCTGACGCGACGCGCGTGCGGGGCTCGCCCCGCAGCGTCGGCGCGTTGGTCGCGCTCGCTCCCGGCGCCGCTATCGGGACAGGCGATCGTCGTCGGTCGGCGCAGCGCCGCCAACAACCCGTTCCATATCGCCGCCTAGCGCACGAACCACGCTCGCGAGATCGGGCGGATAGATCGGGTCGGCGCTCGCCTCGATCTCCGCGGCGCTCCACCACCGCCAGTCTTGCAGGACCGATCGCTCGGCCTCGTCGATGCCGCCCAGGCTGATCGGTCCGCCCACGAAGCGCGCAAGGTAGAAGACGTCGCGATTGTCGACCACCTCATGCTTGAACTCGAACACGCCCGCGGCGTGGTGCACCGGCCCGGTAAGCGGCAGCGAGAGGCCGAGCTCCTCTAGCAGTTCGCGCTGCGCCGCCGCGAGAAGCGCCTCGCCGGGCTCGACCTCGCCGCCCGGCGTTGCCCAGAAGCGATAGGGGCCGCTCTTGCGCGGGATGGCGAAGCGGAGCAGCAGCACGCGTCCCGCCTCGTCGAGCATGATGATCCGCGCGGATCGCCGCAGTCGATTGGAAGTCGCCATCGCGGCCTCGATCGCAGAAATGGGTGCGATCGTCGAGCGGTTCGGGAACGGCCCGTCCTACCGGCTAGGCGGACGTCGCCGCGTTCCGCCACCGCGCATAGCCGAACCCCGCGAGTGCGACCATCGCAGCATAGAGACCGGCGGTGAGCAGCAACCCCTTGAACAGGAACATCCCGACATAGGCGATGTCGACCACGATCCAGAGCAGCCAACTCGCGGCGTGGCGGCGCGCCGTCCAATATTGGGCGACGAGGCTGAAACTGCTCAGCGTCGCGTCGGTCCAGGGCAGCGCCGCATTGGTGTGGCGGCTGGTGAACCAACCGATCGCGACGGCGCCGACCGCGCCGGCCAGCAATCCGCCGAGCGCGGGCGCTGGCGCGAGCCGCGCGACCGCAATATCGCCGCCGCTCGCTTTCCCCGATGCCCAGGCGATCCAGCCATAGACGATTGCGGCGCCGAACAGCGCCTGCAGCACCATGTCGGCATAGAGCCGCACGTCCAGGAACAGCGCGAAGTACAGCGCGCAGGCCAGCAGGTTGATCGGCCAGCACAGCATCCACCGCTTCGCGGTAAACCAGATTCCGAGGAAGCTGATGACGACCGCGACGATCTCGAGCCACGACATCAGGCCGACGCCGCGATGGTCAGCTGCGCGAGAAATGCGTGCCCCGGGGTCGAGCAAAACCAGTCGGCATGGCCGATCAGATAGCCGTCCCACGCCAGCGCCGCCTGGTCCGGATCGGCGAGGATAGCCGTGAAATAGTCGATCTCGGACAGCGCGAATTCGACATGAACGAGCGGCAGCAGACGCGCGACCGTCTCGACATCGTCGTTGCTCAGCGGAAGCTCGGTCCGATATCCGGCGATCAGGGCTGCCGCGGCATCGGCGTCGGCGATGGTGTCGTCGCGCCCGTTCCCCAGGTCCAGCCAGGCGATGGCGGTCCGCTCGATCGCGGTGGCCAGATCATGGACCGCGCAGGTCCGCGTCGCCAGCCCGAAGTCGAACAGGGTCCGGACCGCGCCGTCGCGGGACCAGAGCAGGTTGGAGGGATGCCAGTCGTTATGCGTCCAAAGCGACGGCTGGTTGGCCAGGCGGTCCGCCAGCCCTTCGCCCAGCGCGTCGATCAGCTGCGCGATCCGCGCCTGCCACGCCCGCGGCGCCAGGAACGCCGCGAGCGCCGGCCGCGCCGCGACATAGGCATCGGCGGCAGCTTGTGGGTCGGCGGCAGGCAGGATCGTGAAACTGGCGACCAGCGGCCGCGGCGGTCGTGCGGGCGCGGCGAAGTCGCGCGCCGCGCGATGCGTCCGGGCCAGCGCCGCGCCGGCGGCGCGCGCATGGTCGTGCGACAGGAAGGGCGTCCAGGAGGGGCGGTCGCGATAGAGGTCGGCGCCCGGCGCCTTGCGGTGCAGCTCGTAGCTCCAGTCCCCCGCGATCACGGCCGTCGCCCCGCTGTCCGCCGTCAGGATGTCCGGCACGGAAAGGCCCGCGGCGCCAAGATGTGCGATGAAGGCATGTTCCTCGGCCAGACCGGCGGCGTCGCGCAGCCGGTGGTGATGCCGCTTGAGCAGGAATTCGCCGCGGCTGGTCTGGACGAGCGTCGCAGCCGAGAAGGGCCGCGGCGAATGCCAGCGCAGCCCGACCAGTCGGCCGGCTGCGGGGAAGCGGCGCAGGATCGCGTCCGCCTCCGCGGTCGTGATCGCCGGCCAGCGCGGCGTCTCGAGCGCCAGCCCCATGCCGTGGACGAGATGGCTCGAGGGCGGCGCCACGCTGCTCATCCGCGGTCTGCCCGGATCGGCAGCGCGTGCGTATAGGCGCGGCCCCTCATCGCTAGAAGGCCCGCGACACCGTCGCGACCAGCGCCCGTCCGCTGCCGACATAATAAGCCGGCGGCGATCCGGCGATCGGCGTGCCGTTGCGGCCGACCGTGTCCTGCGCGTTGGTGCTGATCGCCTCGACGCCCGAGAGCACATGCGGGTTGGTCGCGTTGATCAGGTTGAGCCGCAGATCGGTGCGCTGCGCATCGATCAGTCCTGCGAGATGCACGCCGACCGACAGGTCGAGCGTCGCATAGCCCATGATGCTCTCGTCGTTGGTGAAGGTGGCATATTGCCGGCCGACATATTTGAGCGCGGCGCTGCCGAACAGCCGGCCGTCGTCATAGGTGCCGCCGAGCCCGAGCTGGACGGTCGGGCTCGACACCGCATGCTTGCCCCTGGTCGGCAGATAGTCGCCGTCGACGGGCAGGTCGTCGTCGATCCGCGCATGCAGATATTCGCCCGAGACGTAGAGGCTGACGCCCTTGGCGGGCCGATAGTCGATCTCGCCGTCGAGCCCGTAGCTGGTCTGGCGGCCGGCGTTGATCGTCGAGTTGATCAGCGCGCCGCCGTCGTCGATCACGGTCGCCAGCTGTCGGTTGCGGAAATGATAGTGGAAGGCGGTCAGCGACGCCGAGAGGTTCGCGCCGATATAGCGGTAGCCGAGCTCCTCCGAGACCGAATATTCATTCTTGAGCTTGGTCGTCCCCTGCCCGCTGATCTCGCCGCCGTCATAGCTGTTGTAGAGCGTATATTCGTCGGGCG
Organism: uncultured Sphingomonas sp.; assembly: GCF_937859915.1. Taxonomy (GTDB): domain Bacteria; phylum Pseudomonadota; class Alphaproteobacteria; order Sphingomonadales; family Sphingomonadaceae; genus Solisphingomonas. The sequence continues at coordinate 58,463 of NZ_CALMAW010000118.1, read as the reverse complement.
CGCGGAAGTTCGTCGTGACGTTGGCGAAGATCTGTTGGCGGTCGTCGATCTGGTAGTGGGCGGCCACACGCGGCAGCGCGGCGAAGCTGTCGAAGCGCACCCTCGATTGCGGGCCGGGCAGATCATTGCGGCCATGGTGGAGCACGTCGACGCCCTTGAAGCCGATGTCGAGCGTCAGCCGCGGCGTCACCGCGATGCTGTCGGCGAGAAAGAAGCCCTTGGTGACGGTGCGGGTACGCTCATTCTCATAGGCGAGCAGCCGGCCGTCGTTGGTGCGGATCGCGTTGTCGGCATAGCCCCACGGGTCGGTCGGGTGGCCGTCGGCATTGATCGCCGTATAGGATTGGACGTCGTGATCGGTGCCGTCGTCGAACCACAGGCCCGCGACGAGCCGATGCGCGCCGAGGTGGAGGCCGAGCTTGCTGACATTGCCCGCGCGGAACTGGTTGCCGGTGAAATTGCCGAGCACCGTCGCCTCGCCGCCCTCCGCGCCGGGCAGCGCGATCGGCGCGAGCGCCTCGGTCCCGAGATAATTGCCCGTCTCGCCCAGCGTCGTGCCGTAAGGCGAATTGCCGTAGCCGAACTGCACATAGCTCGTGCTGTCGAGCGTCAGCCGGTCGCTGAGCGCGACATGCACCGGCGCGGACACATAGATGTTGCGGAACGGGCTGCGGTAGAGCCGCCAGTAATTGGTGTCGCCGTCGCTATAGTGCTTGTCGTAGTTGAAGCCGCGCCCCTCGGCCTGCCAGTCGGCGAGCGTCGGGCTCGGATAGGTCGAGGTGTCGGCGTCGTTGAACGACACCGAGACGCTGGCACGGTTGCCGTCGCCCCATTCGTCGAGCAGCTTGGCGTCGACGTGGCTGCGGGTGTCGAAGCCCGCGCCGCGCCAATTGTCGGCGCGGTTGTACGAATAGGACAGGAACGCCTTGAGCCCGGTCGCCCCGATCGTCCCGCTGTCGAGCCGGACGAAGGCGCGGCGCTCGGCATAGGAGCCGAGCGACAGATCGACCAGCGCGCCGCGCCGCGCGTGCGGGTCGTCGAGCGACAGCGACAGCAGCCCGCCCGCCCCGCCCACGGTCGGGGAGTCGATGTCCACCGCGCCCTGCGACAGGCTGATCTGGCGGATGTTCTCGGCGTCGGCGAGCTGGGAGGGATAGGCGTAATAATAGCCGATGTCGTTCTGCGGCGCGCCTTCCATCAGCACGCCGATCTCGTCCTGCCCGAGCCCGCGCAGCGTCAGGCTCGAGCTCACCGACAGGCCGTAGGGATCGCTCGACGACACGTTCGCGCCGGGGAGCAGGCTGACGAGCTGGAAGGCGTTGAGCGTCGGCGCCTGCTTGGAAATGAAGTCCGCCGAGATCGCGCTGACCGCCTTCGGTGCGGCCTGCGCCGGCAGCAGCCCCTCGGGATCAGGACGCCCGACGACACGGATGCTCGCGGGATCCGTGTCGTCGGGCGCGGCGGCGGCATGGGCGGAGGAGGCGAGGAGCAGCGCGGGCATCGCCAGCGCGCGCCAGGCCGCACCTCTATACAGCGCCCCGAGACCGCGCGCGCCATTTTCAACAGTCATGAAGGTTGTCGTCAGCCATCGTCTCGCTTCCGCTCCACATGGAGGGACAACGGACCGGCCGCGGACCCTCCCTACGCCGGTGTTAGCCGGATCAGGTTCAGCGGGTCGTGGGCTGCTGCCCACCTCTCAGCCGCGCATGAGCGGCCCCCCGGGGATACGCGCCGTCTAGGCGGTCCGATGCGCGCTGGAAAGTCTTATTGTGCGCGACGGGCAGCGGCGATCGCCATGCTTGCGCGGCGGACCGCGTCCGCTACGGTCGCGCCTCACTCTGACGAACGGACCGTCACCGATGCGTACCAACTGGGCCCTCCTCCTCGCCGCCATCTCGCCGCTCGCCCTCGCCGCCGCCGCCCCGCCGCCGACGTTCAGCGCCGAACGGCTGTCGGCGGTCGACAAGACGCTGTCGTCCGATGCGTTCGAGGGCCGTGGTCCGGCGACCCCCGCCGAGCAGAAGACCGTCGCCTATATCATCCAGCAGATGCAGGCGGCCGGGCTCGCACCGGGCGGTGCGATCGTCGGCGGCAAGCGCCAGTGGACACAGGAGGTGCCGCTGCTGCGCTCGGAGATCGTCGGCCAGCCGCAGCTCGCCATGACGATCGGCGGCACCGCGATGCCGCTCACCCAGGGCAGCGAGATCGCGGTGCGCGCGCCGCTCGACGGCGCCAAGCAGGTCGACCTCGCCAAGGCGCCGCTGGTGTTCGTCGGCTACGGCGTCACCGCACCCGAGCGGCAGTGGAACGACTTCAAGGGCGTCGACCTCCACGGCAAGATCGCGGTCGTGCTCGTCAACGACCCCGATTTCGAGACCGGCGAAGGCGCGTTCGGCGGCAAGGCGATGACCTATTATGGCCGCTGGACCTACAAATATGAGGAGGCCGCGCGGCAGGGCGCCGCCGGCGTGCTGATCGTCCACGAGACCGCTCCCGCCGCCTACGGTTGGGCGACGGTCAAGAATTCCAACACCAACCCGCAGTTCGACATCGTCCGCGCCGATCCCAAGGCGGCGCATGCCCCGCTCGAGGCGTGGATCCAGCGCGATCTCGCGGTCAAGCTGTTCCAGGCCGCCGGGCTCGACTTCGACGCCGAGAAGCGCGCCGCGCAGCGCCAGGACTTCAAGCCGGTGCCGCTCAAGGCGACGCTCGACGCGCATTATGCCGCCGACGTCGGCGTGATCCGCTCGCACAACATCCTCGGCCGCGTCGCCGGTACGACCCACCCCGACGAGACGCTGCTCTACACCGCGCATTGGGACCATCTCGGCATCGGCGCCCCCGATGCGCGCGGCGACCGCATCTATAATGGCGCGATCGACAACGGCACCGGGATCAGCGCGCTGATCGAACTCGGCCGCGCCTTCGCACACGCGCCCAAGCCGGATCGCTCGGTCGTGTTCATGGCGGTGACCGCGGAGGAGAAGGGCCTGCTCGGCTCCGAATATTATGCCGCGAACCCCGTCTATCCGCTCGGGCGCACCGTCGCCGACATCAATATGGACGCGCTCTCGGTCAGCGGCGCCGCGCATGATTTCACCATCTCGGGCAGCGCCAAGCTCGGCCTGCTCGACGATCTGGTCGCGGCGGGCAAGCCGCTCGGCCTCGCCTTCACCCCCGATCCCGATCCCGCCGCCGGGCATTTCTACCGCTCGGACCATTTCTCCTTCGCCAAGCGCGGCGTGCCCGCGGTCAGCGTCGAATCGGGTCGCGACCTCGTCGAGGGCGGCAAGGCGCGTGGCAATGCGCTCGCCCAGACCTATGTCCGCGACCATTATCACCAGCCCTCGGACGAGTGGCATGCCGACTGGAACTGGCAGGGCGTGACGCAGACGCTGACCCTGGTCTACGACGTCGGGCAGAAGCTCGTCACCAGCCGCGAATGGCCGAACTGGAGCGCCGACAGCGAATTCCGCGCGGCGCGCACCACCAGCGCCGGCGATCGTCCGTAGCAACCCATCCACCGTCACCCCGGCTCGAGGCCGGGTGACGGTCGGTTGATCTCTGTCACGCCTATTCAGCGCTCGCGCCTTCGCCCGTTCCCATTATCCGCCGCCCGCGTACGGGCGCATACAAGGCGCCGTCATGACCCTCGAAAGCGCCACGCCGGAGCCGATCTGGTTCGAAGACGACGACACATGGGCGATCCTCGTCGACACCGCCGCGCTGCCCGACGGCGGGCAATTGCGGCTGATGCGCCGCGACGGGGAGTTCGCGATCATGTACGGTCGCGAGCAATTGATGGGGAGCTGGGACAGCGCCTCCGAACAGGGCCTCGCCCGCATGGTCTGCGACCGGCTCGCGCTCCCCGACGTCCGGCTGCTGATCGGCGGGCTCGGCATGGGCTTCACCCTCGCCGCCGCGCTCGCCGCGACGACGCCCGCCGCCTCGATCCGCGTCGCCGAGCTCGTGCCCGAGGTCGCGGCGTGGGCGGCGGGGCCGCTCGCGCATCTGTTCGAGGGCAGGCTCGACGATCCGCGCGTGTCGCTCGAAATTGCCGACGTGCACGATGTGATCGTGCGCAATCCGGCGGCGTTCGACGGCATCCTGCTCGACGTCGACAATGGCCCGGACGGGCTGATCGACCTGCTCAACGACCGGCTCTATTGCAATTGGGGACTGCGCGCCGCGCGCGACGCGCTCCGGCCGGGCGGCATCCTCGCCGTCTGGTCGTCCTATCCGGACCGCGACTTCTTCGATCGGCTCGAGGATGCCGGCTTCGCGGTCGAGGAATTCGACCTGGCGGCGAACGACTATGCCGATGCGCCGCGCCACGTCATCTGGCTGGCGCGCAAGCCCTAATCGGCCGGCGGCTCCCACAATTCGATCACATTGCCCTCGGGATCCTGGATCCGCGCGAAGCGGCCGGTGTCGGGCGAATCCCATTCGGGATCCCGCTGGATCGCGACCCCGGCCGCCGCGAGATCGCCGAGCACGCCCTCAAGATCGGTGACGCGGAGATTGAGCATCCATTGCTTGTCCGCCGGAAAATAGTCGGTCGAGCTGGCAAATGGCGCGAACACCGTCGGACCGGCCGCCTGATGCCAGGTCTCGCGCCCGTAATCGATGCCGAAACGCGCCTTGTACCAGGCCGACAGCGCGCCGGGATCCGCGGCGCGGAAGAAGAGGCCGCCAATACCCGTCACCGGCATAGTCATGCACCCCTATATCGAGACCCCTGATTTATCAGTCACCGCCTGCCCTGTCCATCGATGCGGGTCGTGATCAGATCGTCTGCAGGCCATAGTCGCGGATCTTGCGGATCAGATCCCGGTTTCGCGGCATCTGCCGCCGCAGCGACTGCGTCGTCGCCTCGGTCTCGCGCCGCAGCCGCGCGGCGGTGCCCGCGCCGTCGACGACATCGAGCGGATCGACCTCGGTGCGAAACCCCATGCCGTAGAGGACATATTGGTAGCTCGCAGCCGGGAACACCTCCTCGAGCCGATCGAATTCGTCGAAGAACCAAGGCGATTGGTAGGTCCACAGGCGCAGCAATGTCTGCAATCGCGGCGGCACCGTGGCGGGATCGACATTGTCGGTCCAGAAGCGGCTGTCGGTGCGCTTGCTGAGCACATAATGGAGCTTGAGGAAATCGATGATCCGGCCCCAGCGATAGGTGGTGACCTCGTTGAAGCGTGCCGCCACGATGTCCATCACCTCGCGGCAGGCCGGCATCTGCTCGGCGATCAGCTTGGCGGACAGTTCGACGAGCACGATCGCCGAGGCCTCGAGCGGCTCGAGGAAGCCCGCCGCGAGCCCGACCGCGACGCAGTTGCGCGACCAGAAGATCTCGCGATGCCCCGAGCGGATCGCGATCTTGCGGATCGGCAGCGCGGCATGTGCCGGGCCGATATAGCGCCGCAACTCGGCCTCGGCGTCCGCCTCGCCGCTGTGCCGGCTCGAATAGACATAGCCGACGCCGCGCCGCGTCGGCAGCCCGATATCCCAGATCCAGCCGGCCTGCTGCGCGGTCGAGATGGTGTGCGAGGCGATCGGATCGTCGGGGGTGGCGTACGGCACCTGCACCGCCAGCGCGGTGTCGCAGAGCAGCACGTCGCCGCAGTCGCGGAACGGGACGCCGAGCGTCTTGCCGAGCAGCAGCGCCGAAAAGCCGGTGCAGTCGACGAACAGGTCGCCGTCGATGGCGCCGGCCTGCGCGGTGACGACGCAGGCGATGTCGCCATTCTCCGCCAGGCGAACCTCGCCGACATCGGCGAGGATATGGCGGACGCCCAGTTTGGTCGTGCAATGTTTCTGGAGGAAAGGCGCGAACTTGCCGGCATCGAGATGATAAGCGTAGTTCGCCACCGCCTCATATTCGGGCGTGGTGATCATCTTGGGGGCAAGCCCGTCCTCGCACAATTGCCCCTGTGCGCACACCGCGTCGCAGAAGCTGCGGCCCTGTCCGTCCTGCAGCCAATGCGGGGCGAGATTGAACTGGGTGAAGCCCTGCGGCAGCATGAGCGGATGATAATAGGCGTCGTCGTCGGCCCCCGTCGCCCAGCGCGCGAACTTGGCGCCTTGTTTGAAGGCGGCGTCGCACTCGCGGAAGAAGTCGGTCTCGGACACGCCGATCTTCTCGAGCGTCGCGCGCAGCGTCGGCCACGTCCCCTCGCCCACCCCGATGATCGGCACGTTGGGACTTTCGACCAGCGTCACGGACACACGGCCCGCCGCGATCCGCGCCTTGTGCCGCGCGGCGATCACACCCGCGGTCAGCCAGCCCGCGGTGCCCCCGCCGACGATGACGATATCGCGCACCGGCGTGATCATGCTGCCATCCTGCATCGGCCGAGCTGCTCCCGCAATACCGTCAAAAAGCCGGGGAGCCGACCAGGATCGGCTCCCCGCCAGGAGGGGGCCCTATAAACGGAAGTGCACGCCGACGGTGAAGCGGCGGCCATAGCGGAAGGCGTCGAGGATCTGGTTCTTGTAGCGCCCGTGCGTGACCAGAGTCTCGTCATTGAGGTTGAGCGCCTCGAAGAACAGGTTGATCCGCTTGCTGATGTCGTAGCTGCTGCTGAAATCGACCTGCGTGCTGGCATTGACGAAGGTCGGCTCGGTGCCGAACGCCGAATTATTCTGGGTCTGGCCGAAATGGTCGAGATATTCGTCGCGCCAATTGACCGCGACGCGCGCCTGGAACCCGTTCTTGTCGTAGAAGCCGACGAAATTGGCAGAATTGGCCAGACCGGTCACCGCGAAGCCGCTGACGGTGAGGTTCTTGGGATCATATTTCTTGTTGGTCTCGACGAAGGTGGCGTTGGCGGTGAAGCCGAAGCCGGTGTCCGCGAAGACGTGCTGGACCGCGAGCTCGACCCCCTTGATCACCGCCGAGGGGCCGTTGACCTGCCGCGTCACGGTGAACGATCCCGGCTGCCCGGTGGTCGGATCGATGACGCCGTTGATCGGCTCCTGGATCGAGCCGCCGACGATGAAGTTGGTGACGCGCTTGGCGAACAGATCGACCGACACATAGCTGTTGCGGCGATAATACCATTCCGCACCGACGTCGAAATTGTCGGCGAGATAGGGATTGAGTTTGGGATTGCCGCCGGTTGCGACCAGGGCGCCGACGCGCTGCGTGTTGGGCACGTTGAGCACGGGGGTAAGCAGGCTCAGCGCCGGCCGGGTCAGCGTTCGAGACGCGTCGAAGCGCAGCTTGAGCTTGTCGGTCACCTCGAGCCCGAGATCGAGATTGGGCAGGAAATAGGAATATTTGTGCGTCGTCGAGACCGCGGTGGTCGGCGTATAGGTGATCAGGAAGGCGGTGATGTCGCCGGGCTGGATCGCGAGCGACGTCGGCAGCTGCCCGAGCCCCGCCGACACGACCTTGGTCACCTCCTCGCGCGCGCCCAGATTGATGTGGAAGGGCATGGCGCCGATATGCGTGTCCTGCTTGATCGTCAGATAGCCCGACCAGGTCTGCTCGCTGATCCGCTGGTAGCTCGCCGGGTTGAGCACCGTGTCGTAGGTGCCGGTGAAGCCGTTGACCGAACTGTAATTATAGCCCGGGATGTTCATCGTCTGCGGATTGCCCAGCCCCTGTAGATAGCTGAGCACCGCATAGGGATCGAACATCAGCACGCGGGGCGGCAGACCGCCGCCGCCCGAGAAGCCCGGGATGAAACCGGCCGTGCTGAAGCTGCCGCTGAACAGGTTGGACGGCAGCGCGACGCCCGTCGCCGAACCGCTGGCCGGGCCGTAGCCCGAATAGGCCTGCCAGAAATTGTTGGTGAAGGTGTCGTAGTTCGACAGCTGGAACACGTCCTTCACATATTGGCCGCCGAGCCGGATCTTGAGCCCGTCCTGGTTCCACGCCGCCTCGAGCCGCCCTTGCGTCACCGTGTCGCGGTTGCGCTGGCTGGTGATCGGCACGACGTGCGAGCCGATGATCCCGTTGCCGAGGAAGTTCGCGGCATTGCCATCGGGGCCGATCCCGGTCGGCGTCGGTATGCCGCTCGACCCGTTGTTGACGAGCCCGATCGTGCTGGCGTTGGTGCCGCCATAGCCGACGTCGACGTCGAGGCTGCTGAACTGGCCGTCGGGGTTGAGCCACGAGCGCGACCGGCTGCCGTCGGCGACGACGCTCAGATGGTCGGTCGCGTCCCATTTGACGTTGGCGCCGAGCTGGTTGTTCTGCAGCACCTGCTGGTTGATCTGCCCCTGGAAGTCGGTCGGCGAGTTGGTCTGCATGAAGTTGAGCGTCGTGCCGTTCGAATCCAGCTGCACGTCGCGCAGATTGCCCTGGTTGAACCAGACGCTGTCGCCATATTGATCCGCCCGCACCTTCTCGCGCGAATAATTGTCGTCGACGGTGAACAGCAGATTGTCGCTCGGCCGCCATTGCAGCGCGATCCGGCCGTCGATCCGGGTGTCGGTGGTATGCTCTTGATAGATGCCGTAATCCTGGCTGTAGAAGCCGGGGATCGTCTTGTTGGCGAGCTGCGCGTCGGTGCAGGTCGGGGTGAGCTGGCAGGCGGCGTAATAGCCGCCCTCCCAGCCCTGGTTGTTGATGTGGTTGGTCTCGGTCTTGTGCTGCGTGTAGATCACGTCGGCGAGGATGCCGAACTTGTCGTCGTCGAACGTGTCGCTGACCAGCAGCCCGCCCGCGGGCGCGACCTTGCCCGCGCCGTCGTTGATCGAGCCCGATGCCGACCCCGCGATGCGCAGGCCGGGATGATCGAAGGGCTTGGGATATTTGATGTTGATCGTCGCGCCGATCGCGCCCGCGGTCAGCGCCGCGTCGGGGGTCTTGAGGATGTCGAGCTCGCCGACGAAATCGGCGCCGACGGTGCTGAAATCGAAATTGCGCTTGCTCGTGCCCGACGACACCGGCCGGCCGTCATAGAGCGTCTCGTTGAACTCGGGTCCGAAGCCGCGCACGGTGATCGCGGTGGCATCGCCGGTGGTGCCGGGCAGGCCGCCGAGGCTGGTCGTGCCGCGGCTGACCGACACGCCCGGCACGCGCTGGAGCGCGGCGGCGACGTTGGAGTCCGGGAATTTGCCGATGTCCTCGGCCGAGATCGCATCGACGATCCCGGCGGACTCGCGCTTGATGTCGAGATTGCGCTGGAGCGAACCGCGCAGACCGGTGACGACGATCTCGCCATTGCGCTGCGAATCCGACGGCGAGGTCGCGGCGCTTTTGGGTGCCCCGGCGGCGGCGGCGGAATCGCTGTCGGTCGCGGTGCCATTGTCGACCGGCGCGACGCCCGTTCCGGTGGGCGGCGCACTGTTGACCGAGGCGCCGAGCGATGTCGGCGGGGCGGTGCCGTTTTGCGGCGCGGCCTGCGCGCTCGCGCTGCTGGCGGCATAGCCTAGTGCGAGCAACGACGCCCCCCACAGCAGGGCATTGCGCCGCGCTGCCGGCTGCCGATGACGCGTCATGATGATGTCGTGAGCCTGAGCCACGTTCCCTCTCCCGTGTGCGGTCTGACAAACACACGCTGCCGTGTCATTCGCGCGCAAGTGCTCGCGCACCCGACTGGTCGTCGGCCGGCAGTCGCATCCTCCCTGGTCACGACAAGCCTCTTCGGACCTGCCGTTTATTGTCGCTATGCTATGGCTGTAGACGCAGGCGGTCTTGCGCAGCCGCCGATTCTCCTCCCCAGAAGACTATCTGCGCTCTGGATACGCCGCGACGTTAGCGCTATCAATACTCGAATTGGTCATCTTTGAAATATTTCTGACTGTGTCGCATTGCAGCGTGACTTGCGAAACAGGGACTTGGTCACAGGGCGACCGCAAGAGTCGCGCGGGTGGGATATCAAATCAACGGAGAGACAATGCCGAATATCGTCACGCTTGATAGCGCTCATCATCGTCATCTCCGCCTGATCGCGAAGCCTTTGGGCCGGGGATGCGCCGCCGAGCGGTTCAGCCCGATCGTGACGGTCGAAATCCCCCTGCTGGCCGGCGATCTGCCTATCCTGCTGTCCAAGGACCCGGAAACCGGGCGCTTCTTTTGCGGCGCAATGCTGGGCATCGACCCAGGCGAGGACCTGTTCGACGGCCCCGAGGGTATCACGCTCGGCCACTGCCCGTTCGATCGCACGCGAACCGGCTTCTACATCGGCGAGGCCGGCCTCGCGGTCGATCTGGACAGCCCGCGCGTGACCGCCGATCTCGACGGCGACGCGCTGTTCACGCCGGACGGCGAACCCGCGTCGCCGCTCCAGCGGATCATCGCCGCGCTCGGCACCTTCCGCGCCGGGGCCGAACCGACAGAGGCGTTCATCCATATGGTGCTCGACCACAAGCTGGTCGAGCCCGTCGACATCGGCCTGAGCTTCGACGACGGCAGCCGCCGGACGCTCCAGGGCCTCTATACGATCAGCCAGGATCGCCTGCGCGGTCTCGACGACGAGGTCATAGTGGACCTGTTTCACCGCGGCTATCTCCAGCTGATCTATCTGATCATCGCCTCGTTTCGCAATATCGCCCGGCTTGCGACGATCAAGAATGCGCGACTGGCGGGCGATGCCGCCCCGCTTGGCGCCGGGGTGCTTTGAGATGGCGACGGCGCCCGAGATCGACGCCGCGGGCGTTGCCGGACCGGACGCCTTCCTGCGTGACATCGTCTCGCCGTGTCGGCCCGTCATCCTGCGCGGCCTCGCCCGCGACTGGCCGGTGGTGGCCGCCGCGGCGCAGGGCACCGCCGCGCTCGCCGCCTATCTCTCGCCGTTCGACGCGGGTGCCGAGGTCGAGGCCTTTGTCGGGCCGCCGGGCATCGCCGGCCGCTATGATTATGGCGATGCGCCGGACGGCTTCAACTTCATCCGGCGGCGGATGCGCTTCGCCGACGCGCTGGCCGCCATGCTCGCCCCGCGCGACGACCCGGCAGCACCCTCGCTGTACGTCGGCTCGCTACCGATCAACGCCTATCTGCCCGGCTTCTCGGCTGCCAATCGGCCAGCGCTGCTGTCGCAGCCCAGCAGTGCGCGGATCTGGCTGGGGCATGCCTCGACGATCGCGACGCATTATGACACGCTCGACAACCTCGCCTGCGTGGTCGCGGGTCGACGCCGCTTCACGCTCTATCCACCCGAGGCAATCGGCGATCTGTATGTCGGTCCGATCGACCACACCATGGCGGGCCAACCGACCAGCCTCGCCACCTCGGCGCCGCGCAGCGATCCGCGCTTCCCGCGTTTCACGACCATCGCCGATCAGGCGATCATCGCCGACCTCGACCCCGGCGACGCGCTGTATCTGCCGAAATTATGGTGGCATCAGGTCGACGCCACCAGCGGTTTCAACGGCCTGGTCAATCATTGGTGGGACGCGTTCAGCGCCGGACCCGATGCGCCCTATGCGACGCTGCTGCTGGCGATGATCGCGATCGCCGAGCGGCCCGCGCCCGAACGGGCCGCCTGGCGATCCCACTTCGACCATTATGTGTTTCGCAGCGACGGCCATCCGCTCGCGCATCTGCCGCCCGAGAAGCACGGCCTGCTCGGCCCGCTACGCCCCGACAATTATGGCCGGATCCGCGCCCGCGTGATGCAGATGCTGCGCGGCACGTGAGGCACGACGGATAGGCGCCGACGCGCCACGATCAGCTGCCGGCGACGTCGAGCAGGATATCCGCGACCCGCCGCGGCTCGGTGATCATCAGATCATGGCCGGTATCGATCTCGACATTGCGATGCCCGTCGCATTGCCGAGCGCGGTCGTCGGGCGAGCTGTGCTGCAGCGACGCGCTGCAGTTGACGTTCGTCCGCGGCAGCCGCGCCGCGGCCTCGCCATTGACGAAGCGCAGCCGCTCCTCGAACGCCTTCCATGGATGCGGCATCATCCGCGCCCGCAGCAAGGCGACGTCGGCGGGATCGTGGCACCCCATCGCCGCGATCATCTCCTCGGTCGGCCACATCGCGAGTTCGATGCCGTCGACGATCCGTGCCGACGCCCGCGCGAACGCCATCGCCTGCGGCGCGGTATCGACCAGCGACTCACCGTCGCGGGGATGCGCCGCATCCAGATAGACCAGCTCGCGGATGCGTTCGGGCGCGCGGTCAGCAACGCCGGTGATCACCATCCCGCCATAGCTGTGCCCGACTAGAAGCACGTCGCGCAGATCCTCATAGACGAGCGTGTTGACGATGTCGGCGACATGCGTCGACAAATCGGTATCGACCGTCAGCAGATGCTTGCGTTCGCCGAGCCCGGTCAGCGTGGGCGTATAGACGTCGTGCCCGGCCGCGCGCAGCAGCGCTGCAACCTTTGCGTAGCACCAGCCGCCATGACCGCCGCCATGCACCAGGACAAAGCACGCCATATCCGTCTCCGCTTGCAGGACATCGACGTCATGAAAGGCGCCACCGCCGAACGCAAGCAAAGCGGCGAGCTCCCGCAACCGATCGTGGCGGCGTTGAAAAGGCGCGATGAACCGAATCCCGGCTGGACGGTTTCCGGCACGATCGATCGGATAGGCCGGCCGAATGCGGAGCCAGACCATGACCGACACCGTTTCCTCGGACGAACCCCGGCCGCTGCCCTCCCCCGAGCGGCTGGTCGAACTGATGATGGATGCCGCGCGGAGTGGTCGCGACGACGTGATCCCGGCGCTGCTGCACGCCGGCGTCGCCGTAAATGCGCGCGACGCGAAGGGGTTCACGCCGCTGATCCTCGCCAGCTACAGCGGCCAGGCGACGACGACGGCCTTGCTGCTCGCCCGCGGCGGCTCGGTCGATCTCGTCGACTCCGCGCGCGGCAACAGCGCGCTGATGGGGGTCGCCTTCAAAGGCTATCCGCAGATCGCCGCGCTGCTGATCGAGGCCGGCGCCGACGTGAACTTGCGTAACGAGTCCGGCCAAACCGCGCTGATGATGGCCGCGCTGTTCGGGCACGCCGCGATCGTCGACATGCTGCTCGCCGCCGGCGCCGATCCGGGCGTGACCGACGCGGCCGGCAACAGCGCGGCGTCGGTCGCCGAGGCACAGGGCAATGCGCCGATGGTCGCCGCGATCGCGGCCGCCGGCGGGCGGACGAAGGGATGACGCCCCGCTGAACGGGCGAAACGCGGCCGCCGGAGCGGCCGCGCACGCTTCACAGGTTGAGCGACGCCATCTGCGGCGCCGCATAGCGGGTGCCTTCGGCGGCGCCGGGCGGCAAGATCTCGTCGATCCGCGCGAGATCGGCGGCGCTCAGCGTAACATTCAGCGCGCCGAGATTGTCCTCGAGATAGGTGCGGCGCTTGGTGCCCGGGATCGGCACGACGTCGAGGCCCTGCGCGAGCACCCAGGCCAGCGCGAGCTGCGCCGGCGTGCACCCCTTATTGTTGGCCATGGTCTCGATCGCACGGACGAGCTCGAGATTGCTGTCGAACGCCGCGCCCTGGAACCGCGGCGCGTTGCGGCGATAGTCGTCCTCGGGGATGTCGGCGGCCGACTTGAACTGGCCGGTCAGGAAGCCGCGGCCGAGCGGGCTGTAGGGCACGAAGCCGATGCCGAGCTCGCGCAGCGTCGGCAGGATCTCCGCCTCGGGATCGCGGCTCCACAGCGAATATTCGGTCTGCAGCGCCGAGATCGGGTGGACGGCGTGCGCGCGGCGGATCGTCGCGGGCGCGGCCTCGGAGAGACCCAGATATTTGACCTTGCCGGCCTGAACCAGCTCGGCCATCGCGCCGACCGTCTCCTCGATCGCGACATTGGGGTCGACGCGGTGCTGGTAATAGAGGTCGATCACGTCGAGCCCGAGCCGCTTGAGACTCGCGTCGCAAGCGGATCGGACATAGTCGGGCCGGCCGTTGATGCCCTGATAGCTGCCGTCGGCGCCGCGGACATTGCCGAACTTGGACGCGACCACGACCCATTCGCGGCGCTGCCGCACGACGCGGCCGACCAGTTCCTCATTGGCGCCGACGCCGTACATGTCGGCGGTGTCGAGAAAGGTGACGCCGAGATCGAGCGCGCGGTCGATCGTCGCGATCGACTCCGCCTCGTCGCGCCCGGCGTAGAATTCGGACATGCCCATGCAGCCCAGCCCGAGCGCGGAGACCTCGAGGCCTTGCGCGCCCAATTTCCGCATTTCCATCATCACGTCTCCTTGAATGGCGATAGCGATCGTCCCGCCGCTCCCAATGTTCCGCACCCGTCGAGGTTGCGCAGCCGGACCCCACAAACGCGCGCGCGGTGCGGAAACCGCGACGCGATGATGCGATCTCGGCAGGCCTACCGACCGGGCACGGTGGGCAGCGGACAATCGTTATGCTCTAGGTTAACATTCCCGATTATCCGGCAACTCTCTCGACGCGCGTGCGCTTTTGAGAGGTGCACACAGAGGGTTCGCGGATCATGGCAAAGACATTGGGCAAGGATACGGGCGCTGCATCGCAGGCGACCAGTTTCGAGACGATCATCGGCGAAGGGGGCGAGACCCACCAGATCGCCGGTGCCGACGGCGAGGTGCTGACCACACAGCAGGGCATTCCGGTCGCCGACGACCAGAATCATCTCAAGGTCGGCGCGCGCGGCCCTGCGCTGCTCGAGGATTTCCACTTCCGCGAGAAGATCTTCCACTTCGATCATGAGCGTATCCCCGAGCGTGTCGTCCATGCCCGCGGCTTCGGCGCGCACGGCACCTTCACGCTGACCGAATCGCTCGGGGACATCACCACCGCCAAGATCCTGTCCGAGGTCGGCGAGAAGACCCCGATGTTCGTCCGCTTCTCGACCGTGTCGGGCAACAAGGGCTCGCCCGATCTGGCGCGCGACGTGCGCGGCTTCTCGATGAAATTCTACACCAAGGAGGGCAATTGGGACCTCGTCGGCAACAACATCCCGGTGTTCTTCATCCAAGATGCGATCAAATTCCCCGATCTGATCCACGCCGCCAAGCAGGAACCCGATCGCGGCTTCCCGCAGGCGCAGACCGCGCATGACAATTTCTGGGACTTCATCTCGCTGACCCCGGAATCGATGCACATGATCATGTGGATCATGTCCGACCGCACGATCCCGCGCTCGTTCCGCATGATCGAGGGCTTCGGGGTCCACACCTTCCGGCTGATCGACGCCGAGGGCAAGGGCACCTACGTCAAGTTCATCTGGAAGCCCAAGCTCGGGCTGCAGTCGGTACTGTGGAACGAGGCGGTCAAGATCAACGGGGCCGATCCCGACTATCACCGCCGCGACCTGTGGGACGCGATCACGATGGGCACGCCGCCCGAGTGGGAGCTTGGCGTCCAGCTGTTCGACGACGAGTTCGCGGACAAGTTCGAGTTCGACGTGCTCGATTCGACCAAGCTGATCCCCGAGGACCAGATCCCGCTCAAGATCATCGGCAGCTTCGTGCTCGACCGCGTCGTCGACAATTTCTTCGCCGAGACCGAGCAGGTCGCCTTCTGCACGCAGAATGTCGTACCCGGCATCGGTTTCACCAACGATCCGCTGCTCCAGGGCCGCAATTTCTCCTATCTCGACACGCAGCTCAAGCGCCTCGGCGGCCCGAACTTCACGCACATCCCGATCAACCAGCCGCATGTGCCGGTGAACAATTTCCAGCAGGACGGCCACATGGCGATGCGCAACCCCAAGGGTCGCGCCAATTACGAGCCAAACAGCTGGGCCGGCCCGCGCGAGAGCCCGACCACCGGCTACAAGCATTTCGCCGCCGAGGAGACCGGTCGCAAGGCGCAGGTGCGCTCGGCGAGCTTCGCCGACCATTATAGCCAGGCGCGTCAGTTCTTCATCAGCCAGACCGACATCGAGCAGAAGCATATCGGCGACGCGCTGGTGTTCGAGCTCTCCAAGGTCGAGCGCGTCGATATCCGCGAGCTGATGGTCGGGCATCTGCTCAACATCGACGCGAAGCTCGCGCAGACCGTCGCGACCGGTCTCGGCCTCAAGGCGATGCCGGCGCCGGCCCCCGCCGCGGTCGAGACGCGCACCGACCTGCCGCCGTCCGATGCGCTCAGCATCGCCAAGACCGCCAAGGGCAGTTTCGAGGGCCGCAAGCTCGGCATTCTCGTCACCGACGGCGCCGAGGCGGCGATCGTCACCGCGCTGATCGATGCGGTCGTCGCTGCCAAGGCGGTGTACGAGATCATCACCCCCAAGGTCGCGGGTGCGACGCTCGACGACGGCACGCTGGTCGAGGGCAAGCAGAAGATCGATGGCGGACCGTCGATCCTCTATGATGCCGTCGCGCTGGTGCTGTCGGTCGATGGCGCGGCGATGCTCGCCAAGGACAAGACCGCCAAGGACTTCGTCAGCGACGCCTTCGGGCACAGCAAGTTCATCGGCTATACCGCCGATGCGCTACCGCTGATCGACAAGGCCGGGATCGGCGAGGACGACATGGACGCGGGGCTGATCGAGCTCGGCAAGGCCGCCGACGCCAAGACGTTCGTCAAGACCTGCGGGCAGCTTCGCCTGTGGGATCGCGAACTGACCACCGATCTCGACGCCGCGGCCTTTCTCGCGCCCGCCGCGGCCTGACGACCACCGCCGCTGGGTTCGCCCGGCGGCGGCACCATCAAATGTCTCAACGGCATCGGCACTTAATCGCGCCGGTGCCGTTTGAGCAGCACCAATTGGCGGCGCATCCTGCCGTCCGGGAAGGGAAAACAGACATGGCCAGGAAACCCGCCGCAGCGAAACCGACGACCGAGGCCCAGCCGCAGTACAAGGTCGAATATCGCGAAATCCAGCCCTATGGCACGCTCAAGAACCTGCCGCTCGCGCTCGAGGACAATGCGCGGACGCAGAGCGTCGCGACGCTCAACCAGATGCTCGCCGACACGATGACGCTCCGCGACATGTACAAGAAGCATCATTGGCAGATGTCGGGCGCGACCTTCTACCAGCTCCATCTGCTGCTCGACACGCACTATGAGGCGCAGGTCGAGCTCGTCGACATGATCGCCGAGCGGATCATGGCGCTCGGCGGGATCAGCATCGCGATGGCACCCGATGTCGCCGAGATGACCAAGATCCCCCGCCCACCCAAGGGCCGCGAGGACGTGCCGACGCAGCTGTCGCGTCTGCTCGAGGCGCATGAGATCATCCTGCGCCAGGCGCATGAGGGCGCCGACCAGGCCGACGAATCGGGTGACGACGGCACCAACGACCTGCTCGTCAGCAATGTGATCCGCACCAACGAGCCGCAGGTCTGGTTCATCGCCGAGCATCTCGCCGAGACCGCGCTGCTGCGCGCCGACAAATGAGCTAAGGCCGCTGCGTCGTCGGTGACGCAGCGGCCACAACCCCGTCACCCCGGCGCAAGGCCAGGGTGACGAGGGCTGCTGATCCGATAGATCGTGTCGCTCAGCCTTCCGCCAGATCCGCGGCACCGAATTCGGCGAAGGCCGACCGGACATCCGCGACCTTGCCCTCGTCCTCGAGATCGACCGAGACCTCGATCGGGCCATGCAGCGCCGCATCGTCGCGCGCCTCGGGAGCCGGCTGCCCGGCCTCGCCGTCCGATCCCGCCGTCTCTTCGCCCGCACTGTTCTCGCCGCCGGTGGTGGTGACGAAGATATCGGTGCGCTCGACGCCGAATTCCTGGACCAGCCGCTCGACTGTCATGTCGGCGTCGCGCCGCGTCTCGAAATGGGCCTTGAGTGTCGTCGCCATATCGCATCTCCTGTCGCCCGGCATCGGGCTTGCGACATCTGAACGCGCGGCATTCGGTCCTGGACCATCACCCTGAAATATATGGCCTAAACGAAGCCGAACCGCCGCGCCGGTCGTTGAGCGTTCATCTATCGAGGACAATTGCCAGCATGCCCCAGCCCACGCCCGACATCACCGAACGCGCGACCATCCTCGAGGCCAAGCGCACGCTCAAGATGGCGCGCTCGGCGCATGCCTATGTCCGCGGCAACACCGCCAAATTCTACGAATGGCTCGCCGCCTCGCCGAGCGCGCGGCGGGTGCCGCAGGGGCCGTCGATCTGGATCTGCGGGGACTGCCATCTCGGCAATCTCGGCCCGATCGCCGCGGGCGACGGTCGCGTCGAGGTGCAGATCCGCGATCTCGACCAGGCGGTGATCGGCAACCCCGCGCACGATTTGATCCGGCTCGGCCTGTCGCTGGCGACCGCCGCGCGCGGCTCCGACCTCCCCGGCGTCACCACGGCGCGGATGATCGAGGCGATGATCGAGGGCTATGCCGCGGCGATGCAGGACCCGACCAGCGGCGCATCCGGCCCCGAGCCCGAGGTCGTCACCTCGGTGCGCAAGCGGGCGATCGGGCGGCGCTGGCGGCATCTCGCCCGCGAACGCCTCGACGCGGTCGAACCGACGATCCCGCTCGGGCGCAAATTCTGGGCGCTCGACGCCAAGGAGCGCGCCGCGCTCAAGGACGTGTTCGAGGATCCAGGCGTCGCCAACCTTGTGCTGTCGCTGGATCATAAGGACCTCGACCGCGAGGTCCGGCTGGTCGATGCCGCCTATTGGATGAAGGGCTGCAGCTCGCTGGGGCTATGGCGCTTCGCCGCGATCCTCGGGCTCAAGAACGCCAAGGGCCGATCGGACTATGCGCTGGTCGACCTCAAGGAGGCGACCGCACCGATCGCCCCCGCGAGCCCCGGCGCCAAGATGCCCAAGGACAATGGCGACCGCGTCGCCGCCGCCGCCCGTGCGCTGTCGCCGCATCTCGGCGACCGCATCATCCCGGTGCGGATGCTCGGCCGCTCGCTGTTCATCCGCGAGCTCGCGCCGCAGGACCTCAAGATCGAGATCGAGCAGTTCGGCCATAGCGAGGCGGTCAAGGCCGCGCGCTATCTCGCCTTCGTCGTCGGCAAGGCGCACGCCCGGCAGATGGACGACGCGACGCGGCGCGACTGGCTGGCCCTGCTCGACACCGACCGCGCCGGATCGATCGACGCGCCGACCTGGCTGTGGGAAAGCGTGGTCTCGCTCGCCGGCACGCACGAGGCGGCCTATCTCGACCATTGTCGGCGCTACGCGCTGGCGGCGTAGTCGATCTTCCCGAACGCGTCATGGCGACCCCGGGCCCGGCCCGGGGGTGCGGCTCGCAATGACGGTATCGAGACTTATCTTAGCCGCGCGGCGTGCCAACGGAGATGCTCGGCCATGAAGGTCGAGATGAAATAATAGCTATGGTCGTAGCCGGGCTGGATCCGCAGCTCGAGGTCGATCCCGGCCGCGGCGCAGGCGTGCGCCAGCAGCGCCGGCCGGAGTTGCTCGGACAGAAATTTATCCGCGTCACCCTGGTCGACGAGCAGCGCCGGCACCCGCGCGCCATCCTCGATCAGCGCGACCGCGTCGTGGCGGCGCCAGGCCGCGGGATCGGCGCCGAGATAGCCGCCGAACGCCTTGCGGCCCCAGGGCACCTGGCTCGGCGCGACGATCGGCGCGAAGGCCGAGATCGCGCGGTAGCGGTCGGGATGGGTCAGCCCCAGGGTCAGCGCGCCGTGGCCGCCCATCGAATGGCCCATGATCGACTGGCGGGCCATATCCGCAGGGAAGTGTGCCGCAACGAGCGCGGGCAATTCCGCGGTGATGTAGGACGCCATCCGATACTGGGCCGCGAACGGCGGCTCGGTGGCGTCGAGGTAGAAGCCCGCGCCGAGCCCGAAATCATAGGCGCCGTCGGGATCGTCGGCGACGCCCTCGCCGCGCGGCGAGGTGTCGGGTGCGACGAAGATCAGCCCGAGCTCGGCGCAGGCGGCGCGATACTCGCCCTTGTCGGTGACGTTGGCGTGGGTGCAGGTCAGGCCCGATAGATACCAGACCACCGGCAATGTCGTCCCCTCGGCGTGCGGCGGGATGTAGACCGAGAAGGTCATGTCGGTGCCCGTCGCGGACGAAGCGTGGCGGTACACGCCCTGCGTGCCGCCGAACGCCATATTGGTCGATAGCGTGTCCATGCGTTTCCCTTGCAATCTCTTCGTCACCCCAGCCTCGACCGGGGCTTCCGCTGCCCAGACCGCCTCAACGAAGAAGCGAGACCCCGGCTCGGACGCCGGGGTGACTCGGGATGTCAGTAGACCACCACGCTCCTGATGCTCTCGCCGGCGTGCATCAGCTCGAATCCCCTGTTGATGTCGTCGAGCGTCAGCACATGGGTGATCATCGGGTCGATCTCGATCTTGCCGTTCATGTACCAGTCGACGATCTTGGGGACGTCGGTGCGCCCCTTGGCGCCGCCGAACGCGGTGCCGCGCCAGTTGCGCCCGGTGACGAGCTGGAACGGGCGGGTGGAGATCTCCTTGCCCGCCTCGGCCACGCCGATCACGATCGAGGTGCCCCAGCCGCGGTGACAGGCCTCGAGCGCCTGGCGCATCACATTCGTGTTGCCGGTGCAGTCGAACGTATAGTCCGCGCCGCCGTCGGTCAGCGCGACGAGATGCGCGACGATGTCGCCCTCGACGGTCTTGGGATTGACGAAGTGGGTCATGCCGAAGCGCGTGCCCCAGGCCTCGCGGTCGGGATTGATGTCGACGCCGACGATCATCCCCGCCCCCGCCAGCCGCGCGCCCTGCAGCACGTTGAGCCCGATCCCGCCGAGCCCGAACACGATCACCGTGTCGCCGACCTGGACCTTGGCGGTGTTGACCACCGCGCCGACACCGGTGGTGACGCCGCAGCCGACGTAGCAGCTGGTCTTGAACGGCGCGTCGTCGCGGATCTTGGCGACCGCGATCTCGGGCAGCACGGTGAAGTTGGAGAAGGTCGAGCAGCCCATATAATGAAAGATCGGCGCGCCCTTGTAGGAGAAGCGCGTCGTGCCGTCGGGCATCAGCCCCTTGCCCTGGGTGGCGCGGATCGCGGTGCAGAGGTTGGTCTTGCCCGACAGGCACGCCTTACACTGGCGACATTCCGGGGTGTAGAGCGGAATGACATGATCGCCCGGCTTGACCGAGGTGACGCCCGCCCCGACCTCGCGCACGATGCCGGCGCCCTCATGCCCCAGCACGCTCGGGAACAGGCCCTCCGAATCGAGCCCGTCGAGCGTATAGGCGTCGGTGTGGCAGATGCCCGTCGCCATGATCTCGACCAGCACCTCGCCGGCCTTGGGGCCCTCGAGATCGAGTTCGACAATCTCGAGCGGGCGCTTCGCCTCGAACGCGACGGCGGCACGGGTCTTCATGGCGATGGTCTCCTCAGATCGGGGCGTCGTCGCATGCTCCGCGCGCGCCGTCACGCCGTAGCGCTGGTCCACCGCCAAAAAAAGTTCGGCGCGACGACGCTCAGCCGCCGGGCGAAGGCGCGAGCATTTCCTGCACCTTGCGCACCAGATCGCTCATCGCGAAGGGCTTGGTCAGCAATTCCATCCCCGGTTCGAGATGGCCGTTGCCGACCGCGGCATTCTCGGCATAGCCGGTGATGAACAGCACTTTGAGCCCGGGCCGCAGCGCGCGGGCGGCGTCCGCGACCTGGCGGCCGTTCATGCCGTTGGGCAGGCCGACGTCGGTGATCAGCAGATCGATCCGCTTGGCGGACTGGAGGATCTTGATCCCCGCGGCGCCGTCGGCGGCGCCGATCACGCTATAGCCCGTCTCCTCGAGCACCTCGTCGACGAGGTGCCGGATGCTCGCCTCGTCGTCGACGACCAGCACGGTCGCGCCCTCGCCGTCATGCGGTGCGGCGCCGTCGTCGTGGACGACGGGCAGATCCGCCTCGCCGACGTGACGCGGCAGATAGATGCACACCGTGGTCCCCTGCCCGAGCTCGGAATAGATCCGCACCTGGCCGCCCGATTGCCGCGCGAAGCCGTAGATCATCGACAGGCCGAGCCCGGTCCCCTGCCCGATCGGCTTGGTGGTGTAGAAGGGATCGAAGGCGCGCTTGATCGTGTCGGCGGTCATCCCGGTGCCGGTGTCGGTGACGCAGATCGACAGATATTGGCCGGGCGCAAGATCGCGGTCACGCGCGGTGCGGTCGTCCATCCATTTGTTGGCGGTCTCGATCGTGATCCGGCCGCCGTCGGGCATCGCGTCGCGCGCGTTGATGCACAGGTTGAGCAGCGCGTTCTCGAGCTGGCCGGCATCGATCATCGCCGTCCACAAGCCGGCGGTGCCGACCACCTCGATGCGGTTCGCCGGGCCGACGGTGCGGCTCAGCATCTCTTCCAGGCCGAGGATCAGCCGGTTGACGTCGGTCGGCCGCGGATCGAGCGTCTGCCGGCGCGAGAAGGCGAGCAGCCGCTGGGTGAGCGCGGCGGCGCGGCGCCCGGCGCTCTGCGCTGCGTTGATGAAGCGATCGACGTCGTCGAACCGGCCGCGCGCGATGCGCAGCTGGAGCAATTCGAGATTGCCCATCACCCCGGTCAGCAGATTGTTGAAGTCGTGGGCGAGCCCGCCGGTCAGCTGCCCGACCGCCTCCATCTTCTGGCTCTGGCGCAGCGCCTCCTGCGTTTCGGCGAGTTCCTCGGCGCGCGCCTTGTCGAGCGTGACGTCGCGGCCGGTCGCATAGGTCATGCCGCCGGCGGGGGCGGCGACCCAGGAGATCCAGCGGATCGAGCCGTCCTTGTGGCGGCAGCGATTCTCGATCCGCGGACTGTGTCCCGCCGCCGCCGCCGTGTAGGCGCGGACCGTGTCATGATCGTCGGGGATGACGAACTCGACGGTATGGTGGCCGACCAGCTCGTGCGGGGCATAGCCGAGGATCGTCGTCCAGGCCGGATTGACGCGGCGGAGCACGCCGTCGAAATCGAGGATCAGCAGCAGGTCGAGCGAGGTCTCCCACATCCGGTCGCGCTCGGCGGTGCGCGCGACGACCTGCTGTTCGAGCGTCTCGTTGAGCTGCGCCAGCGCCGCCTGGGTGGCGCGGCGTTCGGTGACGTCGGAGAAGGTGCAGATCGCGCCGGTCAGCACGCCGTCGACGACGATCGGCTCGGCGCGATACTCGACCGGGAAGGCGGTGCCGTCGAGCCGGAAGAACAGCTCGTCGTCGACGAACGCCGCGATGCCGCTCGCCGCGGCCTGGTAGATCGGGCAGTCGACACGGTCATAATGGGCGCCGCCGGGGTGTGAATGGTGGATGAGGCCGTGAAGCGCGCGGCCGATCACATCCGCCTTGTTGTCGAAGCCCAGCATCTTGACGAACGCGGTGTTGCACAGCGTCGTCACCCCGTTGCGATCGACCGCGTAAAAGGCCTCGGACGTCGCATCGAGCACCTGCGCCGACGAGGCCTCGGCCGAGATCAGCTCGCGCTGCGCGCGGATCCGCTGCGTGGTCTCGAATCCCTGGTTGAGCAGCCCGACGATCGCGCCCTGGTCGTCGCGGATCGCGGTCGCGCTGAAATCCCAATAGGTCGTCTCGCGCACGCCGTGGCGCACGATCGGCAGCACGACGTCCTCGCTCTTGAAGCCCTCGCCGGTTGCGAGACAATGATAGAAGGGGGCAGACACCTGCGCCCAGGCGTCCCCCCACACCTCGGACACCGGGCGTCCCAAGGCCGCGGGGTGGCGATCGGCGAGCGACGGCACATAGGCGTCGTTGTAGAGGAACAGCAGCTCCGGCCCCCAGAGCACCGCACCCAGTATCGGCGAATTGAGCAGCGCCGAAAGCATCGACCGCAGCGTGGACGGCCAGGTCTCGGCCGCCCCGAGCGGCGTCGCGGACCAGTCGGTTGCCCGCAACAAAACGCCCATCTCGCCGCCCCCGGCCAGAAACGACGCATCAAACTTCTGCACGACCTACCTCGCTGAGCACCCCGCACGCCAATAGCGGCTCGTCCGACGGTCGTCGATCCAACCCATGGCGCGGCGTTCCGATCCTCGATACGATTTTGCGCGTCGCCCAATGTCGGTGTGATCGCCGCCAGCGCGTCCACGCCATGCCGGCGCCGACTGCGAGGCACCCGCGCCGATCCGGGGTCGGCGGGCCCAGGCCGCTTGGACGCTGCACGGTTTTTGCGATAGCCGTGATCGCGGACCAGCGGATCGCTGCTCACGACCGGAAGGGATCTCGATGCTCCTGCTTGCGCTGGCTCTGCTTGCCGCCACCCCGACCAAGGCCTCGGCGCCGCTCGCCCCCACGACACCGCCGACGCGGAGCTGGCCGACGCGGGACGCCGAGTATGACATCCCCGATTTCCGGTTCCGGTCGGGCGCCACGCTGTCGACGCTGCGCATCCATTATACGACGCTGGGACAGCCGCATCGCGACGCCAGCGGCGCGATCGACAATGCGGTGATGGTGCTGCACGGCACCGGCGGTACCGGCCGGCAATTCCTCAGTCCGCAATTCGCCGACCAGCTCTACGGACCCGGCCAGCCGCTCGACATCCGCCGCTACTGGATCATCCTGCCCGACAATATCGGCCACGGACAATCGTCCAAACCCTCGGACGGGCTGCGGATGACGTTCCCGCACTATGATTATGACGACATGGTCGAGGCGCAATATCGCTTGCTGACCAAGGGGCTGGGCATAGCGCATGCCCGGCTGATCATGGGCACCTCGATGGGCTGCATGCACGCCTTCGTCTGGGGCGAGACGCATCCAGACTTCGCCCGCGCGCTGATGCCGCTCGCCTGCGAACCGGTCGAGCTGGCCGGGCTCAACCGCATGTGGCGCCAGCTGCTGATCGACGACATCGAGGCCGATCCGGCCTGGCAGCATGGCGACTATGTCGGCGAACCCCAGCAGGGCCTGCGCGCCGCGGAGTCGATCCTGTTCATCGCCGGCGCCGCACCGCTCAACTATCAGAAACTCTATCCGAACCGCGACGCCGCCGCGCACTTCGCCGAGGATCGCGTCGCGAAAGCGCTCCCGCAGATCGACGCCAACGACCTGATCTACCAGGTCGATTCCTCGCGCAGCTACGATCCCTGGGGCCGGCTCGAGACGATCACCGCGCCGATGACGTGGATCAATTCGGCGGATGATTTCATCAACCCGCGCAACCTCGACTATCCGCAGCAGGCGGTCCGGCGGATGCCGCATGCGCGCTTCCGGCTGGTGCCCGAGACCGCGGACACGCATGGCCACGGCACCCACACGTGGGCAGTCAACTGGACGGCGGATCTCGCCGAGCTGATGGCGCGGACGGAACGCTAGGTCGCCAAGAACGCTGGAAGCATCCGATGACGAACGACGAGACGGATGCGCCCTGGTGGCAGCGCGGCACCATCTACCAGATCTATCCGCGCTCCTTCCAGGACAGCGACGGCGACGGCATCGGCGATCTCGCCGGCATCGAGGCCCGGCTCGACCATGTCGCGACGCTCGGCGTCGACGCGATCTGGCTGTCGCCGATCTTCCCCTCGCCGATGGCCGACTTCGGCTATGACGTCGCCGACTATGTCGGGATCGCGCCGATGTTCGGCGATCTCGCCGCGTTCGACCGGCTGCTCGCCGCGGTCCATGCGCGGGGCTTGAAACTGCTGCTCGATTTCGTGCCCAACCACAGTTCGGACCAGCACCCCTGGTTCCAGGCGAGCCGTTCGTCACGCAGCGATCCCAGGCGCGACTGGTATATCTGGCGCGATCCCGGTCCGGACGGCGGGCCGCCCAACAATTGGATCAGCGACTTCGGCGGGTCGGCGTGGGAATGGGACGCGGCCACCGGCCAATATTATCTTCACGCCTTTCTGAAGGAGCAGCCCGACCTCAATTGGCGCAATCCGGCGCTGCGCGCGGCGATGCTCGACGCGATGCGCTTCTGGTTCGATCGCGGCGTCGACGGCTTCCGGATCGACGTGCTGTGGCATATCGTCAAGGCCGAGGGGTTCCCCGACAATCCCGTCAATCCCGACTGGCACCCCGGCATCACCGAACGCGATCGGCTGCTCCAGCGCCATTCGACCGACCAGCCCGAGGCGCACGCCATCGCCGCCGAGATGCGTGCGCTCGCCGACGGCTATGGCGACCGCGTGCTGGTCGGCGAGATCTTCCTGCCCAACGACCGGCACGCGCGCTGGTACGGCACGCCCGACACGCCCGAAGTGCATCTGCCGTTCAATTTCCAGCTGGTCGAGAATGCCTG
This sequence comes from uncultured Sphingomonas sp., assembly GCF_937859915.1. Lineage (GTDB taxonomy): Bacteria > Pseudomonadota > Alphaproteobacteria > Sphingomonadales > Sphingomonadaceae > Solisphingomonas. Next base: position 32,496 of record NZ_CALMAW010000118.1, on the reverse strand, counting down.
GGACGCGGCGGTGCTGCGCCGGGTGATCGCGGACTATGAGGCGTCGCTGCCGGCCTTCGGCTGGCCGAACTGGGTGTTCGGCAGCCACGACGCGCCGCGCATCGCCGCGCGGATCGGCGAGGCCCAGGCGCGGGTCGCCGCGATGCTGCTGCTGACGCTGCGCGGCACGCCGACGCTCTATCAGGGCGACGAGCTAGGCATCGGCGAAGTGCCGATTCCGCCCGACCGGGTGCGCGATCCGCAGGATTTGCGCCAGCCCGGCCTCGGCATCGGTCGCGACCGCTCGCGCACGCCGATGCCGTGGGACGCCAGCCCGTTCGCGGGGTTCAGCACGACCGAGCCCTGGCTGCCGCTCAACCCCGACTGGCGGACGCGCAACGTCGCCGCGCAGGACCGCGATCCGACGGCGATGCTGCAGCTGTACCGCGATTTGCTGCGGCTGCGGCGCGCCCAGTCGCCGCTGTCCGTCGGCACGATGTCGCTGCTCGACGCGCCGGACGGCGTCCTCGTCTATGCGCGCGCGCATGGCGACGCGCGGCTGCGCATCCTGCTCAACCTGACGGCACAGGACGCCATCGTCGACTGGCACGGAACACCGCTTCTCTCGACCCTCGAAGGTCCGTCCGTGCCCGGCCTGCTGCGCGCCAATGAAGGACTGATCATCGCATGAAGATCGCCATGCTGGCACCGATCGCGTGGCGTACGCCGCCGCGCGGCTATGGGCCGTGGGAGCTGGTCACCAGCCTGCTCACCGAGGCGCTGGTCGCGCGCGGCGTCGATGTGACGCTGTTCGCGACGCTGGACAGCCTGACCGGCGCGACGCTCGACGGCGTCGTCCCCGCCGCTTACTCCGAGGATCCCGCGATCGACGCGAAGGTGTGGGAATATCGCCATTTGTCGCATTTGTTCGCGCAGGCGGACCGGTTCGACCTGATCCACAACCAGGCCGATTTTCCCGCGCACGCCTTCGCGCCGCTGATCGACACGCCGATGGTGACGACGATCCACGGCTTCTCGTCCGACCGCATCCTGCCGATGTACGCGCCCTATCAGGACCGCGTGCATTTCGTCGCGATCAGCGCGGCGGACCGCCACCCGGCGCTGCGCTATGCCGCGACGATCCATCACGGCATCCCGATCGCGGATTTTCCGTTCGTGGCCGACGGCGGCGACGATCTGCTGTTCTTCGGGCGCATCCACCCCGACAAGGGCGCCGCGGAGGCGATCGCGCTCGCGTGCCACGCAGGCCGCCGCCTCGACCTGTACGGGCTGGTCCAGGATCAGGGCTATTATGAGACGCGCGTCGCGCCCGCGGTCGACGGCGGCGCCATCGCCTTCCACGGCGTCGTCGGCGGCACGCAGCGCACGCACGCGCTCGGCCATGCGCACGCGCTGCTGCACCTGATCAACTTCGACGAGCCGTTCGGCCTGTCGGTGATCGAGGCGATGGCGTGCGGCACCCCGGTCATCGCCAGCCGGCGCGGATCGATGCCCGAACTGATCGAGCACGGCGTCACCGGCTTTCTCGTCGAGACGCCCGAGGAGGCGCGCGCCGCGCTCGACCGGATCGGCACGCTCGACCGCGCGACGGTACGCCAAGCCGTCGAAGATCGTTTCTCGATCGACCGGATGGCGGACGACTATCTCGCGCTCTACCGAACGATCCTCGATCGCTGACAATTTGGGTGCGTCCACGCACCGGGGGGAACGATCATAAGCGGGGCGCGTCTGCCAGGAGCGTGCACGATGCGCGCCAGGAGATCCTTCAGATGCGTACCGTCCTTCTCGCGGCGACCGTGCTCGCCAGCACCCTCGCCTTCGCCACCGTCGCCGATGCACGCCCCTATCATCATCGTCCGATGCACCACCACATGATGCATCACCCGATCCACCACGGCCCGATGCGTCACCGCTGACCGACCGGCGGGGGCGGTCGTCCGACCGTCCCCGCGACGTCGCGGCGGAGCTAGATCCGGATGAACGGCGCCGCGCGGTCGTTGAGCGGCTCGCAGCCGTCGGCGGTGACCAGCCAGAGATCCTCCATATGGACCGTGCCGCCCATGTCGGTCTGCAGCATCGGGCAGTCGATGCTGAGGATCATGTCCTGCTCGATCAGATGGTCCGCCTTCACGAAGGTCAGCGCATCGTCCTTGAACGCCTCGTCGGTGTGCAGCAGCCCGACGCTGTGCGGCGCCGACGGCGTCAATATGTCGTGGCCGTGCTGGACCAGCGTCTCCTGCCCGATCCGGATGATGTCCGAATAGCGCAGCCCGGGGCGTAGCGCGGCCGATACCGCATCGTTGCACAGGATCGCGGCATCGAGCGCGCGGCGGAGCGCGGGCTGCGGCTCGCCGACGAGCACGGTGCGCCCATAATCGCCATGATAGCCCGCATAGCTGGCGACCGCGTCGATCGAGAAGGCGCGGCCCTCGCGGATAACGCCCTCGCGGTTGCGATAGCTGCTGTGGTCGGTCGAGATGAACACCGGTTTGCCGCCGCGTGCGCCGGTCTCGCGAAAGAAGGCGCGCTGGAGGTCGATATAGCGCGCCCCCCGCCCGACGGAGGCGACCGCGGCATGGGCCGCGTCGCGATTGCAGCGCGCGGCGATCCGCATCAGCCCGATCTCGTGCGGCGACTTGATCATCCGGATGCGTCGCAGCAGCGGACCGGCGGGGACGAACGCGCCGCCGAGCAGCGCCTGCGCGACGAGATCGTCCGAGGCGAGATCGCCGACCACGCCGTCGAGCGCCGCCTGCAGCGCGCGGGTCGCGCTGGCGAAGGCGGGATGATCCGCGAGATGCGCGGTGGTGGTCTCGCGCGTCGCCCGCTCATGCGCGTCGGGAACCCCGTCCGCCGCCGCGCGGAAGAAAAACGGCGGCAGCGCACCCTCGCCGTCCTGATCGGGCGCGGTGTAGAGCAGGATGTGGAGCGGACTGCCCGCAGGCACCGCGTCGAGATCGAAGAAATAATGGAGGAATTGCGCGGTCACCATCACCACCGGCTTGGTCCGGTCGGCGGGCACCACCGCGACCGTCGAGCCGATATGGCCCATCACCAGAGTCTGCGGCCAGAATCCCGTCGCATAATAGACGTTCATCGGATCGGCGAGCACCAGCGCACCGACGCCGAACTGCGCCATCACCTGCTCCGCCCGGTCGCGGTTGATCAACGGGGTAGGCAGGGACATCGTATCTTCCTTGGATAGTCGGCGCCGCGGCCGCCCGCTCAGATCTGGATGAACGGCTCGTCGCGCTCGTACAGCGGCTCGCACCCCTCGGCGGTGATCAGCCACAGATCCTCGAGATGGACATTGCCCGCCGCATCGACCTGCAGCGTCGGGCAGTCGACCGACAGGATCATGTTCTCCTCGATGAGATGGTCGGCCTTGCTGAACGCGAGCCCGTCATCCTTAAAGGCCTCGTCGGTGTGGAGCAGCCCGACGCTGTACGCGCCGCAGGCGACGGTGATGCTGTACCCGGCCTTGGCGACCGCCTCGCGTCCGATCCGGGTCACGTCCGAATAGCGCAGGCCGGGGCGCAGCGCCGCCGCAATCGCCTCATTGGCGGTGATCGCCGCGTCGAGCGCGCGGCGGACGGTCGCGCCCGGCGTGCCGACGAAGACGGTGCGGCCATAATCGCCGTGATAGCCGGCATAATGGCTGACCGCATCGATCGCGAAGGAGCGGCCTTCGCGGATGAAGCCGTCGCGCTGGCGCACCGGCATGCTGTCGGTCGAGATGAACATCGGGATGCCGCCGCGCCGCCCGGTCTCGGCGAAGAAGCCGCGGCGGAGGTCGTCATAGCTGTCCCCGATCGCCATGCCCGAGATCACGCTGCGCGCCGCCTCGGCATTGTTGGTCGCGGCATGGCGCATCAGCGCGATCTCGGCCGCAGTCTTGATCATCCGGATCCGGCGCAACAGCGGATCGGCGGCACGATAGCGGAAGCGACCGCCGAACAATTGTTCCGGGATGCCGGAATCGGTGCCGACAAGCCCCGCGACGGCCATCTCGGCCAGTGCTGTGAGCAGCGCCTGCGTCGCGTTTATAGACGGCGCCTGCGCGGCGACCATCGCCGCGGTCGCGGCCCGCGGAAATCGATCATAGGGGTCGGGCGTGCCGTCCACCGCCTCGGCGAAGAAGAAGGGCGGCGCGGCGTTACCCTCGATGCCGTCGGGCGCGGTGTACAGGATCATCTGCAGCGCATGATCGCGGGGCGGCGCGTCGAGATCGTAGAGATAATGGACGAACTGGCTGGTGACGAGCCGGACCGGGCTGGTGCGGTCGCGCGGCACGATCGCGAAGGATATCCCCGCCTGCCCCATCGCGACGGTCTGCGGCCAGAAGCCGGTTGCATGATAGACGTTCATCGGCTCGGCGAGGATCAGCGCCGAGACTCCGAACAGGTCCATCACCTGCTCGGCGCGGTCGCGGTTGATCAGCGGATTCGGTAACGCCATCGCCACACCTCTCTCATGTCCCGCCGCCCTAGCAGACCGGGCCGCCTATGAACGATCCGCCCGACGACTGCTCGTCAGGCGGATCGCCGTCGTCACACACTCTTGCCCGAGGGGCCCGCGCCGACCTGCGCGGGGCCCGGGTTCGGATCAGAAGGCGTAGCGGATGTGCATGCCGACCGTCCGCAGATCGCGCAGCGACACCGCGACGCCCGAATTATAAGCCAGATGCGACAGGTTGGCGCTGAACGCGTAATAGTCGATCGCGCTGCCATAGGCCTTGTTGTTGAACAGGTTGGAGACATAGGCCTCGACGGTGATCGCCTTGCTCCGCACGCCGGCGTGGAGATCGACCTGGTTCATGTCCGGCGTCCGCGTGATGTTCGCAGCATCGGTAAAGACGCCCGACTTGTAGGTGAAGTCGACGCGCCCGAACGCGGCCAGGCCGTCGTAGATCGGCAGCGGAACGTCATATTCCGCCGACGCCGCCGCCGAATATTTCGAGGTCAGCGGATTCTGCTTGCCACGATAGTTGGTGACGCCGGTCAGGCTGGTGACGGTATAGTTGGTCAGCTTGAGAATATAGCTGTCGTTGATCGCGCCGCTCAGGTTGAGCGACAGACGCGAGGTCGGGAAGAAGGCGAACTCGCCCTCGATGCCGCGCATGCGGACCTTGCCGGTATTGGCATAGCCCGACAGCGTCGTCGGGATGTTGTTGACCGGCACGATGATGTTGAGCTGGTTGATCTGGTTCGACCAGATCCCGTAATAGGCACTGAGCGCGTAGCGGACCTTGTTGTCGAACAGCTTGCCCTTGAGGCCGACCTCGTAATTGTCGAGCTTCTCGGGCTTGACCGCGATCTGGAAGCCCGCCGCCGCCGCGGCCGCCTGCGTTGCCGCCGGCTGACTGAGGAAGACGGTGGTGAACAGGCCCGGGTTGATGCCCTTCGAATAGGACGCATAGGCCAGGGTATGCGGCGTGATCTGGTAGTTCAGGATCGCGCGCGGCATGAAGTTGTAATATTTCTTCTCGACCAGCTTGCTGCCGGCGGCATAGGTGCCGGCGGGTGCGAAGGTGCTCGAGGTCAGCGTCACGCCGCCCGGCTTGGCGAACGCGATCAGGTCGTCCATCTGATACCGGCCGTCGAAGTTGATCGTCAGCTTCGAGGTGATGTCATAGGCGAGGCCGAAGAAGCCGCCATAGGTCTTCGAGCGCGTCGCGCCGCTGGTGATCGAGACCGGGATCGCCGGGCTGCCGCCGCCGCCGCTCTGGAAGAAGGCGTTGAGATAGCTCACGCCCGCGGTCGCGCGGAACGGGCCCTTGTCGAGGCTGGCGCGCAGTTCCTGCGAGAAGTCGCGGTTCACATATTCGACCAGATAGGGATAGTCGTAATAGGTCTCGGACCCGGCCTTCGGATTGGTCACCGGCGAGCTGACGTCATAGACGTCCGACAGGTCGGAGAGCTCGCTCTTGCGCTCATTATTGTAGCCGGTGAGCGAGGACAGCGTGATGCCGGTATCCGGGATCGCCTAGCTCATCGCGAGATGGAGATGATAATAGCGGCTGCGCAGGCCATAGTCGTGCACGCCGTCGCTCGGGTCGATCACGCGCCCGACCGAGCTGTTGAGGTAGTTTTGGACCGTCGGGTTGAGCACGGTCGTGGCCGAGGGCTGGTTGGTCGACAGCGACGGCAGCGTACCGCAGACATAGGGATTGGCGATTGCGGCGCCGGTCGAGGTGCGCCCGGTCAGCGTGCAGTTGGACTGGTTGGCGAGGATCGTCTGGCCGGCCCCGTTGGTTACCTGATAGGCCGAGATCAGGCCGGTCGCGCTCGGCCCGTCATTGTTGGTCGAATACATGCCGAAGGCTTTCGCCTTGAAGTTCGACGTCGGCTTGAACACCAGCGACAGGGTCGCGCTGCGGGTGCGCTGGTCGCCCAGCGTCTGGCTGGGATCGCCGGCATTCTTGTAGGAGCCGTCCTTCGCCCAGTCGCGATAGCTGGCGCGGAAGCCGAGGATGTCGTCCTTGAGGATCGGGCCGCTGACCGCGATCTGCGCGTCGTGATTGTTGTGCGTGCCGAGCGAGCCGTCGACCGTGCCGCTGAACTCCGAGGTCGGATCCTTGGTCACGACGTTGACCGCGCCGGCGAAGGTCTGGCGGCCGAAATAGGCGCTTTGCGGGCCCTTGAGCACTTCGACCCGCTCGGGATCCTCGATGTTCTGCACCGCGGTGGCGGTCGAGACGGGCACGCCGTCGATGAAGATCGAGGTCGTCGGCAGCGTCGCCACCGCCGGGGTGAAGCCGCGGATGATGATCTGCTGGAAGGAGCGATCGGCGCGGCCCGACGCGGTGTCGACGATCTGG
>NZ_CALMAW010000118.1:0-25666 GCF_937859915.1 uncultured Sphingomonas sp. | reverse complement strand
TGAGGCCGGGGGTGAAGGCGGCGAGATCGTTGAGCGTGACGATGCCGCGCGCCTGGAGATCGGCGCTCGAGAAGGCCGTGATCGCGACCGGCGTCTTGAGGATGTCCTCGGACTTCTTGCGGGCGGTCACGACGATGTCGCCGCGCTCGACGGGGGCTGCCTGTTCGGCGATGCTGCCCTGATCGGCCGACGGCGCGTGATCGGTGGGGGAGACTTGCGCGCCGGGCGAAACCTGATTGGCGGGAACCGCGGTGGTCGGGGGCGAAACCTGGTCTGCCGCGGTCGCAACCGCCGCGTCGGCGGCCATCGCAGGCTGGCTGAGCCCGGCGATCGCAAGCGCCAACACCGAGCAGACCGCATATTTCGAAGTAACGGGCGTGTGAATCATGTCATTCCCCCTCGGAACAGAAGACGGGATTTCCCGTGGAAAAGCTCAAATAAATGAACACAGTAGAGATGGTGCGGCCTGTGGGCCGTCTCCCGTCCTTCGTCCCTGCGATGTCATCAAGCTGCTATATGTCCTATGTATATGTCAATTGGATCATCGCGCGCTTGTGCCCCAGGTCGGGCGTGCCGTAGTCTTTGTCCGCTAGGCGGGGAAACCCCGGCGATGCACGCGCGTTTGCGGGCTCGCGCCGTCTCGGCGGAACCGGCGGACAAGCCACGGTATTTCGGATTTTCGGCGTTGAGATCGATGCGACCGGGGCCGCGCTTGGCGACAGCACAGGACTTTGCCCTGCAGGGGTCCCGCGGTCCGGCGCCGGCACGGTGCCCAGCGCCGCACCGCGAATCGTCACCAGATTTCGGGCTTGCTCCGCAACGACGGATCGGCCGCGAAGCTGTTCGCCGGCCGCGCAAGACCGAGATGGTCGCGCAACGTCTCGCCCTCATATTCCCGGCGGAACAGCCCGCGCGCCTGCAACTCGGGCACGACGCTGTCGACGAAGTCGGCAAGCCCGGCGGGGAGGAAGGGCGCCGAGATCACGAAGCCGTCGGCCGCGCCGCCCTGATACCAATCGGCAAGCTCGTCCGCGACGTCATGGGCGGTGCCGACGACGGTGCGGCTGGTCCGCCCGGCGGCGACTCGCTGGGCGAGATCGCGGATCGAGAGACGTTCGCGCTGCGCCAGTTCGACGACGCGGTCGCGCGTCGAATTGGGCGCCTCGGGGATCGGCGGCAATTGGTCGTCCGGCGCATAGGCCGACAGGTCGAAATTGCCGAGCAGCCCCTCGAGCTTGCTGATCGCAACCGGCGACGGGATCGAGGCGTCGAGCTGCGCCTGGAGTTCGGCGGCCTCCTCGCGCGTGCGGCCGATGATCGGGGTGATCGCGGGCATGATCTTGAGCGTGTCGGCCGCGCGCCCTTCGGCCGCGAGCAACTCATGCATTTCCGTGCGGAACCGCGCGGCGGACTCCTTGGCGGGATGCGAGGTGAAGATCACCTCGGCATAGCGCGCGGCGAAGCGCTTGCCGGTGTCGGAGGCGCCGGCCTGGACGAGCACGGGATGGCCCTGCGGCGAGCGCGGCACGTTGAGCGGGCCGGCTACGCGGAAATACGCGCCCTTGTGATCGAGGCCGGTGATCCGTGACGGGTCGGTATAGCGGCCGCTCGCCTTGTCGGCGAGCACCGCGCCGTCGTCCCAGCTGTCCCACAGCTTGCAGGCGACGTCGACGAACTCGGCGGCGCGGGCATAGCGGTCGGAATGACCGAGATGCGCGTCGCGGCCATAATTATGCGCCTCGTTCTCCATCGTCGAGGTGACGATGTTCCAGCCCGCGCGGCCGGCGCTGAGATGATCGAGCGTCGCGAAGCGCCGCGCGACGTCATAGGGTTCGCCATAGGTCGTCGATCCGGTCGCGATCAGCCCGATCCGGCGCGTCGTCGCCGCGATCGCGGCCAGCACGAGCCCGGGCTCCAGCTTGGGAGTCTCGAGACAGGCGAAGATGTCCTCGCCCTTGACCGGATGGTAGCCGACCGAGTCCGCAAAGAAGATGCCGTCGAACAGACCGCGTTCGGCCGTGCGCGCAAGCTCTTGAAAATATTGCATGTCGCACAGCGCGTTGTCGGCCGCGCGGGGATGCCGCCAGCCCGCGATGTGACCGCCGGTCTGCATGAGGAAGGCTAGGAGTTTCATGCCGCATCCCGATCAGATAGTCGTTCGATGATCGTGTCGATTACGCCCTATCCCCTATCCGGGCATGACAAGCCACGATCTCTGCCCGACAGGCGGTGAGTTTTCGGCGCGCACCCGGCGTCGACGGCGATGTGTGATCAAAAGGCCGATCGGAGAATGCGATGACCCACCCGGCAAGCGGCGGAACGATCACGGCTGACAGAGAGATGCCCGGCACGACGACGACGACGACGGCGCCCGGTTGGTCGACGTCGGCCGGCTGGGCGGGCTGGTTCGCGGTCGCGATCTTCTGCGTCGCGCAGATCGTCTCGACGATCGACCGCGGCATGCTCGCGCTGGTGGTCGATCCGGTCCGCGCCGATCTCGGCATCAGCGAGATGCAGATCGCGCTGCTCCAGGGCTTCGCCTTCGCGACCTTCTACGTCACCGTCGGAATCCCGCTCGGGGTGCTCGCCGACACGGTCAACCGGCGCCGGCTGCTGATCGGCGGGATCATCGTGTGGAGCGTCGCGACGATCTGCGGCGGGCTCGCCGCCAACTTCTCGCAGATGTTCGCGTCGAGGCTGTTCATCGGCGTCGGCGAGGCGGTGCTGGGCCCGTGCGCCGTGACGATCATCGGCGATCTCTTCCCGCCGCACCGCCGCGGCCGGCCGATGGCGGTCTATGTGTTCGGCAGCATGGTCGCCTACGGGGTCGGCTCGCTGGTCAGCGGCTTCATCCTGCAGCTGGCGCCGACCGGCGCGTTCGACATGATCCCCTGGCTGCGCCACCGCGCGCCGTGGCGGATCGCGTTCATGATCGTCGGCAGCTTCGGCTTCGTCATCGCCGCCCTGCTGCTGTTGCTGCGCGAGCCCAAGCGCCATGGCCGCGGCGAGGGCGATCCGCAGGGCAAGAGCGTGCGCGAGACGATCGGTCATTTCATCGCCGGCTACCGCATCTTCCTGCCGCTCTACGGGGCGCTCGCGATGTTCGCGATGGGCGGTTCCGCGGCGAGCGGCTGGGGCGCGGTGCTGCTCACCCGCCGCTACGGCTTCGATCCTGCGAGCGCCGGCAAGGCGCTGGGCACCGCGCAGATCGGCTGGGCGGTGCTCGGCATGATCCTCGCGACGCTCATCGTCGACCGGGTCACGCGCCGCGCCGGCACCGCGGGCAAGGCCCGGCTGTCGGCGCTGTTCGCGCTGGCCGCGCTGCCGTCCTGCCTTGCGCAATGGGCGGGCTCGGGCACGGTCGCGGTGGCGCTGCTCGCCGAGGTGATGTTCGCCAGCGCGGTCTACGGCACCGCGATGCTCTCGATGATCACCGAGATCACGCCGGTCCGTGCGCGCGGCCTCGCAGTCGCGCTCTATGCCTTCGTGATGACGATGATCGGCTTTTCGCTCGGTCCGATCGCCGTCGCCTTCTTGACGCAGCATGTCTTCGGATCGCCGCTCGACGTCGGCAAGTCGATCGCGATCGTCGGCGTCGTCGCGCTGAGCGTGTCCGCCCTGCTGTCGCTCCTCGTCGTCGAGCGGGTCCGCACCCTCGCGACCAGCTGACCATCCCCGTCATTCCCACAGCGCCGGCGCGCGATACCGATACCGGAGACTCTCGATGACCACCGTAACCCGCGCCTATGTCGCCAGCCGCCACGGCCAGCTCCATTACCGCATCGCGCATCCCGAGCAGGCGTCGGCAGCGCCGCCGCTGCTCTGCCTCCACCAGACGCCGGGCAACGGCCACGACTGGCAGCCGATCCTGCCGACGCTCGCCGAGCGCCGCACCGTGATCGCGATCGACACCCCCGGCTACGGGATGAGCGATCCGCCCGCGGCGCCGCTCGAGATCGCCGACTTCGCCGACATCATGGCGCAGGCGATGACCGACCTCGCCGCGCAGGGCGTGATCGCCGGCGGGCCGTTCGACGTGATGGGCATGCACACCGGCTCGGTCACCTCGACGCAGCTCGCGGTCGCCTTCCCGGACCGCATCCGCCGCGCCATCCTGTTCGGCCTCGCCGCCTACCCCGCCGACGTCCGCGAACAGAAGCTGGCGCGGTTGCGCGACCATTTCCCGGTTCCCACCAACGACCTCACCCATGTCGAGAAGCTGTGGGCAGTGATCAGCACGCTCAGCGATCCGCGCGTCACCGCGGAAGAGCGCCATGTCGGCATGGCCGAGTGCCTGCGACTAGGGTCGCGGATGCCGTGGGGCTATGTCTCAGTCTATCGCTACGACTTCCTGGCCGCGATGCCCAAGGTGACGCAGCCGGTGCTGGTGATCAATCCGGAGGACGATCTGTGGACGGTGACTCGCGCCACCTCCGACCTGCTGCCGCACGGTCGCCGGCTCGACATGCCCGGCGTCGCCCACGGCGTGCTGACGATCGAGCGCGCACGCGTCGCCGAGGCGATCAACCAGTTCCTCGACGCGGCCTGAGCGCGCGCCCTGCCCTGCCCCCGAGCTTCGGAGCCCGCATGAAGTCGATCGCCGCCCTGATCCTGTGTCTGTTCTCGGCCGCCGCGCAGGCGCAGCCCCCGGCCCCCAAACCGCAACCCTTCGCCGAGCAGGCACCGCCCCCCGCCCCCGATTATGCGAGCCCGGCCGCCTGGGCGGCGGGGATCGACGATCCGGGCGCCAGCCGCGCCGTGCCCGCCGGCGCGACACCGGCGGCGACGCGCGCCAAGGTCGACGTTTTCTACATCCACCCCACCACCTATCTGAGCAACGAGCGCTGGAACCAGGACATCGCGGACAAGGCCGCCAACGCGTGGGTCGACGCCAGCGTCGTCGCGCGCCAGGCGAGCGTGTTCAACGCCTGCTGCCGCGTGTTCGCGCCGCGCTACCGCCAGGGCTCGCATCTCGCGCTGTCGCACTTCGCGGGCGAGGGCCAGCAGGCGCTCGCGCTTGCCTACGGCGACGTCGAGCGCGCGTTCGACTATTATATCGCCCATTATAACAAGGGCCGCCCGTTCATCCTGGTCGGGCACAGCCAGGGTTCGCTGCACCTGATGAAGCTGCTGCAGCGGCGGATCGACGGCAGCCCGCTGCAGACGCAGATGGTCGCCGCCTATGTCGTCGGCATGACGCTGCTGTCCGAAGGCGATTTCGGGCGCGCCTACAAGACCATCCCGATCTGCGACACGCCTGCCCAGACCGGCTGCGTCGTCGGCTGGAATTCGGTGCTGCCCACCGCCGACATCGCCAAGGCCGTCGCGGTCCCCGAACAGGGCTATGCGCAGCGCTATGGCGGCGAACAGACCGGCAAGACGGTCCTGTGCGTCAATCCGCTGACCTTCGATCGCGCCCGTCCCGCCGCGAGCGCAGCGTCGAGCAAGGGCGCCGTGCCCGGCGATCCCGGCGCCGGCCCGGTGCGCGCGATCGTGCCCCACGCGGTCGCCGCGCATTGCGATCGCGGGCTGCTCGTCGTCGAACCGGATCCCGCGCTCGGGCTCAAGCCGCTGCCCGGCGACGCGATGCACTATCACGATCTCGGGCTGTTCTACGAAGACGTGCGCGAGAACGCAGTGCTGCGCGCCGCCAGCTTCGTCACCGCGCATCCGCGCGGCTGAGCGGTGACGACCGTGGAAGTCTCCGGTGTTCGGACAGAGTCGCGACGCCCCATGTCCGGATCGCCCGCCGCCCCGATACGATCGGCCGTTCTTGCATCGGAGACCATCGCCATGTCGCGCGACGCCCCCCACGCCATCGTGGCGACCGACCGAGCCCGCTATGTCGGTTGAGCCCGCGATCGCCGCGGACGACGTCCCCTATCCGCCGCTCGCCCGGACCTGGTGGCCGATGCTGCTGCTGTTCCTCGCCGCCAATCTCTACAGCATCGACAAGGCGATCGTCGGCGTGCTCGCCGAACAGATCCGCACCGACTTCGCGATCAGCGACGTCCAGATGGGGCTGCTGCTTGGCCTCGCCTACTCGCTGCTGAGCGGTCTGCTCGGCCTCGGCCTCGGCTATCTCGTCGACCGCCATGTCCGCCGCACGATCCTCGCCGCGAGCATCATCCTGTGGAGCCTGTCGACCGCGGCGGGCGGGCTCGCCACCAGCTTCCACTGGTTCTTCGTCTTCCGCGCGCTGGTCGGGCTCGGCGAGGCGGCGATCGCGCCGGCCGCGATCTCGCTGATCGCCGACATGTTCCCGCCGCACCGGCGCGGGCGCGCGCTTGGCGGCTATCTGATCGGCGCGACGATCGGGTCGGCGCTGTCGTCGATCATCCCGGGCTGGATCATCGGCGCCGGGCTTCATCTCTCGGTTCCCGGCTTCGGGACGCTGGCGCCGTGGCGCACCGTGTTCGTGCTGTGCGGCCTCATCGGTCCGATCGTCGGCCTGCTGATGCTGACCGTGCGCGAGCCGGCACGGCGCGGCGTGCCGGTCGCCCGCCACGCGCATCCGCCGCTCAGCGAGACCTTCGCCTATCTGCGCGCGCAGCGCCGCGTCATCGTGCCGCTCTATACCGGCTTCTGCCTCCACTATGTCGCCTTCGTCGGCATCATCGCCTGGACCGCCGCCTTCCTGACCCGCGCCTATCATGCGACGCTGGTCGACTTCGCCGGTCGGCTGGGCATCATGTTGCTGATCGCGGGGGGCGCCGGTTATCTCGCCGGCGGCGCGCTCACCGACTCCGGGCCGTTCCGTCGCCCGGGCGGCAAGCTGCTGCTGCTCGCGATCCTGCCGCTGATCGCGCTGCCCAGCGCGCTCGCCGGCGCGGCGAGCAGCCTCACGCTCGCGCTGGTGATGCTCACCGGCCTGAGCTTCGCGACCCCGATTATGAACGTCGCCACCAACTCCTCGGTGCAGGAGCTCGTCCCCAACCGGATGCGCGGCTTCTCCTATGCGCTGCTCGCGGTCGTCGGCGCGCTGCCCGCGGGCGCCGGCGGCCCCTATGCGGTCGCGTGGGTGACCGAGCATGTCGTCGGCGATCCCGCGCTGATCGGCCGCTCCTTCGCGATCGTCGGCGTGCCCATGCTGCTCGCCGCCTCGGCCTGCTTCCTGCTCGCCTGGCGCGGCTTCCACCATCCGGCGCCGGCACCTGCCGCCGCGCCGCTTTCCCAGAACTGAAGAGAGCCGACATGACCAAGCCCACCCGCCGCATGGTGCTCGCCACCTTCATCCACAACAGCGGCGCGCACCCCGGCGGCTGGCGCTATCCCGGCGCCGAGGCGGTCGACCAGCACGACTTCAAACATTATGCCCGGCTCGCGCAGACCGCCGAACGCGGCAAGCTGCACTGCTATTTCTCGGGCGACTCGCAGGGCTATCCGCACATCTCGGGCCGCGACGCCTTCGCCGCGACCGACTATGCCGGCAAGCTCGAGCCGACCACCCTGCTCGCCGCGCTCGCCGTGGTGACCAGCGACATCGGGCTGATCGCAACCGCGTCGACCACTTATAACGAGCCCTATGCGCTGGCGCGGCGCTTCGCCTCGATCGATCACATATCGGGGGGCCGCGCCGGCTGGAACGTGGTCACCTCGGCGAGCGACAGCGAGGCGCATAATTTCGGCCGCGACGTCCAGATGGACCATGACGACCGCTATGCGCGCGCCGAGGAGTTCGTCGACGTCGTCAAGGCGCTGTGGGACAGCTGGGAGGATGGCGCCGCGATCCGCGACCGCGCCGCGGGCCGCTATTTCGACACGGCCAAGGTCCACCAGCTCAACCACCAGGGCAAATATTTCAAGGTGGCGGGGCCGCTCAACGTCGGCCGCGCGCCGCAGGGCCATCCGATCATCGTCCAGGCCGGCGGATCGGATGCCGGCCGCGGGCTCTCGGCGCGCACCGCCGACATGATCTTCACCGCGCAGAGCTCGCTCGAGAAAGCGAAGGTCTTCTACGACGACATGAAGATGCGCGCCGCCGGCTTCGGCCGCGATCCCGCCACGCTGCTGGTCATCCCGTCGGTGCAGCTGATGGTGCGCAGCACCGAGGCCGAGGCCAAGCGCGCCGACGAGGAGCTGCTCGCGCTGATCCCCGAAGCGCTGTCGCTGCGCACGCTGTCGCTCCAGCTCGGCTTCGACCTGACCGGTTATTCGCCCGACGACCGGCTGCCCGAGATCCCGCTCACCAATGGCGGACAATGGGTGCAGCAGCAGGTGATCGCGATGGCGCGCGCCGAGAATCTGACGATCGGCGCACTCGCGCGGCGGGTCAGCGTCTCGCGCGCGAGCTTCTCGCTGTCGGGCACGCCCGAGCAGATCGCCGACATGTGCGAGACCTGGTTCCTGCAGGGCGGTGCCGACGGTTTCTCGCTGTCGCCCAATTATCTCCCCGGCGCGCTCGACGATTTCGTCGACCAGGTCGTGCCGATCCTGCAGCAGCGCGGGCTGTTCCGCACCGACTATGAAGGCGACACGCTGCGCGACAATCTCGGCCTCGCGCGGCCCGAGAACAGCTTCGTGCTCGACCCGACGCTAGGCAGCGAGCCCAGCATGTGGCGGTGAGCTAGGCGTCGTGTCCCTGCCGTCATTGCGAGCGTAGCGACGCTACGCTCGCAATGACGGACTGATTGGGCGGCTCGCGCGGCGCGCAGGCCGCGGGTCGCGATCAGGCCTTGTCGAGCCACGCCTTGAGGATCGCCGCGGTCGCCGGCGGATTGTCCTGCATCACGAACGCGCCCGACTGCGGCACATATTCGGTCCGCACGTCCTTGAGCGCCGCCTCGGCGCCCTCGCGGAACTTGGTATAGTCGTGGTCGCGGTCGCCGTAGAGCAGCAGCGTCGGCGCCGAGACGCGGGCGAGCGTGCCCTTGATGTCGGTGATCGCGACGCCGCGCTCGGACGGCTGGATCCAGCGTCCGGCCTGGCGGCGGCTCGAATTGCCCTCCGCGCTGATACTCTCGACGTGGATGATGCCGAAGATCTTGGCGAGGATCTGCGCGTCGTTGGGCACCGGCATGCCCGCGCCATCGTAGAGCGCGGTCTGTTTCTCGTCGATGTTGGTCTTGATCTCGGCGAGCGTGCGCTTGCCGCCGAGCGCGGACGAGACCAGCGACAGCTTGCGCACGCGCTCGGGCCAGAACGCCGCCAGCGGTACCGCGGCGCAGCCGCCGAGCGAGGTGCCGACCAGATCGACCTGCGACAGGCCAAGCTCGTCGAAGGCGCCGACCAGCAGCGCTGCGGTCTCGCCGAGCGACTGGATATAGGGCGGCGCGCCGAGCCATTTGGAATCGCCATGGCCGGGCAGATCGAACGCGATCACCTGCCGGTCCTTGGCCAGGATCGCCGCGACGAAGCGCCAGTCCGCCATCCAGCCGCCGAGCTTGTGGAGCAGCACGACCGGCGGCTGGCCGGCGCGCGGCGTGCCGAGCATCGCATAATGGAGCTGCCCCCCGGCGCGGCCGACCATCCCGCTCTTGGTCCATGGTCCCTTGGGCACGTCCGCGAACGCGATCTGCGCTTTCGCGGCCGACGCCATCAGCGCGGTCGCGGCGGTCAGACCAAGGCCCGTGTTCAAGGCGCGGCGGGTGATCATGGGTGGTCCATCCTTCGTGTCGACAAATGCAGCGCTATCATCGCCCAGGCTTTGTGGAAGCGCGCGGCCGATTGCGAAATGACCGCGCTTCGGGCAGCCCGCGGCCGCGATCAGGCGCGGCCCGAGGTCACGAACCAGGAGCGGAACACGCCGTGCGAGGTGTCGCCGAATTCCTTCGGCGCGCTCCGCGCATCGAAGGCGGTCGACTGATAGCCGGCGCGGACATCCGCAAAGCCGGCGGCACGCATCAGCTGCGCATAGTCCGCCGACAGCGCGCCGCGCCAGTTCGGCTCGTTGTTGAACTGCGCCTCGAGCTCGGCGGACAGTTCCTGCCAGAGGTCGCCGAAGGTGTGGATCAGCGGCACCTCGAGATGGATCGCGATCCCGCCCGGGCGCAGCAGGCGCCGGCTTTCGGCGAGGATGTTGGCCATCGCCGCCTGCGAGGTCTCGTGCAGCACGACGCAGCTGTAGACGACGTCGAACGAGCCGCTCTCGAAGTCGGTGTGCTCGGCGCTCTGCTGCGAGAAGTGGACCGCGGCCCCAAGATGCTCGGCGCGGGCATGCGCATAGCGCATCATCGAGGCGCCGACGTCGATACCGTGGACCTCGGCGTCCGGGAAGCAGATCGCCGCCGGCACCGTGCTCGTGCCGATCCCGCAGCCCATGTCGAGGATGCGCGACGGCTGGATGTCCGGCGCGATCGTGAGCAGATGCGCGATCGCGGTCTGGCCGCGCAGGTCGTTGAGCATGCCGCCGTTGCGGCCGAGCATATAGACCGCGCCACCCCGATCCATCACCGCGCCCTGTAGCACCGAGCCGTCGTCATGCGCATTGCCGCCGGGCATCAGATGGATGTCGCCGCGGGCGATATAGTCGGGCGCGGCGAACGCCGGGTCGACCGTTACCGAGCCGCGCGGCGCCGGGATGTCGGCGAGCGCCTCGAGCTCGTCGGCCTGGCGCTCGACGCTGCCGCCAACCGCCGCCCAGAGCTGGCGCTGCGACTCGCGCTTGAGCCCGAGCCAAGTCTTGAAGCTCTCGAAGCCGAGCATCCGCTCGCGCAGGTCGTCGACCGGATTGTTGCTCGCCTGCGCGACGATCTCGGGTGCGACCCGGGCCGAGATCGCCTGCTGGGTCGGCTCGAGCGACTGCATCACGAACATCTTGAGATCGCGGACGAACAGCTGCTCGACCAGCTCGTCGTGCGTCGGCACGGCGATCATCGGATGGGCCTGCGCCTCGCGCGCCTCGACCATGCCGCTCATGCGTTCGTCTCCATATCCGGGGAAAGGGATGCCAGGTCCGCCGCCGCGCCCTCCTGGAGCGAGCGGAAGATCTTGGCCATGCTCTGCGTCCGCTGCCGGTCGCGCTCGAACTGCGCTGCGGGATCGGGCGAGAATGCGTCGATCGCGCCCGGCGCCAGCAATTTGGCGGCGACCAGCAGCCGCTCGCAGGCATCGAGCCGCGCGCGGAGGATCGTGGTCTCGGAGGCAAGCGACACGATCATCGCCATGGTCTGCGCATCGACCTGGCGCTGGCCGGGGATCGCGTCGAGTTTCTTGGGCGATTGGGGAAGCCGGCGGCCGGTCATGCGATCATCTCCTGTCGAACATGGACGCGCCGGCCCCGCGACACGACCGGCCTGCATCGGCATCTCCGACCGCGATCTTGCCGCATCTATTTGTTATGTGTCTATAGCAAATGTCCCGCGGAAGGCGGCCGTTGAATTTCTCGCCGCGCAGCTGTTCGCGCGCGTCCCCGCCACCCGATCGCCTATTGCCTATGATCGGCGATGGGCGACCGACAATCGGTCACGCCGCCACGGCCTTGCCGATCATTTGCGCGCGCCGCGCAGGGTGATGATCTTGTCGTCGCCGGACAGCCGCAGCGACGGACCGAACTCGAGGATCCGCGCATGTTCGAGCGGTCGCCCGAGGAAATAGCCCTGTACCTGCGCGCAGCCCTCCTGGCGCAGGATGGCGAGCTGCGCCTGGGTCTCGACGCCTTCGGCCACGGTTTCGATCTTCAGCGCGTCGGCCAGCGTCAGGATCGCGCGAATCACCGCGTTGGCGCTGCTGTCGGGGGCGAGATTGTCGACGAAGCATTTGTCGATCTTGATGCGGTCGAACGGGAAGGATCGCAGGAAGCTCAGCGACGAATAGCCGGTGCCGAAATCGTCGAGCGCGATGCGGACGCCGATCGCCTGCAACTTGCGCAGGGTCTGGAGCGCGACCGACATATTCTCGATGAAGACGCTTTCGGTGATCTCGATGATCAGCCGTCGCGACGCTAGTCCGCTCTTGACGAGCGCATTCACGACGCAGTCGAACAGCGCCGGGCTCATCAATTGGCGCGGCGAGACGTTGACCGACACGGCCGCGTCATGCGGCCATTCCACCGCACAGCGACACGCCTCGGTGATCGCCCATTCGCCGAGCGCGTTGATAAGCCCGGTGCGTTCGGCCGCCGCGATAAAGTCGGCCGGACCGATGTCGCGGCCATCCTGCCGCCGCCAGCGCATCAGCGCCTCGAACCCGCTCAGGCGGTCGTCGCCGAGGCCGTAGATCGGCTGAAACAGGAAGCGGAATTCATCGTCGCGAATGGCACGGCGGATATCGACCTCGAGCGCGCGCTGCGACCGGAAGGCTTCGTTGAGGTCCGCGTTGAACAGCCGCGCACAATTCTTGCCTTCGCCCTTGGCGGCGTAGAGCGCGAGATCGGCATGCTTCATCAGCAGGATGCCGTCCCGCTCGTCGGCCGCCGCCACGACCGCCAGGCCGACGCTGCCCGAGGGCAGGATGACGTCGGTGCCGATCGCGATTTCGCGGTTCAGGCAGGCGACGACCTGATCGCCGAGCCGGGTCATGTCGACCGCGGCGGCCTCGAGCGCGAGCAGGATCGCGAATTCGTCGCCCCCCAGCCGTGCGACCTGGTTGCCCCCGAACTGCGCAGCCAATCGCGTGCCGATCTCGCAGAGCAGCGCATCGCCCGCGGGATGCCCCAGCGTGTCGTTGACGTTCTTGAAGTCGTCTATGTCCGCCAGGATGAGGATGACGAGATCGTCGGCGCCCATTGCGCCGAGCGCCAGTTCCAGCCGCTGTAGGAAGAGCCGGCGATTGGGCAGCATGGTCAGCGGGTCGTGCATCGCATCGAGGATCTTCTGCTCGCGATCCGCGATCGCCGCGACCATGGCGTTGTAGGTCGCGGCCAGCCGACCGACCTCATCGACCGACTCGATCGGCACCTTGGCCGATATGCCGCGGCTGAGATTGCGCGCCGCCTCTTCGAGCCGGCGCAGCGGCCGGGTGATGGTGAACGCCAGACGCCAGCTGACCAGCGTCACGATCAGCATGCTGGCCAGCGCGATGATCGCCACCAGCCGCTTGAGGCTGGCGTAATTGGCGAGCAGCGGCTGCAGCCGGCGCTGCAGGACGAGTTCCGCCTGCGCGCCGTCCTCGAGCGGCGGCAGGGGTGCATGCCATGTCAGCACCGCGTCGCCATCGCTGTTCGCCAGCCGCGTCGCGCGCGCCGGCTGACCGGTCATCCAGCGCGGCATGTCCTGGGGCGGCACGATCATCGCGATCATTTCCGAGGGCGAGAGACCCAGCAGCTTCGCCATTTCGCGCCCGTCGAGCGGATAAGCGAGGACCAGCCAGCCGATCAGGTCGGGCACGTTCACCGGCTCGGCGACCGCCAGGGCCAATTGGCCGTCGATGCGAACGACGCCTTCGCGCGCGCCGCGCCGGATCGCCGGGATCAGCCGCGCGGCCGGCGGATAATGATGGCCCCGCGCGCCGGTGGCGCTGCCGTCCAGCCCGACCGCAAAGGCATATTCCGCATCCGCCCGGGTGGCGACGCTGTCGAGCACCGAGGCGATGGTCGCGCGGTCGCGCGTGGCGAAGGCCGCGCGAAAGCCGAAGTCATGCGACAGCACCCGCGCCGAGTCTTTCAGGCGGTGGGTGCGCAGCTTGAGTATCTGGTCGAAGACATGCGCGTTGACCGCCATCTCGGCGACCGACGCCTGCTCGCCGTAGCGATCGATCCCGCGGCTGGTGACCATCACGACGCAGGCCAGCGTCACCCCGAGCAGGCTGGCGTAGATCAGCGCGATCCGGACCTTGAGCGAGGTGAAGCGCAGCCAGCGCGGTGCTGCCTCCGGCGACAGGCGGAGCGCCGTGCGGATGTCCTGCAGGGTCACCGACGCCAACGACGCTCAGGTTCGGGAAGAGGCGGGGGCATGGCGCGATCGTATCGGCTTGGCGGTTAACAGCCTTTAAGACGATGAGGGGAGATTGGCCGAAACCGGCGGCAAGTCGTTAGACTTTGGCCGCGTTTGGCCGATCCGGATCGGGCATGCCGCCGAACTGGCCGTGCGGTGCCGCCGCAGACCATGCGGAGGCGAGGCGGCTGCGCCGCGACGATCCTGCTCGCGAGGCGCGGAATTGCGGCGCCTTTGCTACCGTCGCCACCGGACAAGGAGAATCGGGCCATGATTGAGATGATCATCGAACAGCGGCGCCGCAGCCTCGGCGGCGGCGTCGAGGTCGGGCGGGTCCTGCCCTATGCGAAGCGCCGGATGGTCGGCCCGTTCATCTTCTTCGACCATATGGGGCCGCTCGATCTCGCCGCCGGGGTCGACCGGAGCGTCGACGTCCGCCCGCATCCGCACATCGGGCTGTCGACGGTCACCTATCTGTTCGCCGGCGAGATGATGCACCGCGACAGCGTGGGGTCGGTCCAACCGGTGCGCCCGCAGGAGGTCAATTGGATGACCGCGGGCAGCGGCATCACCCACTCCGAGCGGTTCGAGCGCGCCCGCGCCGTCGGCGACCACCTCCACGGCATCCAGGCCTGGGTCGCCCTGCCCGACGGCGACGAGGAGACCGCACCGTCCTTTTCGCATTATGAGGGCGCCGCTCTGCCGCAATGGGAAGAGGATGGCCTGTCCGGGCAGCTGATTGCCGGAAGCGCCTATGGGCTGACCGCCGCGGCGCGCACGCACTCGCCGCTTTTCTACGCGCATCTCGAACTGGCCGCCGGCAGCCGCGCCGAGTTTCCGGCCGGCTACGCCGAACGCGCGGCCTATGTCGCCCGCGGCACGATCGAGATCGACGGTCGCGTCTGTCCGGCCGGGCGCATGATCGTCGTCGACGGTTCGGCCTCGTCCTTGCGGGCGATCGAGCCCGCGACCGTCATGCTGCTCGGCGGCGACCCCGTCGGCGAGCGGCTGCTGTATTGGAATTTCGTCTCCTCGTCGCACGACCGGCTCATCCAGGCGGCCGCGGACTGGCGATCGGGACGGATGAAACTGCCCGATGCCGACGATGCCGAGTTCATCCCGCTGCCGGAGGGCCCGGTGCCCGCCGCGCCCGCCATGTCGTGATCGCCGCACCAGGGCGGCGGTGACGGGGAAATTTCCGCGGACCCGTCCTACTGGCGACGCCGACCGTGCGCCGCGCGATGGCCGGTCTGCGGGGGCAAGCCTGCCGAGAGATTGCGACGGGATGGATGGCTGCCGCCGGTGCGGCATCGGTGGTGCGGGCGGTCGGAATCGAACCGACACTCCTTGCGGAACCGGATTTTGAGTCCGGCGCGTCTACCAGTTCCACCACGCCCGCACCCGGACCGGTTAGCCGAGCGGATCGCGCTCGGCAACCGGGGTTTTCGCGACTGGGAGCCGCCCGCGCGGATCGTCGCCTAATTGACGGGCGCGCGACGCCGATAGCTCAGCGCCTCGCCGACATGGCTGCGGCCGACACCGTCCACGCCGGCGAGATCGGCGATCGTGCGCGCGACCCGCAGCACGCGGTGATAGCCCCGCGCCGACAGCCGCATCTGCTCGGCTGCCTGCGCCAGCAGCGCGCGGCCCGGCGCGTCGGGGGTCGCGACGCGGTCGAGCAGATCGCCATCGGCCTCGGCATTGGTGCGCACGCCGGCGCCGGCATAGCGGTCGGTCTGGACGTCGCGCGCGCGCGCCACGCGGCGGGCGACCTCCGCCGATCCTTCCGCGGGCGGCGGCAGGACCAGATCGGCGGCGGCCACCGCGCGGACCTCGACATGCAGGTCGATGCGATCGAGCAGCGGGGCCGAGACGCGGCCCTGATAGTCGGCGGCGCAGCGCGGGCTGCGCGCGCAGGCGAGCGCGGGATCGGCGAGATGCCCGCAGCGGCACGGGTTCATCGCCACGACCAATTGTACTCATGTTGCGACGTATGTAAACATGGGCATAGCGTTGCGAAGGGGGGAAAAGCCTATGAGCCAGCATGCCATTATCTATGCCCGTTTCTCCACCTCGGAGCAGAGCAAGGGATATTCGCTAGAGCGTCAAAAAAGCACCGCCATGGACTTTTCGATCACTCGCGGCTGGGTGATCGAAAAAATGATCTGCGACGAAGGCCGGTCAGCTTACCACGGAGCGAACCGACTTGAGGGATCTTCGCTACACGAATTTGAGCTTGAGGCGCGGAATGGCCTTCATCGGGGTAAGGTTCTCGTAGTCGAGAACATAGACCGTCTGAGTAGGCAGGGACCGCGCGCCGCCGCGCAGCTCATATGGGGTCTGAATGAGAGTGGCGTCGATGTCGCAACCTACCATGACGGGAGGATCTACCGAGGCGAGGAGAACAGCGACCTTCTCGACGTTTTCACCCTCATCCTGAACGCCCAGAACGCTCACCAGGAGAGCAGCAACAAGAGCAAGCGGACGTCAGCGACATGGGAGAAACGGTTCGAAGCGATCAGTAGCGGCAACCAGCGCGCCCCCGTTCCCCACACACCAATGTGGATCGATCGCATTGATGATGCCTACGCGCTAAACGAGCACCGCACAGCCGTTCTAAACGAAATCTACGACCTCTACATTGATGGAGTGGGGATACACCGACTGGTCGGCATCCTCAATGAGCGGGATGAGCCAACGTGGACGAGTACTAACCGCAATAAGAACGGTTGGTTCTACAGTCACATCTATCGTCTTCTGACCAAGCGCAGCGTATTAGGTGAATACGTCACCAATGCTGGGAAGACCCTCGCGACTAGCTTTTATCCCCAAGCGATAACTGCTGAGAAGTGGAACCGCGCCCAGGCGGCTTTGGGGATGAGAAAAGGAAACCAACGCAAATCCAAGACCAAGGGTAACCGAAACCTTCTGAGCCAGATTGTTGTTTGCGGCCAATGCGGCGGTGGCGCTCATTTTGCCCACACCACCGACACCCAACAGACCTATACGAAGGTCAGCGGTGAGGTCGTTAATTACCGACGCAAGACCTATCGCAAGCTGCGACGCGATCGTGCGCGCCGGAAACACAGTTGTGACAACGGGACGATCCTCAACTACGACATCGTTGAGGCAACAATTCTCAATCAGCTGATAGGGCTTCTGGTCGATCAGCGCGCCGAGAAAACCTCTACCAACTCTCTGCGTGAAAATCTCGCGGAGATGGTCCGTTTGCGAGATGCGGAACAGAGCCGGCTCGAGAATTTGATCGACGCCCTCGCTGAGGGAGGCTCCAAGGCAATTGTTCAACGTGTCGCAATGCTTGAGAATGAGATCGAGCAGCAAACCCGGGACATCGAGACGGCGGGCAAGGCGCTAGCTATCGAGACCGCCAAACCCAGAAGTGTAGACGACGTTGAGGCGATCGAGAGCCTGAGGGCGCAGCTCACCAGCGAGAACGACGAAGAAAGGACCTATGCCCGTGGTCGCGTCAACATGGTCCTGCGACGCCTGATCAAGCGGATCGCGATCAACCCCGAAGGCACCTGGACCGTCGAGCCCGATGACCTTTCCAGCTGGATCTTCGATGACCAGGGCACTATGCTGGAAGGCCGTTACGTCCCCTAAAGGGTCCTGTAAGGGTCAGACAGGACGAGCGCGCATTGGCGCACGCTCGATCAACATGGCCCTGAGGAGTTAGCAGCGGGGCAAGCGCAGGGTTGTCTCGCCCACATGCAGGACAAAGTGCCGCTTCTTCCTCTCGACGTACCAACGCACGTCGCAAACCTCAACGCAAAAGCAATCGTCCTCATAGCGGGCATCGCAGTCTGCATTATCAAGAACATAGTTGGCAACTAGCTGTACATCGTAGGGCATGGTCGGCTCCTTTTGTCCGACCTCCTATCAATAGCCTTCTGGCCGCCTTTCCTACACCTAGTTCATACCTTGATGGGATATCTGGCTATTGTCCTGTTCAACCTATGATGTCTTTGGGGTTTGTCGGCAACAAGGAGAAGCCGACATGAATAAGTGGATGTTCAGCGAACCCGTGTATCACATGCTGGTACTCAACCATGCGCGACAGGCGCCCTTGAAGGGTACAGCGGGAGAGATCGATTATGTGCCGGTGGCCAAGCTCTTCAATCCCACCGGGGCTGGGACCTGGCTGATTAGCGAACTCGACCCCGAAACCGGGATTGCGTTCGGGCTGTGCGATCTGGGACAGCCAGAGCTTGGGTATATCTCGATGGACGAGCTTGAGGAGTTCAAGGGCCTCGCGGGGATAGGAATTGAGCAGGACATACATTGGGAAGGCCGGATGCCGCTCAGCCACTACGCCAGGGAGGGCGCACGGCTGGGATACGTCAAAGCCTGATAAGTAGCAGGCCTGACGGCACGAGGTAAGACACCTCAAACGATGGGCCCCGCTGTAACAATACAGCGGGGCTCAACGTTATCAGTTGTCGTTGGACTTCAGATAGTTGATGGCGTCTTCGATCGTAGTACCACGCGAGCGGACCAAATATCGCACACGGCAAGGAGCCAAATTAGCATCGCGAGCCGCTGATGCGAGGTTTGGCATCCCAGACTTACCCCGGTGTCGACCGATAGGCGTAGACTTAGCTTCGCTCTCAGACCATCCTTGCTCGATAACTCGAGATTGGACCGTAGTTTTGTGAAGGTCCTGACTGCCCGCCACGGTATACCATTCATGAGCCGCAACGGCTGTTCGATTAGTGTTGTTCTTCATGTCATATCTCCTCAGTTTGTTTCCATAAGCACCATCCTCTTGGCTGGTATGACAATCCTCTCACACTTTTCATATACGTCAACTTTTTTCAGACAGATCATAAGTGGCCGCTCACTGATCGATGAAAACGATCTGTGTATGGGGGCTAGCGGGGTAAGTAAGGTCGACGGTGATCCCGAGTTGCTCACTTGCGCCGTTGACGGCGAAGCCCCCGATACGCTCAACTATCGGGGGCTTTGCCATGACAAAAAAAGGGCGCCCGTAGGCGCCCTGTAGAGGGTTGTGGGAACCGTTAGGCCTTCGCGGGCACCTTATCGGCCTCGGCCTTTTTGTCCGCGCGGGTCTTCCGCATTTTCTCCGTGCGGGCCACACGACCAGCAGCCAGGGCATCGAGGGCTTTGTCGTAAGCGCCGCTGGTGGCTTGCTCCTTCAGGTAGAGCAGCGCGGGCTCCACCTGATCGCGCGGAACGACGACCGCGGTTTCCTCGCCCAGCAGGGGAATGGGCTTGTTGGCAAAGCGCAGGGTGATGCTTGCTTCCTTGTCCCTGAACGTTACCCAACGACGACCTTCGAGCTTAACATCTTTGGCCAACTTGATCTGGTTGTCGATCGCAGCCGCGAGGATCAGCCGGGGGCTTTTGGGAGCATCGCTGTTGAACTCCTTGCTCTTGCTGGCCGCGACGAGGTGCTTGGGATCAAAAGCCATCTTGTATTCTCCGTCTAGCAGTAGCTCGATTGCCCTGCCGACGAACTTACGACATCGCGGAACCAGGAGAGCAACACCAGACTTCCAGGTTGAAAGAAAGGGGTGGATGATCGATCTAGAAGAATAACGCTCAGCCAAACAATGCGCGTCGAACCATCCGGGGCGTCACGGAGCAGTAGGCCATCGTTGTCTGCGGACTGCTATGGCCCAACACGGCCTGGACGACCAATATGTTGGTGTCCTGATCGACCAGCCGGGTAGCAAGTGCCCGGCGCGCGCTATAAGTTGAGCCCTCTACGCCAGCCTCGGCAAATAGCCTCCTGACGCTTGCGGACATCTGTGAGGGCGTGAATGCGCTGCCCTCGCGGTTCACAAACAGCAGGCCGGACCGATTGCCCATGTGGACCTCTATGGCCTCGCGGATCGCTGGGCTGGTAGGCAGCGTACGGGCACGACCGCGCTTGCTCTGTCCGCAGGGAATACGAAGCTCAGTGTTGCGAAACCAAGACCGCTCTAAGCGAGCCAACTCGATGGGCCGCAACCCCAGGTCACGCATCAATATCAGCAGCAAGCGGTAATGCGTGGGACGCTTCATAGTCTCCGCATGGGCGAACAACCGGACAAAGTCCTGGGCTTCAATTAGCGGGGCCTGCGTCATTACATTTTCTCCTCCCAGCTACTCAAGCGTCGCAAGGCGTGAAGAGCAAACGGTTTTTCGCACCTCGACGCAGATAAACTGGAGTGCCGGCTAAGTAAGGGATGAAAGAGCCAAGCAATAAGGTTTACACGATCCATATCGACGCCGAACAGGTCCGCGCATCCATGTGGGATCTGGTCGAGGAGATAATAGCCGAGCATCCGCAGTATGATGCCGCGGAAGCCAGGGCCATGGTACTGACGGCCAAGCAGGACCGCCGTTTTATCCGCGAAGAACTGCTGGGGCGCGTGGCGGGCAATTGGGACCTCGACTGGCTACATGGCAACCTCATTCCCCTGAGCGTGAAAAGCTCGCTGGATCAGTATGTGGAAAAGGGCTTGGTCATTATCCAAATCCACAAAGCAGAAGACCGCGCGCGCTTTGATTATTGGAGGGCCAATTAATGGTAAGGGATGAACCCCTTACCCGCAATGATATCCTGTTCGTCAGGGTCAGCAAGGAGATCAGGGCACTCAGGGACACCCTGGATCGCGCGCAGAGGATGTTGGGCTTTATTGAAGCCAGCACGCGCATGTTCCTAACCCAAACAAACCGCAAACCGTGTGTTTACTTGCCGGTTGATTTTACGAGGGAAAACGATCCCTATCTAATGGCCTTTGAGCCCGCGTTTCAATTGTTCGAGGCCAACTATGATGCCCTGGTCGCTTATGTGGCTCGTCTGGAGAAAAGCATAGAGACCAAAAAGGCTCTTATTGATGCTTACCACAATGGCGAGGATATCTTGCTGGCAAGGTTGTCAGCCCAATGAGTGATCAACTGGATGGCGACCTATTCCGCATTGAACGATCCCTGGTACGATTGTGGAAGATGCGTGTGACGACAATCCGTCGTGGTCCTGATGCCATATTCCTCCTCAACAGCAACTGGCAGCTATGTTTGGATGCCGATGATGTCGAGGCCCTGGCCCGCGATATCAGTAGCGATCATGTGTTTATGGAAACCCTGGATGGAATGTTGGACCGCTGTATGGGTTTGACGGAATTGCGAAACGATCGATGACTGAACCCAAGGCCCTCCACGAATACAGGAGGCCGATTGAACAGACGGAACGTGATCTGGCGGCAAAGATGCTCGCGGAGGGGGCGAGCCTAAAAGCATTGGCAAAAGCTCTGGAATGCGGAGACGGCCGGGCCAAGAGGATAGCGAGCGAACTGGCAGTTGTAAATGCTGCCAAGGAACTGCGAATGACCAGCATGGTGCCAGAGATGCTTGATAAGCTGCTAGCGGCCACAATGATACTTGTGGAGACAAACACGGCATTAGAGGTTCGCATGACGGCATTTGAACGAGAGATGCGGACCATGAACAAAAAGGTGTATAGAGGTAAGGTGACGACCAATCAGCTGCGGGAACGCAATAAGAGCCTGCGCGATGAAGTCAAAGCTCTGAGGGATTTGATGCGGAGGCGTGGATTAGTGACGTAGTCGTGCGTCTGATGCGCCGGCTCTCATTGGCCTCGTGAAGTTCTTTCAGGATCACTTCGAGGCTACCAACTCCACTGGCAAATGGCAGATACTCCTTCCGAATGAATTCGTCATAATCGCCCTTATGCCACCAACGATAAGGCCAGGCATGCGCCTCAAATTTTACCTTCTCCCATTCGGCTTTGAGGAGCCACTGTGAATGTTTTATCAAGTGACCTACCGCGCGCATAGCGACCTCCCTGTCGCCCTCCACCGGAACCGAGATAGCGTTTATCAGTGCTAAAACGTTCTCATCGATCTTGCCGCGCGGGTTCAACTGTAAGTTGATAACATTCGTAATTTCCATCAGTTCAATCATTCTTCGGTCAGCAACCTTTTCCCAGGCGTCACTGTCATCGCGATCTAGAAGCGCAAAGGCTAGGTCAGGAACCGCTGTTGCGAAACGCGCTATATTGGCTCGGAGCTTTTCAATCCATTTGTTTCGTTCAATAGTGATGCTGCTGATGTAGACGTTCCGAGCAGAGGTTGCGATGCTGGCTAGGACACCGCTTGCGACACCCACTAGAGGAACAGCGGCAAGGAGTAGGGTTTCGCTCAGGGTAAAGGCCATACAAGTAAGCTAACATGGCCGCATGGTGGAGAGAAGAGACGATCGACGTCTCCGTTTATTATGATGAGGCGGTGCGGCACGTAGACAGGCTGGACGCTGTGAGCACCTTGGAAACCTCAATCGCTTCTATTCCACCCCTCGCGCGCGAACCCCAATGAACAGCGCCCTTGAGCCACTTTGAACCCCCAATCGCCCAACTATCGCAAGCCCGCAACACCACGACCACGAACCGCTGGGTCAAGAGCCACAATGGTGTTGACGCCCAGGCAATCAGCGGTTTGTGAGCGGCTAGGTGCGAACAATACGGGAAAAGCGTACCTACCTCGTTGAATGCGATCGACCAGGAAGGCACCTGAATGCCACCGGCCAGTTCCTGAATGCGTGCTGCCCTGTAGGGTTCTGCGAGGCCCTGGTTGCCTCGGGGCATCACGGGTTGCCCGAGGCTTTCCTTGACCCTGTACGACACCCTCACGGGGTTCTGTGGCGCGAAACATCGGATTAGGGAGGGCTAGTTTGGGACCAGTTACCCATGACAACACACCACCAAACGATGTAGCCAGAAGTCATTGCGCGGTTGGGCCAAGTTAGAGGAATAATCGTGTTTGGTGCCTTCCGCGCTAGACCTCACTCACGTCGGCACCATTGATCAGACGCAGATCGGGAATTTGCTTCTGGGGACTCGGGCCGGGCAACTGCGCTTGGCGCTTGTCATCGTCATCGGCATGGAGCTCGTGGAGAGTAGAAGTGATTGCGTGGATTGCTTTGGGCGTCTTGATCAAGGCATCGTCGACCCCTGTAATCAAGTTCGTGACAGCCATGATCATCAGCAGTGCCTTCCGCATATCAACGCGGGGCTTGGCCAATTCAGCCTCGAAGTCTGCTATAATGCCAAGCAGGCGCTTTCGCTGCCGTTCGGGCAGCGCACTACTGTTAACTTCATCCTTGATACCTTCAAGGAGCGCATGAAGCTTTATGCGAGCCGGCCCTGTCATCGTAATAGCGCCGGGCGAAAGCGAGTCGACACGACGCAATCGCATGAGAGTTTTTTGGTAGTCAGTCTTGTGCGTGAAGTCGATAAACTCTTGGGTGTAATCCTTTTTCGTGCGGTCCCATCCAATATCCGGAATGCCAAAATGAGTGGCGATTGCGGTCACCTCATTCATATATTCGCCAAGCGAGCGCCAAAGAATATCCCCGTCGCCGTCGCGGGGCGCCATGGCTTCCAATCGCTCCCTCGCAATTGAGTCGAGCCTTAAAAACGCACTTTCTTTATTGGCGGGAAGATCGTCGTAGTCCTCGTCATTCAAGAAACCCATCTCATGCTCCAATCGCGAACCGATAGGTTTCTCGACCGAGCTTGCCCATCAGACGCATAGTTAGTCGGGCGCAAGAACACCAAACTCCCGTCCAGAGCAACCCTCCGTGCAATTTTCGGCGATCGTCAGTTCCCTGCAGGTCATATTTGTAGTTTCGAGACAATTGAGGTTCGGACGCCTGGAAAACAGAGTGCGGGCTGGCAGAGTGCCTCCCAGGCGTCCTAACGACACGGGCGTGCGTCGCTGAGCGGGGGATACGATGAGCGTGTGAAAAAGTCCCTACCGGTCTGGAGCCGGTCACGGCGCGGGTTTGGCACCCGTGGGCAGCGGGAAGCCATCACACGGGTGCCAGTGCGACGGCACGTAACAGGTCGCAGAACGCTTTTGCGCTCTCATGGTTAACAGAACCTTACCGCTGCCCGACGAACGACCACTTATCCCGATCATAGGCCACAATTGTGGGATGCCACGCGAGATCCAGTGGCCGGCTAAGTACCATATGGCTTTACCTCCCGACGATAAAACAGCGCGAAAGCATTGGGCTGCCCAACAAGCGTCAATCGACCGCCCCATGGGCACTAGAGACCCAGGACTGACACAAGTAGCTGGCGTCACGGATGCTCTTACGATCATCGAGCAAGAAGCGGCCGGTATTCCCACGCCGGTTTTCAAGGCCCGTACGGCCACCAACTTGCCCGATCCAATCGCCCGCTCGGTATCCATGATCCGAGGTGTCACGCAAAAGGGCGTCACGGACGAGCAATTCCTCCAGAAGTGCGAGACTGTCGAGGATATCACGCTCCACACCTTGCTATTCGGCCAGATGCCCCCTGATAAAAAGGGTGGCCTGGCCCTCAAGCTGGCCAAGCACCTCAGCGACCAGCAACGCGATCTCGAAAAGCTCAATATCCAGCGCCAGAACCTTGAGGAAAAGCGGGTCCGCAATGCCCTAGAATTGGACAAAAAGATGGCAAAACTACGGGCCTTTGGAATTATTGAGGGAAAAACACTCAATAATGGGCCAGAAGGTTCTGGTGATGTTTGACACCCGCTCTACAATACAAACGCCAAATCCTCGCCATCGCGCGCCGTGAGATCGCCTCAGGCAAGCAGGCGTTCTTTGATTTCTTAGCCACGGTCGATGACGAGGATGTTCGCGAGGACTTGCTCGATGCGCTGAGCGATCCAGCCCTTACCCTCCGTGCCGAGCAAACCATGCCCATGGACCCTTGGTCCATATGGCTGATGCGAACGGGCCGTGGATGGGGCAAAAACCACGCGGCCAGTTGCGCGATCAACGAACTCGCCCTCTTGGTCTATCCAGAGCAGCAGGGCCTGATTGTCGCGGCCACACACAAGGATGCCGTGGATACGATCATCAACGGCGCCTCGGGCATCATCGCGACATCTGCTCCCGGACAGGCGCCGCATTTCAGTCCCCACAATGGCAGGCTGACTTGGCCCAATGGCAGCACGGCGGTTGTTCGTACCGGGGACAATCCTCAGGACATTCGAGGCCTCAGCGTCCCATGGGCTTACGCCGATGAGTTGATCAAGTGGCCCAGCGGTCAGGTCAGCTTTGGTAACATCAGCAACTGTGTTCGTGAGGGCGACAATCCCCGTATCATATTGACCAGCACGCCGCTCAAGACCCAACGGTGGCTGGAGCGCATCGAGAACAACGAGGGCACCACGGTCACGTTGGGCAAAAGCGCCGACAATCCATTTTTGCCCACCAGCTTTTTCAACCGCCAGCGGGACAACTTGAGCGCCAAGCAGTTCGAGGAAGAAAGCCTGGGTCTCTGGGTCAGCGAGAATGGCTGTTTGTGGACCCGCGAGGAAATCATCAAGGCCACGGCGAAGACCGACGTTCCCGTGGCTACATTTCTCGCCCAATGTGACTACCGCCAGATTTCAATCGATCCCTCGAACGGCAAGCGGGACCTCGCCGGCATGAGCCTTCAGGCGCGTCGCGGCGACCACTACTGGGTCATGGGAGACATGACGCCCGAGAGCACGCTCAAGCAAGCCGGTTGGATCGCGCATTTAAAAGAAGCCGTGTCGCGCTATCTTCAGCCCGGTGACACCCTGGTCGTGGAAACCAATGGCTTTCAGGGCATCGATGAAACCCTACAGCGTGAGTTCCCACAACTGCGGGTCCGAGCCGTGTTCCACACGGGCGCACAAAGCGGCAAGGTGCCAAGGGCCGAGCGGGCGCAAAAGATCTACCAGGATGGGCGGGTCAGCCACTTTGCGCCCATGCCGCGCCTAGAGCGCCAGATGGAGGAGTTCTACGATATCGTAGATAGCAGCACGGAAAGCCCAGATAGGGCG
>NZ_CALMAW010000117.1 GCF_937859915.1 uncultured Sphingomonas sp. | reverse complement strand
CGAGAATATCGTGCGCCATATGCGGATGGGCAAATCCGCCTTCCAGGCCGCGATCGAAGCCGCGGACGAGATCGGCCAGGCGGTGGTCGCCACCACCTTCTCGATCGTCGCGGTGTTCCTGCCGGTCGGCCTGATGCCGGGCATCGCCGGTCAGTTCTTCAAGAATTTCGGGCTGACCGTCGTTGTCGCCGTGCTGATGAGCCTGCTCGTCGCGCGGCTGGTCACGCCGATGATCGCGGCCTATTTCCTCGAGGCGCACGGCCATCAGGACCATGGCGGCGGACCGATGTCCGATCGCTACCAGGCGCTGCTGCGCTGGACGCTCGACACGCGCCGCGCGCACGCCGCCAAGCTGCGTGGCGGCTGGGCGAGCCGGATGGCGTGGACGCGCGACCACCGCACCTGGACGATGGGCATCGCGCTCGCGGCATTCCTGCTGACGATCGCGCTGTTCGTGACGCTGCCGATGACCTTCCAGCCGCCCGAGAACGTCAATTATTCCAACCTCACGATCGACATGACGCCGGGCACGACGCTGCAGCAGACCGGCGTCGTCTCCAACCGCGTCGCGACGCTGCTGCGCCAGCAGCCCGAGGTCGCGACCGTGGTCGAATATGTCGATCCGGCGCAATCGACGATCGCGATGTCGCTCAACAAGGATCGCGCGGTGACCAGCACCGAGTTCGAGCGGCGGCTCGCACCCCAGCTCAACCGCATTGCCGACGCGCGTGTGACGTTCGAATCGCAGAATGGCGGCAATGACAGCAGCCGCGACATCGCGGTGATGCTCGCCGGAGACGATCCCGACGCGCTGATGCGCGCCGCCAACGCGGTGGTCGAGCAGGCCAAGGCGCTGCCGGGCATCCGCGCGCCGCGCGTCGAGGGTGCGCTGCCCAAACCCGAGATCACGATCAAGCCGCGGCTCGATCTTGCCGCCGATCTGGGCGTCACCACCGCCGCGCTGTCCGAGACGATCCGCATCGCGACGCTGGGCGACATCGACCAGAACGCCGCCAAATTCTCGCTGTCGGATCGCCAGATTCCGATCCGGGTCGCGCTCGACCAGAATAGCCGTTCGAATATCTCGACGATCCAGAACCTGCCGGTGCCGACGGCGAACGGGGGCACCGTGCCGCTGCGCGTCGTCGCCGACATCGGTTT
This sequence comes from uncultured Sphingomonas sp., assembly GCF_937859915.1. Lineage (GTDB taxonomy): Bacteria > Pseudomonadota > Alphaproteobacteria > Sphingomonadales > Sphingomonadaceae > Solisphingomonas. The sequence continues at coordinate 9,615 of NZ_CALMAW010000117.1, read as the reverse complement.
CGGCGACGGCCCCTCCGAGATCAAGCGCTTCAACCAGGAGCGTCGCGTCGTGATCTCCGCCGATCTTGCCCCCGGCGCGATCGACAACACGCAGCGCCAGCTGATCCTCAACCTGCCCGCGATGAAGAATCTGCCCACCGGCGTGCACTACAGCCAGTCGGGCAACGCCAAGTGGCAGGCCGAGATGGTGACCAACTTCATCATCGCGCTGTTCGCGGGCATCCTGCTCGTGTTCGCGGTGCTGGTGCTGCTCTATCGCCGCGTCGTGCCGCCGATGATCAACCTCGGCTCGCTGCTGCTGGCGCCGCTGGGCGGCGTGATCGCGCTGCATCTGTGCGGGATGGCGGTGTCGCTGCCGGTGCTGATCGGGCTGCTGATGCTGCTCGGCATCGTCGCGAAGAACTCGATCCTGCTGATCGACTTCGCGATCGAGGAGATGCGCCGCGGAGTCGATCGCGACGCGGCGATCCTCGAGGCCGGGCACAAGCGCGCACAGCCGATCGTGATGACCACGGTCGCGATGATCGCGGGCATGCTGCCGACCGCACTCGCGCTGGGCGGCGACGGGTCGTTCAACCAGCCGATGGCGGTGATGGTGATCGGCGGGCTGCTGCTCTCGACGGTTCTGACGCTAGTAATCGTGCCGGCGGGCTTCAGCCTCGCCGACGGGCTCGAGCGCCGCGCCGGACCGATCATCGGCCGGCTGCTGCTCGCGCGCGACCGCGGCACGCCGATGGGCCGCCCCGCAACGGCTCCGCACGCGGCGGAATGAACCTTCGGCGGGTTCGCGGCATTGGAGGGGGATGACCCTTTCGCCGCCGAACCGACCGACCGCCACCCCCGAGGCCGCCCCCCCGAGCTCCGGCGGACCGGCGACGATGCGCCGCGTCGCCACCGGCCTGCTGATCGTCATGGCCGCGGTCTATGTCGGCGCGCGGATCGGTGAGCCCCAGGCCCCCTGGCTGGGCTATGTCCGCGCCTTCGCCGAGGCGGCGATGGTCGGCGGCCTCGCCGACTGGTTCGCGGTGACCGCGCTGTTCCGTCATCCGCTGGGGTTGCCGATCCCGCACACCGCGATCATCCCGCGCAACAAAGATCGCATCGGCGACAATCTGGCGAGTTTCCTGCGGCAGAATTTCCTGACCCCCTCGGTAATCGCGCGGCGGATGCGGCGGCTCGATCTTGCCGGCGCGGCGGGCCGCTTCCTTGCCGCACCGTCCGACCAGACGGAGCGCGCCGGCCGGCTGCGGCTTGGCGCCTCGCGGCTGATCGCCGATCTGGTCGCCGCCCTCGATGCCGAACGGCTCGGCGGCATGGTCCGCGCGGCGGTCGCCCAGCGGCTGATCGCCCTCAACGTCGCGCCGATCCTGGGCCAGGCGCTCGAAGCGGCGATCGACCGCGATCGCCATGTCCCGATCCTCGATGGCGCGATCGACTGGCTCGGTCGCACGCTGGTCGCCAATGAGGACACGCTCCGGTCGATGATCTCGTCCAAGGCGGGCTCGGTGATGCGCTGGACGGGGCTCGACGAGACGCTGTCGAACAAGATCCTCGATGGGCTCTACCGGCTGATCGAGGAGGTCGGCGGCGATCCGCACCACCCGCTGCGCGACAAGGCGGAAGAAGGGCTTGCCGACTTCGCCCGGCGGTTGCGCGACGATCCCGACCTCCAGCGCCGGGTCAATGCGTTCAAGGACGAGATCGTCGCCAGCCCCGCGGTCGCCAACTGGCTCGACGGGCTGTGGGGCCAGGCGCGCGCGGCGCTGCTGCGCGGCGCCCGCGATCCCAGCGCGGCGATGGCCGGCAGGCTGGGCGAGACGCTGCGCCAGCTCGGCACGACCCTGCAGACGGAGCCCGCGCTCGCGCGCGCGATCAACCTGTTCGCGCGGCGCGCGACGGTGGGCATCGCCGCCGCCTATGGTGACGGCATCGTGCGCCTGGTGTCCGACACGGTGCGCGGTTGGGATGCCAAGACGCTCACTGGCCGGCTCGAACAGGCGGTCGGCCGCGATCTCCAATATATCCGCGTCAACGGCACGCTGGTCGGCGGGCTGGTCGGGCTCGCCATCCACCTGGTCGACATCTGGCTGTAGCGTCAGCGCTTCGTCGTCAAGGCGGACCGCTCATTCGAAACTCGGTTTTTATTTAAAACCCGACCGCGGCGAGCGATCCGGTTTTTGATCCTATGCTGCTCAGTTATGCCGCACAGCGGCACGGGCCGGTTGCGTGTCGTCAATACACACCGACACCAATTTCGCCATACCGTATCTTCAATTCGGCTTGACGCCCCCGCAAAGCTTGATCATCCTTTCCCCATAACAGCGAACCCGCACCGAAGTATCGGGCGGGACGGATCGAGGCGCCGGCGGTGTCATCGGACGGAGCGAAAACAGGGAGGATGCCATGACAGCCAAGAACCCACTGCGCGCCGCCGCGTCCGGCGCCGCACTCGTCCTCGCGCTGCAGGCCTCGGCCGTGTCGGCGCAGTCGGCCGCCAGTCCCGCGCCTGCCGCCCAGCCCTCCCCCGCGCCGATCCCGTCGTCAGATGCGCCGCGCAGCGTCGACGAGATCGTCGTCACCGCGCAGAAGCGTACCGAGAATCTGCAGAACGTCCCGATCGTGGTGACCACGGTCAGCCGTCAGCTGCTCCAGGATACCGGCGTCAAGGACATCAAGGACCTCGCGCTGCTCGCCCCCGGGCTGCTCGTCACCTCGACCAGCAGCGAGGCGTCGACCACCGCGCGCATCCGCGGCATCGGCACCGTCGGCGACAATGCCGGGCTCGAATCGTCCGTCGGCGTGGTGATCGACGGCGTCTACCGCCCGCGCAACGGCGTCGGCTTCGGCGATCTCGGCGACGTCGAGCGGATCGAGGTGCTCAAGGGCCCGCAGGGCACGCTGTTCGGCAAGTCGGCGACCGCGGGGGTGATCAACATCATCACCGCCGCACCCAAGGACACGTTCGGCCTGAGCGCCGAGACCGAGATCGGCAATTATGGCGCGGTCGGCGGATCGGCCGAGGTGACCGGCCCGATCAGCGACACGCTGTCCGCCAGCCTGTATGGCGCGGTGCGCCAGCGCGATGGCTATTTCGACGTCAACACCGGTCAGGGTCCGCGCGAATCACACAGCGACACCGACCGCAATTTCTACACGATCCGCGGTCAATTGCTGTTCCGCCCAAGCGACCGGCTCCGCATCCGTGCGATCGGGGACTATTCCGCGCGCAATGAAGAATGCTGCATCGCGGTCATCACCCGCGCGAGCCAGGCGCCGGCGCCGAACCTCGCCAACGCCCTCGTCGCCGCGCTCGGCGGCAATGACGGCAACCCCGCCACGCCCTATGCGCGCAACGCCTATGCCAACCAGCCCGACGGCCAGCGTATCCGCGACGGCGGCGGATCGGTGCAGGCCGACTGGGACGTCGGCCCGGGCACGCTCACCTCGATCACCGCCTATCGCGACTGGAAGACGACGGGTGGTTTTGATGCCGACTTCTCGACCGCCGACATCGACTATCTGCCCGACAACAACAGTAATTCGACTCGCTTCCGCACGTTCAGCCAGGAGCTTCGCTACGGCGGCACCGTCGGCAAGCTCGATTTCACCGTCGGCGGCTTCTACGCGCACGAAAAGCTCGACCAGAATACGAGCATCCTCGTCGGCCGAGATTTCACCCCCTATCTGAGCCTGCTCTTCTCCGAATTGGTCGAGGGTCGGCCCGATCCGACCTTCCTGCGCACCGGCCTCACCTTCCCGTTCGTCGGTGGCGTCAACTATGTCGCGGGGTCGGGCTCGGTCGACCGCTACCGGCAGACCGACGACACCTATGCGCTCTTCACCAACGAGACGCTGCACTTCTCGGACAAGCTCAGTCTCAATCTCGGCGGCCGCTATTCGATCGACGTCAAGGATCTCAACCAGTTCAGCACCAATATCGGCGGCGGGGCGGGATGCGCGCGGTCGAACGCCGCGTTCGGCATCCTCAACGCGGTCAACCCGGCCGCGGCGTCGCAGCTGGCCGCGGTCGACGCGACCACCTGCCTGCCCTTCCTCAGCCCGGGCTACAATAATTTCACCAACCAGCAGCGGGAGCGCGAGCATGTGCCGACCGGCACCGCCAAGCTCGTCTACCGCGTCGATCCGCAGCTGCTGCTCTATGCCTCCTATGCGCGCGGCTACAAAGCGGGCGGCTTCAACCTCGACCGCGTCGAATGCCAGGTCGGCGATCCCGGCTGCGCGGTGGGTAGTGCCGCAGTGAACACGCCGATCCGCGACACGCGTTTCGCCGCCGAGACCAACGACGCCTTCGAGATCGGCGAGAAGGCGACGCTGCTCGACCGCAAGCTGCTGTTCAACGTCGCGCTGTTCTACCAGAAATATCACGACTTCCAGCTCAACACCTTCAACGGGCTGGTGTTCGTGGTCGATTCGATCCCGCAGGTGATCAGCAAGGGGATCGACACTGATTTCGTCTGGTTCGCGACCCCGCATCTGAGCTTTCAGGGCGGCATCACCATCGCCGACACGCGCTATCACCTGACCGCGCCGCAGCTCGCCGACCTTGTCCACCGCACCGACTTCCAGGGCGGCCGCCATTCGCGGCTGTCGCTGGCGCCGCTCTATTCGGCGTCGCTGTCGGGCACCTACACCCAGCCGGTCGGCGAGACCTACAAGGCGTTCCTCAACGTCGGCGCCAAATATTCGTCCAAATACAACACCGGCTCCGATCTCGATCCCGGCAAAGCGCAGAAGGGCTATGTGCTCGCCAACGCGCGGATCGGCTTCGGCCCCAAGAACGGCCGCTGGAGCGCGGAGGTCTGGTCCGAGAACATCCTCAACACCAATTACAAGCAAGTCGCGTTCGACTCGGGCTTCCAGAACGTGCCGACCAACGCCACCGGCGTGCTCGACGCCTTCCTCGGCGCCCCGCGGACCTTCGGCGGCACGCTGCGCTACCGCTATTGAGGCGCTCTCCCCTCCCCTGAGGGGGAGGGGGTTATTGCACCAGATCGATAACCGACCGATTTGCCTTGCCCTCGTCTCCCCGAGTCGCGATCGTCTCCGCTTATCCCGCTGATATCCGAAGAGGTCTCCATGCTCGATCGCCGCGCCTTCCTGTTGTCATCGGCCGCTGGCGTGGCGTGCGCCGCAGGGCCGGCCTGGGCGTTCGCGGCTGCGCCGGGCGACACGACGGCGATGGCCGGCCGCTCGCCCAAGCTCGCCGCGCTGTTCGACGCCTTCTTCCAGGAGGGGCTGCAGCTTCACCCCGAGGGCGCGACGCAGCTCGGGCTCGACAAGGGCGCCAACGCCGCGCTGCGCAGTCGGCTGAGCGACGCGTCGGACGCCGGCCGCGCCGCCGCCCGGGCGCAGACCGCCGACCAGCTCGCGCGCCTCAAGGCGATCGATCCGGCGACGCTCTCGGCTGCCGACCGGCTCGATTACGACGTCGTGCTCTACACGCGCCAGTCGAGCGCGGCGGTCGAGGCGTTCGACCTCGGCGGCAGCGGCTATGGCCCGTCGCCCTACATCGTCAGTCAGAACACCGGCGCCTATCAGAGCGTCCCCGACTTCCTCGACACCAAGCACCGGATCGAGACCGCGGCCGATGCCGACGCCTATCTGGCGCGGCTGACCGCCTTCGGTGGGCAGCTCGATGCCGAGACCGATCGCATGCGCCACGATGCCGGGCTCGGCATGGTCCCGCCCGACTTCATCCTCGACCTGACGCTCGCGCAGATGGACAAGCTGCGCGCCCCCGCCGACCAGGCGCTGGTGGTGACCTCGATCGCCAAGCGCGCCGCCGCCAAGGGCCTCGGCGCGCATTATGGCGCTGACGCCGCCAAGATCTACGACGCCCACGTCCTGCCCGCGCTCGACCGCCAGATCGCCGCCGCGCACGCGCTGCGCGCCAAGGCCTCGCACGATGCCGGCCTGTCGACGCGGCCGCAGGGCGCCGCCTTCTACGAGGTCGCGCTGCACAATACGACGACGACCAAGCTCAGCCCGGCCGAGGTTCACCGCTTCGGGCTCGACCAGGCGAAGATGATCTCGGCACGGCTCGACGGGCTGCTCAAGGCACAGGGTTTCAGCAGCGGCACGATCGGTCAGCGCATGGCCGCGCTCTACAAGGATCCGCGCCAGCTCTATCCCAACACCGATGCCGGCAAGGCGCAGGCGATCGGCTATTGCAACGCCCGCCTGGCCGCGATCCGCACCAAGCTGCCCGGCTATTTCAAGCGCCTGCCGCCCTATCAGTTCGAGGTGCGACGCGTGCCGGTGCAAACCGAGGCGGGCGCGGCCTCGGCCTTCTCGCAGGGGCCCGCGCTCGACGGGTCGCGCCCCGGCCTGGTCTATTTCAACCTCCACGACAGCGCCGAATGGCCGCGCTTCTGCCTCGCCACCACCGTCTTCCACGAAGGCCTGCCCGGCCACCAGCTCGAGGGCGGGCTGGCGCTGTCCAACACCGGGCTGCCAATCATCCGCAAGACCGGCGGCTTCTCGGGCTATGGCGAGGGTTGGGCGCTCTATGCCGAACAGCTCGCCGACGAGATGGGCATGTATGACGACGATCCGCTCGGGCGGCTCGGCTATCTCAAATTCCAGCTGTTCCGCGCCAATCGCTGCGTCGTCGACACCGGCATCCACAATCTCGGCTGGAGCCGCGAGAAGGCGGTCGCCTATTTCATCGAGCAGGACGGCGAGGCGCCGGGCTTCGCCGCGCGCGAGGTCGAGCGCTATTGTTCGACGCCGGGGCAGGCGTGCAGCTACAAGCTCGGCCATTCGGTGTTCACCGGGCTGCGCGACAAGGCCAAGGCCAAGATGGGCGCCAACTTTCGCATCCAGGATTTTCATGAGGCGGTGCTGGGTTCGGGCCGCGTCCCGCTCGACATTCTGCAACAGGTTGGCGACCGCTGGATCGCCGCGACCACGTAACAGACACGGCGCTGTTTCCCGGCGAACGCCGGAACCCGGAGTTCCAGGCGCAACGCTAGGCATCCCGGGGCACGGCAGCGCCGATCGTCCATGCGCGTCGCGCAGGAGGGGAAGGCGGTTCGCGATCCGCTAACGGTGGGCTGCTGGCGCGATCGGGCCGGATGAACAAACGGTCATCCCCTCCTCATAGCGTCGCAAGCGGTGAAGCGCGACAAGGTGCCATGGATGGGTATCGGCGCGTGAGGGCGGCAGGCGCCGGGCGGGGACCCGCGATCGGCATCGTCGCCGTCATCGTGGCGGTGGCGCTCGTCGTGCTCGCCGCCGAACATGGCAGCTTCAGCCGGTTCGCGCGGGGCGGCGGCATCGTGCCGGTCATCCCCGGCGTCACCGTCGGCGACGGCGGCGATCGCATGCCGGTTGTCACCAGCGTGCGATCGGACGGCGCCGCCGAGCGCGCCGGCATCGAAGTCGGCGACGAGATCGTCGCGATCGACGGCCGCGAAGTCCAGAATGTCGCAGCGCTGCACGACGCGATGCGTGCCGATCATGGCGACCGGCGGCTGGCGCTTCATATTCGGCGGGGAGATGCGCTATGGACGGTCGCGATCGACCGTGCCGAACCCTCGGCCGACGGCCTGACCAGGACGGGACCCGCGCATGTCGCAGAAAATTCTGCTGATTGAGGACGATCAGCAGACCGCCAACTACATCGTCAAGGGCCTCGGCGAGGAGGGCATGACCGTCGACCATGCCGCCAATGGTCGCGACGGGCTCTTCCATGCCACCGACGGCGGCTATGATGCGATCATCCTCGATCGCATGCTGCCGGGGATGGACGGCATGGCGGTGCTGGGCGCCTTGCGCGCCGGCGGCATTCATACGCCGGTGCTGATGCTATCCGCACTCGCCGCGGTCGACGACCGCGTCGCGGGGCTCACCGCCGGGTCGGACGACTATCTGACCAAGCCCTTCGCCTTCGCCGAGCTGCTCGCCCGGCTCAAGCTGATGCTGCGGCGGGGCGGCGGCGGCGCGCAGCCCAAGACGCAGCTGGCCTGCGGCGATCTCGAAATGGACCTGCTGTCCCGCAAGGTGAAGCGCGGAGCGCGCGCGATCGACCTGCAGCCGCGCGAATTCCGGCTGCTCGAATATCTCCTGCGCCACAAGGAGCAGGTGGTCACCCGCACCATGCTGCTCGAGGGCGTGTGGGACTATCATTTCGATCCCGGCACCAACGTCATCGACGTCCATGTCAGCCGGCTGCGCCGCAAGATCGACGACGGCGAGGGCGCGACGCTGATCCACACCGTGCGCGGCGCGGGCTATCGGCTCGGCACCGAGGTGTGATCGACGGGGCGGCGCGCTGACATGCGGGTCCCTGCCCGCCTGCGTTCGTCGACCTTCCGCTTCTTCGCGCTGGTGTTCATCCTCCAGCTGATCTCGGGCACGTCGCTGCTGCTGTTCGTGCGGCACACGCTCGGCGACGAGCTCGAGCGCAATTCGCGCACGCTGGTCACCGCACTGCGCGACGATCTCGTCGCCGACTATGCGCAGGAAGGCTCGCGCGGCCTGCGCGAGCTGATCGCGGCGCGGATCTCGGGGGCGGGCTCGCACGATGCCGCGGTGCTGCTCGACGATCCGGTCGGCAACCACCTCGCCGGCAATATCGAGGACTGGCCGCCGCCGATCCCGTTCAATTCGGGCTGGCAGGTGGTGACGCTCTACCGCGTCGGCCGGGCGCGGCCCGAGCAGATGGGCGTGATCGCGACCAAGCTGCCCGACAACACGCATCTGCTCGTCGGCCATGTCATCGAGGACGATCTGCGCGTCCGCCGCCAGACCGGCGAGGCGATGATCGCCGCGCTGCTGCTCGCGGTGCCGCTCGCGCTGCTCGGCGCGATCGTCGCGACGCGGGTGATTACGGTGCGCGTCGAGCGCATCGCCGAGACCGCCAGGCGGGTCGGCATGGGCGAGCTGTCGCTGCGCGTCCCCGTCGAGCCCGGGGTGCGCGACGCCTTCGCCGACCTGTCGGGAACGATCAACCTGATGCTCGGGCGGATCGAGACCCTCGTCACCGAGCTGCGCGTCGTCACCGACTCGCTCGCGCATGATCTGCGCTCGCCGCTCACCCGCCTGTCGGCGACCATAGACCGCGCCAGCCGCGAGACCGACGACGAGGTGGCGCTGTCGGCACTCGAGCGTGTCGGCTCGGAGGCGGAGACGCTGCTGGCGATGCTGACCACCGCCTTGCAGATCAGCCGCACCGAGGCGGGGATCGGCCGCGACCGCTTCGTCGAAACCGACCTCGGCGAGATGATCGGGGATCTCGCCGAGGTCTACGGACCGCTGGCCGAGGAACGCGGCTTCACCCTGTCGGCAGCGGGCGGCGCGCACGCGGTCGTGCACCGCGAGATGGTGGGACAGGCGCTCGCCAATCTCGTCGACAATGCGATGAAATACGGTCGGCCCGGCGGTGCGATCCGCCTGTCGGTCGCCGAGGCCACAGCGGCGATCACCCTCGCGGTCGACGACGACGGGCCCGGCATCCCGGTCGACCAGCGCGGCCGTGACCGCGGCCGGCGTGCCGGTCACGGAATAGACCCCCGGCGTCGCGGTCGCGACGATGCCCGGGCCGGACAGCGTGCCGTTGGCGGCGCCGGAGCCGCCGGCGCCCAGCAGGGT
>NZ_CALMAW010000116.1 GCF_937859915.1 uncultured Sphingomonas sp. | reverse complement strand
GTCGTCGGCGGGCGCGAGCTTGACCGGCGCCGCCGCGACCAGTGCCGCACCCGCCGCGAGCATGAGCAGCGCGCGCATCACTTCGCCCTCGCGTTGAGCGCCGCCTGCGCCGCAGACAGCCGCGCGATCGGCACGCGATAGGGCGAGGCCGAGACATAATCGAGCCCGGTCTTCTCGCAGAAGGCGATCGACGCCGGATCGCCGCCATGCTCGCCGCAGATCCCGAGCTTGAGCCCCGGCCGCGCCTTTCGCCCCCGCTCGGCGGCGATCTCGATCAGCTCGCCGACGCCCTCGACGTCGAGGCTGACGAACGGGTCCTTCGCATAGATGCCCTTCTCGACATAGACCGACAGGAAGCGCGCCGCATCGTCGCGGCTGACGCCCAATGTGGTCTGGGTCAGGTCGTTGGTGCCGAAGGAGAAGAACTCGCCGACCGCGGCGATCTCGCCCGCGCGCAGCGCCGCGCGCGGCAGCTCGATCATCGTGCCGACGAGATAGTCGAGCGTGCGCCCCTTCTCGGCGAACACCGCCGTCGCCGCCGCGTCGATCACCGCCTTCATCAGCTCGAGCTCGCGCGCGGTGCCGACCAGCGGGACCATCACTTCGGGGATCGGCGCGGCACCCGTCGCCGCCGCCACGTCGCAGGCCGCCTCGAAGATCGCGCGCGCCTGCATCTCGTAGATCTCGGGATAGGTCACGCCGAGCCGGCAACCGCGGTGCCCCAGCATCGGGTTGAACTCGTGCAGCTCGCTCGCGCGCTGGCGCAGCGCCTCGACGGTCAGCCCGGTCGCGGTCGCGACTTCCTGGAACTCCTCCTCCTCGTGCGGCAGGAATTCATGCAGCGGGGGATCGAGCAGGCGGATCGTCACCGGAAGCCCCGCCATGATCTCGAAGATCGAGGCGAAGTCGGCGCGCTGCTCGGGCAGCAGTTTTTCCAGCGCGACGCGGCGGCCCTTCTCGGTCTCGGCCAGAATCATCTGGCGCACCGCGGTGATGCGGCTGGCCTCGAAGAACATATGCTCGGTGCGGCAGAGGCCGATTCCCTCGGCGCCGAAGTCGCGCGCGGTGCGGCAGTCGAGCGGGGTCTCGGCGTTGGTGCGCACTTTCAGGCGGCGCACCTTGTCGGCCCACACCATCAGCGTGCCGAAGTCGCCGGCGAGTTCGGGCAATACGGTCGCCACCTCGCCCGCCATCACTTCGCCGGTCGAGCCGTCGATGGTGATGATGTCGCCTTCCTTGAACTCGCGGCCACCCGCGCGCATCCGCTTGGCCTTGCCCTCGATCGCGAGCGTCCCCGCCCCCGACACGCAGGGCCGACCCATGCCGCGCGCCACCACCGCCGCATGGCTGGTCATCCCGCCGCGCGCGGTGAGAATCCCCTTGGCGGCGTGCATGCCGTGGATGTCCTCGGGACTGGTCTCGACGCGGACGAGGATGACGCTCTCGCCGCGCTCGGCGCGCTGCTCGGCGGTCTCGGCGTCGAACACGATGATGCCGCTCGCCGCGCCCGGCGAGGCGGGCAGGCCCTTGGCGATGACGTCTCGGTGCGCCTCGGGGTCGAGCGTCGGGTGGAGCAGCTGGTCGAGCGCGAGCGGATCGACGCGCAGGATCGCCTCCTCCTCGGTGATCAGCCCTTCGCTCGCCATGTCGACCGCGATCTTGAGCGCGGCCTTGGCGGTGCGCTTGCCGGCGCGCGTCTGGAGCATCCAGAGCTTGCCCTCCTGCACGGTGAACTCGATGTCCTGCATGTCGCGATAATGCGTCTCGAGCAGGTCGAACACCTTGGCGAGCTCGGCATAGACGACGGGCATCGCGTCTTCCATCGACGGCGCCTTGGCGCCCGCCTCGTCCTTGGCGGCCTTGGTGAGATATTGCGGCGTGCGGATGCCGGCGACGACATCCTCGCCCTGCGCGTTGATCAGGAACTCGCCATAATAGGCGCGGTCGCCCTTCGACGGATCGCGCGTGAAGGCGACCCCGGTCGCCGAGGTGTCGCCCATATTGCCGAACACCATCGCCTGGACGTTGACCGCGGTGCCCCAGCTCGCCGGAATGTCGTTGAGCCGGCGATAGACCTTGGCGCGCTCGGACTGCCAGGAGCCGAACACCGCGCCGACCGCGCCCCAGAGCTGTTCGTGCACGTCCTGGGGAAACGGCTTGCCCCACTGCTGCTCGACGAGCGCCTTGTACTGCGCGACGAGATTCTTCCAATCCTCGGCAGTCATCTCGGTGTCGAGCGAGAAACCCTTGTCTTCCTTGGCGATCTCGAGCGCTTCCTCGAAGGCGCCATGGTCGAGCTCGAGCACCACGTCCGAATACATCTGGATGAAGCGGCGATAGCTGTCCCACGCGAAACGCTCGTCGCCCGAGCCTTCGGCGAGGCCGACGACGGTCGCGTCGTTGAGCCCGAGGTTGAGCACCGTGTCCATCATCCCCGGCATCGAGGCGCGCGCGCCCGAGCGCACCGAGACCAGCAGCGGATTGACCGCGTCGCCGAAGAGCTTGCCGGTGATCTGCTCGATATGCGCTAGCCCGCCTGCGACCTCGTCGCGGACGCTCGCCGGGAAGGCGCCGCCCTCGTCATAATAGCGCGTGCACATCTCGGTCGAGATTGTGAAGCCCGGCGGGACAGGCAGGCCGATTGAGGCCATTTCGGCGAGGTTGGCGCCCTTGCCGCCGAGCAGGTTGCGATCCCCCGCCCCGCCGTCCGAGACGCCGCCGCCGAAGCGATAGACGTAGCGCGGATCGACGCTCCCGGCCTGGTTGCTGTTGGCGGCGGGAGCGACGGTCGTGGCCAAGTGGTTAACCCTCTATCTTCGAGAAATCGGCAACTTTGTGCATCGCGGCGACGAGCTTCGCAAGCAAGGCGAGCCTTGCGGTGCGTCGTTCCGGGTCATCCGCGTTGACGGTGACTTCGTCGAAGAAGCAATCGATCGCCGGACGCAAGACTGACAACGCGGTCATCGCGTTAGCGAACTTTTCGTCCGCGATCGCTTTCTCAGCGAGCGGCAGCTGCGTATCGAGCGCATCGGCGAGCGCGGCCTCCGCGGGATCGGGGTCGTAGGGGAAGGTGAACCGCGCCGCTTCCCCGTCTTCGTCATGCCGGCGCAGGCCGGCATCCAGAGCTTCGGGCGACGACGCCTGCGACTCTGGACTCCGGCCTTCGCCGGGGTGACGCGAGGGGTCGGTGGCGTCGCCCTTCTTGGCCTCGGCGCGCAGGATGTTGGCGGCGCGGCGATAGCCGGCGAGCAGATTGGCGCCCTCCCCCGTCTCGACGAACGCCTGCAACGCCTTCACGCGGGCGAGCAGGCGAACGAGATCGTCCTCGCCGCCGAGCGCGAACACCGCGTCGATCAGATCGTGGCGGACACCGGCTTCGCGCTGTTGGACTTTCAGGCGGTCGGCGAAGAAGTCGAGGAGGGCCCAACTTTGTGAGCGATAGACTTTGCTACGACGGTTATGCGCCCGCATCGAAGTACCAAAGGCATGTACAGTCATGCCTAGAGGCACGCCCGCCACCTTCGCTGCCTGTTCCATCTTGAGCTGTCGCGCTTGTGACACGGACTTCTCGACCAACAAGAAATGCTGTTCAACTATGTCAAGCAATTGAGCGCGATAATTACCTACAATAATCAGACTGATAACAGCGAGTGCCGCGCGACGCAGCGCAAAAGGGTCTTTTGATCCGGTCGGCAATTCTTGAACGTAGAAGAAACCGACCAAAGTATCCAGCTTGTCCGCCAGCGACACCGCGACCGTCACAGGCGCGGTGGGGACTTCGTCGCCCTGGCCGACGGGCTTGTAATGATCGCGGATCGCGTCGGCGACCGTGTCGGGCAAGCCCTCGGCCCGCGCATAATAGCCGCCCATCACGCCCTGCAACTCGGGGAACTCGCCCACCATCCCGGTGACGAGGTCGGCCTTGGCGAGCCGCGCGGCCTGTTCGGCCATGTCGGCGTAAACCCCTCTCCCCTGCAGGGAGAGGGATTATCCCCTCCTCGACCAGCCAGCGCGCCAGCTTGGCAACGCGCTCGACCTTGTCCGCGACCGTGCCGAGCTTCTCGTGGAAGACGATGTCCTTGAGCTTCACCGCGCGCTCCGCGAGCGGCACCTTCAGATCCTGCTCCCAGAAGAAGCGCGCGTCCGACAGCCGGGCGGCGAGCACCTTGGCGTTGCCCGCGACGATCGCCACGCCGCCGTCCGACGCCGCGATGTTGGCGGTGCAGACGAACGCCGGCGCCAGCGCGCCCTTGGTGTCGGTGCAGGCGAAATATTTCTGGTTGGTGCGCATGGTGAGCTGGATCACCTCGCGCGGCACGACAAGGAACGCCGGGTCGAACCGGCCGAGCAGCGGCACCGGCCATTCGGTGAGCCCGGCATTCTCCGCGACCAGCCCCGCATCGGGGACCAGCGACAGCCCGGCGGCCGCCGCGGCCGCCTCGGCACCCTCGCGGACGAGGCGGCGGCGCGCCTCGGCGTCGACGATGACGTGGCACGCCTCGAGCTTCTCGACATAGTCGGCGGCCGAGCCGATCGTGATCACGCCGGGATGGTGGAAGCGGTGGCCGACGGTGGCCGCGCCGCTGGCGACGCCGGCGATCTCGACCGGCACGATCGTCTCCCCGAACAGCGCGACGATGCCCTGCAGCGGGCGCACCCAGCGCGGGGATTCGGGCGACAGCGAGGCCGCGCCCCAGCGCATAGCCTTGGGCCAGGGGAAGCCGCGGACGATCGCCGGGATCCCCTCGGCGAGCACGTCGCGCGTCGAGCGGCCAGGCTTCTCGATCACCGCGAACAGGACGGCATTGCCCTTGGCGTCGCGGCGCTCGACGAGCTGGTCGCGCGTCAAGCCGGTCTTGCCGAGGAAGCCGGCGAGCGCCTGCGCCGGCGCGTCGGCGCGCGGGCCCTTGAGTTCCTCGGAGACCGCGGCGGTCTCGAGCGGCAGGTCGCGTGCGATCAGCGCAAGCCGGCGCGGGGTGACGAAGCTCTGGATGCCGGACGCCGTGAGGCCGGCCTTCGCCAATTCGCCCTCGAACAGCCGCACGAGATCGGCCGCGGCCTTCTCCTGCATCCGCGCGGGAATTTCCTCCGAGAGGAGTTCGAGCAGGAAATCGGTCACAGGCCTTCTCCCCCGCCGTCGGGCCCGATCCTAAACCCCGTTCGGGCTGAGCGAAGTCGAAGCCCACCCTGAGCGAAGTCGAAGGGCCAAAGCGCCGACGGTGGCTGCACTTCGACTGCGCTCAGTGCGAACGGGGCTGGGTGCGACGCAAAAGAGGTCATGCCACCCACCCCGGATAACGCGCCTGCCAGTCGGGCGTGTTCTTCTCGATCAGCGCGGCGCAGGCGCCTTTCGCGAGATCGCGGACGCGGCCGATATAGGCCTGGCGTTCGGCCACCGAGATCACGCCGCGCGCGTTCAAGAGGTTGAACACATGGCTCGCCTCGATCGCCTGCTCATAGGCCGGGATCGGCAGCTTGGCGGCGAGGCAGTTCTCGCACTCCGCCACCGCCTTGCGGAACAGATCGAACAAGGCGTCGGTGTCGGCGATCTCGAAATTCCAGGTCGACATCTGCTTCTCATTCTCGAGAAACACGTCGCCGTAGCTCACCCCGGCCCGCCCCTCGACAGGGTCGTTGAAGGCGAGGTCGTAGACGCTGTCGACACCCTGGATATACATCGCCAGCCGCTCGAGCCCGTAGGTGAGCTCGCCCGCCACCGGCTTGCAGTCGAAGCCGCCCATCTGCTGGAAATAGGTAAACTGCGTCACCTCCATGCCGTCGCACCACACCTCCCAGCCGAGCCCCCAGGCGCCCAGCGTCGGGCTCTCCCAATCATCCTCGACGAAGCGGATGTCGTGCAGCCCGGTGTCGATGCCGATCTCGGCGAGGCTGCCCAGATACAGCGCCTGCAGGTCGGGCGGGCTGGGCTTCAGGATCACCTGATATTGGTAATAATGCTGGAGCCGGTTGGGATTCTCGCCGTAGCGGCCGTCGGTCGGGCGGCGCGAGGGCTGGACGAAGGCGGCGTTCCACGGATCCGGGCCGAGCGCGCGCAGCGTCGTCGCGGGGTGGAAGGTGCCCGCCCCCATGCGCATGTCGTAGGGCTGCAGGATCACGCAGCCCTGGCGGCTCCAATAGTCGTGGAGCCGGAGGATCATGGCCTGGAAGCTGAGCGGCTTTACGGGCGGCTGGGCGGTCGGCGGGGCTGGCATCGGGACGGGCGTCGGCATGGTCGAGCCCTTGGCGCAGGCACCCGGTCGGGTCAAGCAAGCGGGCGCTTGCGCGGGGGCAGCGCGGGTGTAGGAACGCGCCATGAAGCTTTTCCGTGCGCGTGCCGCCGTCCTCCTCGCCCTGCTCGTGCCCCTCCTGCCGGCGCCCGCCTGGGCGCGCGCGCCGCGCGCCGCCGGCCACGCCGCGCATCCCGCGGTGTGGAAGGTGAGCAAGGGCGGCTCGACCGTCTATCTGTTCGGCACGATCCACGCGCTGCCGCCGCATTTCGAGTGGGAGACCGGCGCGATCAAGACCGCGATCGCGCAGTCCGACCGGCTCGTGCTCGAGGCGGTGATCGACCAGGACCCGACCAAGTCGGCGCAGGCGCTGCTGCGGCTCGGCACCGCGACGACCAGGCTTCCGCCGGTGGCGGCGCGCGTCGCGCCCAAATTCCGGCCCCGGCTCGCGGCGATGATCGCGCGCAGCCAGCTGCTCGCGGCGACGCTCGACACGCTCAAGACCTGGGCGGTGGGGATGGTGCTGTTCGGGCCGTCGGTCGCCAAGCTCGGGGTGAGCAGCGCCGACGGCGTCGAGGAGCAGCTCAAGGCCGAGTTCCGCGCCGCGGGCAAGCCGATCGAGGGGCTCGAGACGCTCGACGAGCAGCTCGGCTTCTTCGACACGCTGACCGAGCCGCAGCAGCGCGCCTTCCTCGAGAGCGTGCTCGACGAGCAGGACGACGACGCCTCCGACTTCGGCAAGATGATCGGCGCCTGGAGCCACGGCGACGAGCGCGGCATCGCGCGGAGCTTCGACAAGGACATGAAGAAGAGCGATGCGCTGCGCACCGTGCTCATCGCGCGCCGCGACGCGCATTGGGCGGACGCGATCGTGGCGCGGCTGGCGACGCCGGGGACGCAGCTGATCGCGGTCGGCGCGGGGCATCTGGTGGGCAGCGACTCGGTGCAGGCGGCGCTGGCGAAGCTGGGGTATGTCGCGACGCGGGTGGAGTAGCGTCGCCTCCCCTTCCTTCTTCCGTCATCCCGGCGGATGCCGAGGTGACGGCGGGCGGCCCCCCTTCTTCCGTCATCCCGGACTTGATCCGGGATCCATACGCGCGACGTCTCGTCTCCAGGCACGGGTGCGCTCGTCATCGTCGCACCGCGCCACGGGCGACTCGTCTATGGATCCCGGCCTTCGCCGGGATGACGGGTGCGGTTGTGCACCCCTTGCCTTTTCCCCCGATCCGCCCTAAGCGCCCCGCCTTCCGGTCAGGGTCATCCCTGGAGGCTTGGCCGGGTTGGCATAGCATTATTGGAGAGTAAGCGATGAGCGATCAGCTGACGCTGTCCGCCGAAACGCGCGATCGGGGTGGCAAGGGAGCCTCCCGTCATCTGCGCCGCGAAGGACGCATCCCCGCCGTGATCTACGGCGACAAGAAGGACCCGATCTCGATCCACCTCGCCGAGCGCGATCTGATGAAGGCGCTGCACACCGGCCACTTCATGAACTCGGTGGTGATGATCGACGGCATCGACGGCGCGATCCGCACGCTGCCCAAGGACGTGCAGCTGCATCCGGTCACCGATCGCCCGCTCCACGTCGATTTTCTGCGCATCGGCGAGCACACGACGGTCCACGTCAACGTGCCGCTGCGCTTCGAGAATGAAGAGGCATCGCCCGGCATCAAGCGCGGCGGGGTGCTCTCGGTCGTCCGTCACGAGGTCGAGCTGGTCGTCGACGCGGCCGAGATCCCCGACGAGATCGTGGTCGACCTGACCGGTTTCGAGGTCGGCGATTCGATCCACATCTCCGCGGTGACGCTGCCCAAGGGCGCGCACTGGGCGATCGAGGACCGCGACTTCACCATCGCGACGATCACGGCGCCGTCCGCGCTCAAGTCCGCCGAAGGCGAAGCCGAGGGCGACGAGACGCCGGCGGCGTAACACTCCGGTTCGCCCCGAACGGACCCAAACCCCGTTCGGCCTGAGCGCAGTCGAAGGCCATGCACCGATGGTGGCTGCACTTCGACTGCGCTCAGTGCGAACGGGGTTTGGTTTCTGGCGCGAGGAGCCCCCACGATGCAGCTCTGGGTCGGCCTCGGCAATCCGGGCGCGCAATACGCGCTGCACCGGCACAATGTCGGCTATATGGCGGTCGACGTCATCGCCGACACCTACAAATTCGATCCCTGGAAGAAGCAGTTCCGCGGCTGGTCGTCGCTGGGACGCATCGGGCTCGAACGCATTCTGCTGCTCAAGCCCGCGACCTTCATGAACGACAGCGGCCTGTCGGTGGGCGAGGCGGCGCGCTTCTACAAGCTCGCGCCGGGCGACGTCACCGCCTTCCACGACGAGCTCGATCTCGCCCCCTTCAAGGTCAAGGTGAAGACCGGCGGGGGCGCGGCGGGCCACAACGGGCTGCGCTCGATGGACCAGCATCTCGGGCAGGACTATCGCCGCGTCCGGCTCGGCATCGGCCACCCCGGCCACAAGGACCGGGTCACCGGCTATGTGCTGGGGCCCTACGCCAAGGCCGAGATGGACCCGCTCGCCGCCATGCTCGGCGCAGTCGCCGCCGAAGCGCCGCGGCTCGCGGCGCGCGAGGATGCGCGCTTCATGAGCGAACTGGCGCTGCGGCTGGCCTAAGCGTTTCGCGGCGCACGCCGGGGCATAGGCCCGCGGTCCGCGACGGGGCGCGGCACTTTTTACAGGAGCGTGGGGCCTGGGCCCCGGCTTTCGCCGGGGACCAGCTGGCTTGTGATACGCCGGTCTGGACCAAGCGCTTTCGTCATCCTGACGAAGGTCGGGATCCAGACTTCGGGATGACGAAGGAGAAGCGCAGGCCGTCTCCCTGCCACGACTGGCAAACCGCCCGCACACCCGCTATCTGGCCGCACGACCGGGCGCATGCCCTCCCCTGACACGATCCAAGGTTAAGCAAGCATGGGTTTCCGCTGCGGCATCGTCGGCCTGCCCAACGTCGGCAAGTCCACCCTCTTCAACGCGCTGACCGAGACGGCCGCCGCGCAGGCCGCCAATTACCCCTTCTGCACGATCGAGCCCAATGTCGGCCAGGTCGCGGTCCCCGATCCGCGCGCCGACAATCTCGCGCGCATCGCCGGCTCCGCCAAGATCATCGAGACTCAGCTCGGCTTCGTCGACATCGCCGGCCTGGTGCGCGGCGCGTCGAAGGGCGAAGGGCTCGGCAACCAGTTCCTCGCCAACATCCGCGAGGTCGACGCGATCGTCCATGTGCTGCGCTGCTTCGAGGATGGCGACGTCACCCATGTCGAGGGCAAGGTCGATCCGATCGCCGACGCCGAGACCGTCGAGACCGAGCTGATGCTCTCCGACCTCGAGAGCCTCGAGCGCCGCGTCCCCAATCTCGGCAAGAAGGCGCAGCAGGGCGACAAGGAGGCGAAGGCGCAGTTCGGCGTGCTCTCGCCCGTGCTCGAGCTGCTGCGCGCGGGCAAGCCGGCGCGGCTGGGGCGGCCGAGCGATCCCGAAGAGGTCGCCTGGTTCGACCAGGCGCAGCTGCTGACCGGCAAGCCCGTGCTCTACGTCTGCAACGTCGAGGAGGCGTCCGCTGCCGAGGGCAATGCGCTGTCCGCGCGGGTGTTCGAGAAGGCCAAGGCCGAGGGCGCGCAGGCGGTCGTGGTGTCGGCGGCGATCGAGGCCGAAATCGCGACGATGGCGCCCGAGGACCGCGTCGAATTCCTCTCCGACCTCGGCCTCGCCGAGACCGGCCTCGCGCGCGTGATCCGCGCCGGCTACGCGCTGCTCCACCTGATCACCTTCTTTACCTGCGGCCCCAAGGAGACGCGCGCCTGGACGCTCGCCAAGGGCAGCAAGGCGCCGCAGGCCGCGGGCGTGATCCACTCCGACTTCGAGCGTGGCTTCATCCGCGCCGAGACGATCGCGTATGAGGATTATGTCGCCTGCAACGGCGAGACCGGCGCGCGCGAGACGGGGAAGCTGCGCTCCGAGGGCAAGGACTATGTCGTCCACGACGGCGACGTGCTGCTGTTCCGCTTCAACGTCTAGAAACACCCCAGCCGTTCGTGCCGAGCGACGTCGAGGCACCGGGACATGCGCCGCGTTCGCCGCCTGTCCCTCGACGTCGCTCGGGACGAACGGAAGACGCACAGCCATGCACCTTTGGCGGCCGATGGCGATCTGCTACCGATCCGTCAAAGGAGAGGTCCATGCCCTGGTTCGAGGATTTCGCGGTCGGCGACCGCATCGCGTTCGGCCGCTACGCGGTGACTCGCGACGAGGTGGTCACGTTCGCCGGCGCCTATGATCCGCAGCCCTTCCACCTCGACGACGCCGCCGCCGCCAAGACGCATTTTAAGCGGCTCGCGGCCAGCGGCTGGCATAGCTGCGCGATGACGATGGCGATGGTCGTCGCGGCGCAGCAGGCGCGCGATGCCGGCGAACCCGATGGTGGCGGCGCGCTCGGCGCGGTCGGGATCGACGCGCTGCGCTGGCTCAAACCCGTCTATCCTGGAGACGTGCTCCGATGCGAGACCGAAGTGCTCGAGATCAAGCCGTCGCGCAGCCAGCCGCATATGGGATCGGTGAAGAGCCGGCTGACCGTGTTCAACCAGGACGACGAGCCGGTGATGACGCAGGAGCCGATCGTGCTCTATCGGCGCCGGCCGCAAGGCGGGACCGGATGATCTTCGGCGACCATAAGCACCGTCTGACCCATTTTCTCGACGCGGTCTGGTCCGAAGGCCGGGTCGAGGCGTGCGACGACCTTGTCGCCGATACCTATGTGGTCCGCCACGACCCGGGCGACCCCTGGGAAGGCCGGACGCTCGATCGGGAGGGGTTCAAGGCCCGCGTCCGCCAGTCGCGTGCGCCCTTCCCCGATCAGCGCTTCCACGTCCAGGCGCTGCTCGAGGACGACGGCAAGGTCGCGGTGGCCTGGACATGGACCGCGACGCACCGCGGCGACATTCCTGGGTTTCCCGCGACCGGAGGGCCGATCGCGATGTCCGGCCTCACCGTCTATGATTTCGACGACAGCGGCCGGATCGCGGGCCATTGGCAGGTGTCGGACCGTCTCGGGATCGTCCAGCAGCTCCAGGCTCGCGCGGCCGGCGCGATCAATGCCCCCCGAAGCTGACCAGCGTCGTCACCGCCACCCCCTCGGCGCGGAGCAGGTCGGCGCCGCCGAGATCGGGCAGGTCGATCACGAACGCCGCGCCGACCACCTCCGCGCCCGCCTCGCGTAGCAGCCGGACCGCCGCGAGCGCGGTACCGCCGGTAGCGATCAGGTCGTCGACGAGCAGCACCTTCTGCCCGGGCACGCAGGCATCGGCATGCATCTCGACGCGGTCGGTGCCATATTCGAGCGCATAGTCGACGCCGACCGTCACGCCGGGCAGCTTGCCGGTCTTGCGGATCAGCAGCAGGCCCCGGGCGAGCTGGTGGGCGATTGCGGAGGAGAAGATGAAGCCGCGTGCCTCGATCCCGGCGATCAGGTCGACACCCGTCGGCGCCGCTTCCGCCAGCCGCTCGACCGAGGCGGCAAAGCCGGCCGGATCGAGCAGCAACGTGGTGATGTCGCGGAACTGGATGCCGGGCTTGGGGAAGTCGGGGATGGTGCGGATCAGCGCGGCGATGTCGAGGGTGTCGGTCGTCATGCTGCACTGCATCGCAGGGCGGGGCGCGAAAGAAAAGGCGCTTTTACCACCCTTCCATTCGCCCTGAGCGGAGTCGAAGGGCATGCGCTGCGGCAGCCCTTCGACGGGCGGGCTTCGACTACGCTCAGCCCTGCTCAGGGCGAACGGGTTTGAAGCTTGGCTTCAACCCGTCCCTCAGTGCTTCCGGCCGTGCCAGATGTTCCGGTACGCCGCGAACGCCAGCAGCGTCGCGATGATCAGATAGCCGACCACCGCGATACCCGTGCGCTTGCGGTTCTCCAGCTTGGGCTCGGCGGCCCACATCAGGAAGGCCGAGACGTCGGTCGCCATCTGCAGCCGCGTCGCCTTGGTGCCGTCGGCATAGGTGACCTGGCCGTCACTCACCAGCGGCGGCGGCATCGCGATGTTGAGATTGGCGAAATAGGGATTGTAGTGCAGCCCCGGCGGGACGTTGAAGTCGGGGAACTGCTTCTTAAGATCGGCCGGCACGTCGGCATAGCCGGTGACCAGCGACGCGATATAGGCGGGGCCGCCCTCGCGTGCCTTGGCGAGCAGGCTCATGTCCGGCGGCAGCGCATTGTTGTTGCCGGCGCGCGCCGCGATCTCGTTGGGATAGGGGCCGGGGAAGAAGTCCGACGGCAGCGACTTGCGGGTCGCAGCCTCGCCGGTATCCGGGTTCAGCGACGGCGTCTCGGTCGCCCAGCCCTTGGCCAGCGCCTTCACTTCCGGCTTGGTGAAGCCGATTTCTTCCAGATCGCGGAACGCCACCAGCCGCATCGAGTGGCAGGCGGAACACACTTCCTTGTAGACCTGGAAGCCGCGCTGCAGCTGCTCATTGTCGTACCGGCCGAGCGGCCCCTCGAAGCTGTAGTGGATCGCCTTGGGCGCGAGGTGGAACTCCTCGGAGGCGAGATGCGCAGCCGGCGCGTGCGGCGACATCACGATCGCCCACAAGAGCGAGCAGACGAAGAGCGCGCCGACCAGCGGGGCGATCAGGGGAGCGAAAAAGCGAAGCATGCGGTTCGTCTCCCTGGATCAGGCGGTCGCGGCGGTGCCGTAGGGGGCCGCCTCGGCAGCCTCCCCGTGCAGCACCGATTCGCTGATCGAGTTGGGCAGCGGCAAGGGCGTCTCGAACTTCGCGATGATCGGGATGACGATCAGGAAATGCGCGAAATAATAGCCGGCGCAGAGCTGGCTGAGCAGCACCACGGTCGGCGTCACCTCGGCCTGACCCAGATAGCCGAGCAGCAGCACGTCGACGACGAGCACCCAGAACAGCTTCTTGTAGATCGGCCGGTAATTGCCCGAGCGGATCGGCGAGCGGTCGATCCACGGCAGGAAGAACAGCAGCAGGATCGCGCCGAACATCGCCATCACGCCCCACAGCTTCGCCGGCACGCCGAGGAAGTTGGCGGTGAAGGATTTGAGGATCGCGTAGAAGGGCAGGAAATACCATTCGGGCACGATGTGCGCGGGGGTCGAGAGCGGGTTGGCCGGGATGTAATTGTCGGGATGCCCCAACGCGTTGGGCGCGAAGAACACCATCAGCGAGAAGCAGATCAGGAACACGCCCAGCCCGAAGCCGTCCTTCGCGGTGTAATAAGGGTGGAACGGGACGGTGTCCTCCGGCCCCTGCACCGCGACCCCGGTCGGGTTGTTCGAGCCGGGCAGATGCAGCGCCCAGATATGCAGCACGATCACCGCGGCGATCACGAACGGAAGAAGATAGTGGAGCGAGAAGAAGCGGTTGAGCGCGTCGTTGTCGGGCGCGAAGCCGCCCAAGAGCCACATGCGGATCGGCTCGCCGACGACCGGGATCGCCGAGAAGAAGCCGGTGATCACCTGCGCGCCCCAGAAGCTCATCTGCCCCCAGGGGAGGACATAGCCCATGAAGGCGGTCGCCATCATCAGCAGGAAGATCACGACGCCGAGCAGCCACACCATCTCGCGCGGCGCCTTGTAGGAGCCATAATAGAGCCCGCGGAAAATGTGCATATAGACGACGATGAAGAAGAAGCTGGCCCCGTTGGCGTGGGCGTAGCGGATCAGCCAGCCCGAATTGACGTCGCGCATGATGTGCTCGACGCTGTCGAACGCGACCAGGCCGTTGGCGGCATAGTGCATCGCCAGGATCACGCCGGTGATGATCTGGATGCCGAGAGCGGCGCCGGCGAGCACGCCGAAGTTCCAGAAATAGTTGAGGTTGCGCGGCACCGGATAGCCGGCGCCGACCGCATTATAGACCAGCCGCGGCAGCGGCAGCTTCTCGTCCATCCAGCGCATGAACGGGTTCTTCGGCGCGTAATGCGCGGCCCAGGGGAAGCTCATTGGTTAGTCCCTCAACCGATCTGCACGGTGGTGGCGGATTTGAACGCATATTCCGGCACGACGAGATTCTTCGGCGCGGGCCCGGCGCGGATGCGGCCGGCGGTATCGTATTGCGAGCCGTGGCAGGGGCAGAAATAGCCGCCATATTGGCCGCGGCTCTCGGTCGGCGTGATGCCGAGCGGGACGCAGCCGAGATGCGTGCAGACCGCCATCGTGATCAGCCAATTCTCGTGGCCGGGCTTGGTCCGCTCATCGAGCGTCTGGGGATCGCGCAAGGATGCGACGGGCACCGCCTTGGCCTCGGCGATCTCGGCGGGCATCAGATAGCGGACGAACACCGGCTGCTTGCGCCAGGCGATCTTGATGCCGGAGCCGGCGGCGATCTTGGAGAGGTCGACCTCGACCGCCGCGAGCGCGAGCACGTCGGCCGACGGGTTCATCTGGTTGACCAGCGGGATCAGCACCGCGGCGGCGCCGACGCCGGCGAAGCTCACCGCGGCGATATTGAGGAAGTCGCGACGCCGCGCGCCCTGACCCTCGTCATAGGCGCCGCCGATCACCGGAGGCCTCTGGTTGGGGTCGTCGGTGGTCTCAAGCGTCGCCATGCACTCAGCCCTCGGCATCTACGGAAAAACGTTCGCCCGAGGGATCAGGCACGAAATTCGCGGAGCCCCCCAAAGCACATACGACGTGCCCCATGTCCCCGGGGCTTGCCGCCCGGGGGTGATAGCGTCGCTTTCGCGGCTTTGCCAACCTCGATTTTCTCGCGCTTGCGAAACGGGGTCGCGATGGCCTAGCGAAAACCGATATGCGCATCGCCCTCCATCAGCCTGAGATTGCCGGGAACGTCGGCACGATCCTGCGCCTCGCCGCCTGTCTGGGGCTCGCGGTCGACGTGATCGAGCCGTGCGGCTTCGCCTTCGGCGACCGCGCACTCGCGCGGGCGGGCATGGACTATGCCGAACGCGCCGCGGTCACCCGCCACGCCGATTGGGCGGCATTTCGGGCGGCGACGCCGGCGCGGCTGCTGCTGTTCACCACCGCGGGGGATGTCCGCCTCCCCGATGCGCGGTTCACGCCCGACGACGTCCTGCTGTTCGGGTCGGAGGGCGCCGGCGCGCCGCGCCATGTCCATGAGGCGGCGACGCTGCGGCTGCGCATCCCGATCAGCGCCGACG
The DNA here is from genome assembly GCF_937859915.1 of uncultured Sphingomonas sp. Classification (GTDB taxonomy): domain Bacteria; phylum Pseudomonadota; class Alphaproteobacteria; order Sphingomonadales; family Sphingomonadaceae; genus Solisphingomonas. Next base: position 10,599 of record NZ_CALMAW010000116.1, on the reverse strand, counting down.
CGCGCTCGCTCAATATCGCCACCGCGGTAGCGATGGCCGCCGCCGAAGCGCTGCGACAAACCGAAGGATGGCCGGCATGATCCCGCTCGACCCGCAACAGGCCGCGGCGCGTGCCTGGTTCGAAGCCTTGCGCGACCGGATCTGCGCGACGTTCGAGGCGATCGAGCGCGAGGCGGGATCGGACGCCGCCTTCGCCTACACCCCGTGGAACCGCGAGGACGATCCGGACGCGCGCGGCGGCGGCGGCGTGCGCGGCGTGATGAAGGGCCGCGTGTTCGAGAAGGTCGGCGTCAACGTCTCGACCGTCGGCGGCAGCTTCGCGCCCGATTTCGCCCAGACCATCCACGGCGCCGGCGACAACCCGACCTTCGTTGCGACCGGGATCAGCCTTGTCGCCCACCTCGCCAACCCGCACGCCCCCGCGGTCCACATGAACACGCGCTTCCTGACCACGACCAAGCGCTGGTTCGGCGGCGGCGCCGATCTCAATCCCCCGCTCCCCTATGCCGAAGACACCGACGCGTTCCACGCGACGCTGCGCGCGGCCTGCGAGGCGCATGCGCCGATCGGCGACTATCCGCGCTACGCGCAATGGGCCGAGGAGTATTTCGCGATCCCCCACCGGGGGGTGCGGCGCGGCGTCGGCGGGATCTTCTACGACCATCTCGACGCCGACGGTGACGCCTTCGATCTCGCCTTCGCCTTCACCCGCGCGGTCGGCGAGGCCTTCCTGGCGATCTACCCGGCGATCGTGCGCCGCCGCCGCGACACGCCGTTCACGCCCGACGAGGAGCGACAGATGCTCGCCTGGCGCGGCCGCTATGCCGAGTTCAACCTCGTCTACGACCGCGGCACGCTGTTCGGGCTCAAGACCGGCGGCAATATCGACGCGATCCTGATGAGCCTGCCGCCCCGGGCAATATGGGAATGATATTCGCCGGGGACCACGCAGCATGAGCCTCATCCGCGTCCCCGACGAGCAGATCGCGACGGTCGTCACCTCGCTGCAGATGGTCGAGCGCCCCCGCCCCCGCCCTGCCCCCTCGTCGCAGCTCGGACTTCGCCTCGATCGCTGGCGCGAGCCGGCGCCCGAGCGCTATCGCACGCTGTTCCAGCGTGTCGGTGCGCCGTGGCTGTGGTTCTCGCGACTGGTGATGACCGACGCCGCGCTGACCGCGATCATCCACGACCCCGGAATCGAGATCTACGCGGTCACCGATCCCCGTGGCGTCGAGATCGGCCTGCTCGAGCTCGACTTTCGCGAGCCGCACAGCTGCGAGCTGTCCTTCCTCGGCCTCGTCCCCGAACTCACCGGCAAGGGCGAGGGGCGCTGGCTGATGGCGCAGGCGCTGGCCCTCGGCTGGCGCAAAGACGTCACCCGGCTGTGGGTGCACACCTGCACGCTCGATCACCCCAAGGCGCTCGGCTTCTACCGCGCGCAGGGCTTCGTGCCGTTCGCGCGCGCGGTCGAGACCTTCGCCGATCCGCGGCTGGCCGGCGTGCTGCCTCTTGAGGCGGCGCCTCAGATCCCGCTGTTGGGCGCGTCCGTCGCGACCTCGAGCGCGCGGTAGAGCCGCGCGACATAGACCGTCCACAAGCCGATCACGCCCGCGAGCACGACGCCGGTCGCGACGAAGGACAGGATGATCGACAGCGGCGGATTGTGCGTCGCCATCCCGATCAGCTGCGAGATCGCGCCGATCGGGATCAGCAGCACCAGTATCGCGAAGATCGCGGCGATCCCCATCACGATCCGCAGCGCGAGCAGCCGCGCATAGCAGCCGCGGGTCAGCCGGAAGGCGGTGCGCACCGCGGCCCACGGCGTCTGCGGCCGGTCGGCGAGTACTGCCCAGATCGGCAGGATGCGCACGAACAGCCAGATCACCAGCGCGACGTCGGCGAGATTGACCATCATCGCGACCGGCCCCGCCCCGCCCGAAACGCGCATGTCGATCAGCGTCGCGAGCGCGAGCGGAACCGCCAGCACGACCTGGACACCGACATAGAGCAGCAGCAGCCCGATCGCCGCCGGGACGCGCGCGATCGCGACCAGGATGCTCTCGCGCACGCTGACTCCGGGCCTGAGCGCCAGCGCCGAGACCGCGATCGAGCCCAGCATGCTGATCAGCCCGCAGGGCAGCAGCCACGCCATCCACGGCCCCGGCTTGAGCGTGCCGGCGCTCGCCTCGTCCATCGGCACCGCGAGCAGCATCATCACCGTCGGCAAGCCGAAGCCGAGCAAAGCGAGCGGCAGCAGCAGCGACGCCTCGGCGCGGACGAAGCCGATCGTCTCCTCCCAGACCGTTCCCAGCGAAATCTTGATCCTGTATGTCATGCCGCCCCTCTAGCATGGTGCCGCGCGCCGCCAAGCCGGCTTGATCCGCGCGCGCCGCCGCGCCATCTGCCGGCGATGGCCGAGACCGATATCGAATGGCGCGTGTCCGATGCGCCGCAGCCCTATGCCGAGGCGCTCGCCGAAATGGAGGCGCGCGCGACCGCGATTCGCGCCGAGGGCGCGCGCGAGATGGTCTGGCTGCTCGAACATCCGCCGCTCTACACCGCCGGCACCAGCGCCGATCCCGACGAGCTGATCGCGCCCGATCGCTTTCCCGTCCACACCGCCGGGCGCGGCGGGCGCTACACCTATCACGGCCCCGGCCAGCGCGTCGGCTATCTGATGCTCGATCTCGACAAACGCGGCCGCGACGTCCGCCACTTCGTCCACACGCTCGAGGCGTGGCTGATCGCCACGCTCGGCGATCTCGGCGTGACAGCGCATATCGCGCCGGGCCGCGTCGGCATCTGGGTGGACGGTCCGGGCGGCGAGGCCAAGGTCGGCGCGATCGGGGTGCGCGTCCGGCGTTGGGTCACGCTGCACGGCTTTTCGGTCAACATCGATCCCGATCTCAGCCACTTCGCGGGCATCGTTCCATGCGGTCTCGCCGACTATGGCGTGACCAGCCTCGCACGGCTGGGAACGCTTTCCGGGATGAAACAGTTTGACGAGGCACTGCGAAGTCGTTTTGATTCCTTCCTGTCCGCGCTGGTGAACGTGCCGCAACGCTCATGAGGCAGCCGGGCTCGACGCTGACGATCTCGCGGTCTCGGGAATATGGTCCTATCGTGACCCAACATCTGGCAGGGAGCCACACATGCGCAATCTCTTCACCAAGCTGATGACCTCTTCGATGATCGTCGGCGCCGCGCTGACGGTCGCCGCCTGTCATCACAGCGACACCGCCAACACCGCCGACACCAACATGACCGACATGAACACGATGGATTCGTCGGCCGGCATGACCAACGACATGAGCGCCACCGATTCGATGGGCAACAGCGGCGCGGCCGATAACAGCATGATGGCCGGCAATGACATGTCCGCCAACAGCGGCGCGCCCTCCAACCAGATGTAAGCTGGTCTCCCTCGCCTGCGGGCAGGATAGCGAGAGGGCCGTCCGGGCGACCGGGCGGCCCTTTTGTCATGCGTGGCGGTCGCCGCTAGACTTTGGTCGGCCGACGGACCGGGCGGCCCTTTCCAGGCGCTTGGGCACGCCATCATGACGTCGCCGCTTGCAGCGGCAGCCGGATCGGTTAAGGCTGGATGCAGGCGGCGCGATGCAGGCGCGACCGCAAGCGTTTTGCCCGATGGGCTTGTTCGAGAGGGTTCACGATGAGGTTCGGCGCGCGCCAGGCAATGGCAGCGATGGTGGGAATTGCGATCAGCATCACGACGGCCGGCGCGACGCCGGCGTCGGCGCAATTGTTTTGGAAGACTCCGGATTTCACGGGCGCCCCCGTCAAGGGCGACGAACCCGGCGTGATGATCCCGCTAACCGGCGCCACGCCCGCCGAGCTCAACGCCGAGATCGTGTGGACGATGCGCGCCGGGCTCAACTTCGCGGCGCTGCAGTGCCAGTTCGCGCCCTCGCTGATGACCGTCCCGACCTACAACGCCCTGATCGGCCATCATTCCAAGGAATTGGCGACCGATTACAAGACGCTGCAGACATATTTCAAGCGCGTCGCGAAGAAGGGCACCAGCCCGAGCGCAGTCGCCGCTGCCTTCGACAGCTTCAACACGCGTACCTACAGCAGCTTCTCCTCGGTGTTCGCGCAGATGGGCTTCTGCCAGACCGCCTCGCGGATCGGGCAGGTCGCGCTGATGACCCCCAAGGGTTCGCTCGAGGTGGTCGCGCGCAATCGCCTGCGCGAGCTGCGCAACAGCCTCGTGCCGACCGCCGATCTGGTCAATTCGCCGCAGTCGTCGCCGCAATTCGCCGGCGTCGACGTGCCGGCGCTGCCGCCGGCCTGCTTCGATCGCGCCGGCACCATCAAGAAGAAGTGCCTGTAGGCGAGGCGCCTCTTCCGCGTCGTCCCGGCGAAAGCCGGGACCCATGGACGGCGGCAGTGCCGCGGTTTTGCGCGGCGGCTTATCCTGCGAAGCGCTTTGCCGCGAACCTCAACAGCAGCGGGTGACGCGCCGTATCCATGGGTCCCGGCTTTCGCCGGGATGACGATGGGATGCCGCTCCGTCGTGACGGCTCAGCGTATCCCCACCAGCTTGTGCGTCTGGATCGACAGTCGCCAGGCCGGGTGCGCCACGACATAGTCGATCGCCGCCGCGCGGTGCGCGTCGCGCAGCGGATCATCGAGCGGCTGGAGCAGGCGGTGCGTGAAGTCCCACTGCGCGAGCGCCTGCGGGTCGATCCCCGGCTGCGGCCAGACCAGCTTGAGCTCGTCGCCCGAGCGCTGGACGACCTCGCTCCCCGCCTTGGGGCTGACCGTGATCCAGTCGATGCTGCGCGGCACCGGCAGCGTGCCGTTGGTCTCGATCGCGATCTCGAAGCGTTCGGCGTGCAGCGCATCGATCAGCGGCTGGTCGACCTGGAGCATCGGCTCGCCCCCGGTGATCACCAGGAATTTCTGGACGCCTTCGGTCACGCCCCACAGCAACGCGACCTTCGCCGCGAGCGCCGCGGCATCGGCATAGCGCCCACCCTCGGTGCCATCCATGCCGACGAAATCGGTGTCGCAGAAGGTGCAGGTCGCGGTGGCGCGGTCCTGCTCGCGGCCGGTCCACAGATTGCAGCCGGCGAAGCGCAGGAACACCGCGCGGCGCCCGACATGGAGCCCCTCGCCCTGCAGCGTCAGGAAGATCTCCTTGACCGCGTAGCTCACGGCGCGTCGGCGGGATGCGTCGCGTAGACGGTGGGATCGGGCAGCCCGGCCTCCGCGAAGCCGCGGTGGCGCAGCCGGCAGCTGTCGCACAGCCCGCAATGCTCGCCGCCCTGCGGATCGTAGCAGGACCAGCTCATCCCCGCGTCGAGCCCGAGCCGCGCCGCCTCGCGCACGATGTCGGCCTTGGTCATCGCCAGCAGCGGCGCGTGCACGGTGAAGCGCTCGCCCTCGACGCCGGCCTTGGTGGCGACCGCGGCGAGTTGCTCGAAGCCTTCGACGAACGCCGGCCGGCAATCGGGATAGCCCGAATAGTCGAGTGCGTTGATTCCGAGGAACAGGTCGCGCGCCCCATCGGCCTCCGCCCAGCCGAGCGCCAGCGACAGGAAGATCGTGTTGCGCGCGGGCACATAGGTCACCGGGATGCCCGCCTCGTCGCCGCCGTCGAGCCCGACGCCGGCCTTGGGCACGTCGATGTCGTCGGTCAGCGACGAGCCGCCGAAGGCGCGCAGGTCGATCGGCAGCACGACATGGCGCGCCACCTCCAGCGCCGCGGCGATACGGCGCGCCGAGGCGAGCTCGACGAGATGGCGCTGATTGTAGTTCACCGTCAGCGCCAGCACGTCGAAGCCGGCCTCCCGCGCGAGCGCGGCGGTCACCATCGAGTCGAGCCCGCCCGAGAGCAGCACGACCGCCTTGCGGCGCACGGATTGGTTCGGATCAGTCATGATCGCGCGCTAGTCCCGCAGTTCGGTCGGTGCAAGCCGGCATCAGGCGGGCAGCGGCACGGGGAAGCTCTTCGCGCAGAACTCGCAGTCGACATGGACGACGCCGTCCGCGTCCGCCATCTCGGCGCGCTCCTCGGGCGGGAAGCGTGCGATCACGCTCTGGATGTGCGCGGGCGAGCAACGGCAGCCGCGGCTCAAGCGCCCGAGCGGCAGCGCGCGCACCTCCTCCTCGTTGAACAGACGCCACAGCAGCTCGTCGAGCGGCAGCGACGGGTCGGTCAGCTCGGCGGGGCTGATCGTCATCGCCAGCGCCTCGACATGCTGCCATTCGGGATGATCGAGCCGCGTGTGCAGCCGCTCGCGCCCCTCTTCGCCCTCGGGCAGATGCTGGCCGAGGAAGCCGCCGGCGACGTGGCGGCCGTCGGGCAGCGTCTTGACCGCGACGCGGACGAGGCTGGGGATCTGCTCGGACTGGGCGAAATAATGTTCGGTCGCCTCGGCAAGCGAGCCGCCTTCGAGCGGGACGATGCCCTGATAGCGTTCGCCGGCGCTGTCGCCGCTGGCCGCCGCCTGGTCGAAGGTGATCGCGAGATAGCCCTGGCCGAACAGCGCGAACAGCGTCGGGTCGACCGGCGCCTCGGCGAGCTTGTCGGCATCGAAGCGGAGATAGCCGCGCATCTCGCCGCCCTTGTAATCGACGACGAGCAGATCGACGACGCCGCCCTTGGTCTGCGCCTGCAGCGTCAGCTGGCCTTCGGCATGCTTGAGCGTCGAGCCGAGCAGCGCGCCCAGCACCAGCGCCTCGGCGAGCAGCCGGGCGAGCACGGGCGGATAGGCGTGCGCCGCGAGGATCGTATCGAGCGCCGGCCCGAGCCGCACGACGCGGCCGCGGGCGTGGCGCGCGGCGATGGTAAAGCCGAGCGCGGTGTCGAGGGTGGTGGTGACGTCATTCGTGGCCATGGACTATCCTTGCGCGCGCCAACCCCGGACCCGTTCGTGCCGAGCGCAGTCGAGGCACCGCGCGACACGCGGTGCGCTCGAAGCATGTCCCTCGACTACGCTCGGGACGAACGGGGTTTGGGGTGGGCGTCGATCTGAAGACCGATATCGGAAGCCCCTGTCCTGATGTCCACCCTCGGCTCAGATCAGCCCGAAGCACCACAGCAGCACCGCCTTCTGCGCATGCAGGCGGTTTTCGGCCTCGTCCCAGATCGCCGACTGCGGCCCGTCGATGACGCTGTCGACCACCTCCTCGCCGCGGTGCGCGGGCAGGCAGTGGAGGAAGGTCGCGCCCGGTTTCGCCTGCGCCATCAGCGCCTCGGTCACCTGATAGGGCATCATCGCCGCGAGCTTCGCCTCGGCCTGCGCCTGGCCCATCGAGATCCACGTGTCGGTAACGACGATGTCGGCGCCCTTCACCGCCTCGACCGCATCGCGCACGACGCGGACCTCGGCGCCGCGGTTGGTGGCGGCGCCGATCACGTCGGGATCGGGATCATAGCCCTCGGGGCAGGCGGCCGTGACCTCGAAGCCCATCAGGCTGCCTGCCTCGACGATCGAGTGCAGCACATTGTTGCCGTCGCCCAGCCACGCCCATTTCGAGCCGGCGAGCGACCCGCGCCGCTCGATCACGGTCTGCATGTCGGCCATGATCTGGCAGGGATGGCTGCGATCGGTAAGGCCGTTGACGATCGGCACGGTCGCGTGGTGCGCCATCTCGACGATCTTGGCGTGGTCGTCGGTGCGGATCATGATCGCATCGACATAGCGCGACAGCACGCGCGTGGTGTCGGCGATGCTCTCGCCGCGGCCGATCTGCATCGAACCCGCGTCCATCACCAGCGTCGTGCCGCCCAATTGGCGCATCGCCATGTCGAACGACACGCGGGTGCGCGTCGAATTCTTCTCGAAGATCATCGCCAGCGTCCGCCCGGCGAGCGGCGCGTCGGCGTCGACCCGGCCCTTGGGCCAGTTTTTCCGCGCCGCCTTGCGCGATGCGGCGTCCGCCAGCATCGCGGCGATCGCGGCGGATCCCGCGTCGGAGAGATCGAGGAAATGGCGGATGGTCATGGCGTTACTCCCCCTCCGTTCGCCCTGAGCGCAGTCGAAGGGCAGCCACGGCAGCGCGTGGGCTTCGACTTCGCTCAGCCCGAACGGGGTATGTTATTCGTTCGAGACCTCAATCATCCGCTACCGGCACATAGGTGCGCGCGGCATCCGACATCTTGGCGACGAACTCGTCGATATGGCCCTGCTCGATCACCAGCGGGGGCAGCACGCGCACGACATTCTCGCCGGCCGAGACGAGCAGAAGCTGGTGATTGTCGCGGGCATGGGCGACGAAGCGGCGGCTGTCCGACTTGAGCTTGACGCCGAGCATCAGCCCCATGCCGCGCACGCTGTCGAACAGATGGTCGTGATTGGGGATCATCTGCTCGAGCGCGGCGCGCAGCCGCTCGCCGGTCTGCTTGACGCCGTCGATGAAGCCGGGCTCGAGGATCACGTCGAGCACCGCCTGGCCCGCCGCCATCGCCAGCGGATTGCCGCCATAGGTCGAACCGTGGGTGCCGAACACCATGCCCTTGGCGGCCGCCTCGGTCGCCAGGCACGCGCCGAGCGGGAAGCCGCCGCCAATGCCCTTGGCACAGGCGACGATGTCGGGGACGACGTCATATTGCTCATGCGCGAAGAAGCTGCCGGTGCGCGCATAGCCGCACTGGACCTCGTCGAGCACCAGCAGCAGACCGTGCTGGTCGGCGAGCCGGCGCAGGCCCTGGAGGAATTCGGGGCTGGCCGGGCGCACGCCCCCCTCGCCCTGGATCGGCTCGACCAGGAAGCCCGCGGTGGTGTCGTCGATCAGCGCCTCGGCGGCGGCGAGATCGTCGAACGGCGCGTAGCGGAAGCCCGGCAGCAGCGGCTCAAAGCCGTCGCGCATCTTGTCCTGATCGGTCGCCGAGATCGTCCCCAGCGTACGGCCGTGGAAGGCGTTCTGGAAGGTGATCAGCGTGCTGCGCTGCGGATTGCCATTGGCGAAATGATAGCGCCGCGCGGTCTTGATCGCGCACTCGACCGCCTCCGCACCCGAATTGGTGAAGAACACGGTGTCGGCGAAGCTGTTGTCGACCAGCCGCTGGGCGAACGCCTCGCCCTGCGGGCTGCCATAGAGATTGGAGACGTGCATCAGCGTCGCGGCCTGGTCGGCGATCGCCTTGGTCAGCACCGGATGGCCGTGGCCGAGCAGATTGACCGCGATCCCGCTGGCGAAATCGAGATAGCGCTGGCCGTCCTCGCCGATCAGATAGCAGCCCTCGCCGCGGACCGGACGCACGCCACAGCGCGGATAGACCGGCATGAGGGGCGTGATGGTCATCGGCCTGGGCTCCTTTGCGACGAGGCGTCGAAACGCAAAAAGGCGGCCCCATCGGCCGCCTGTCGCGAAGCGCTCTAGCGCCGGGGTATCGGGAGTGCAACCCAAACCACCTTCGTCATGCCGGGCCCGATCCGGCCTCCAGAGCAACCGGCGCTGCGTCCGAAGCCCTGGATCCCGGGTCAAGCCCGCGATGACGTCCCAAACGTCAGTTCTTGATCTTCCAGCCGCTCCTGAGCAGCACATAGCAGAGCACGCCCATCACGACGTTGATCGCGAGCAGCAGCACCGCGCCGAACAGCACCGGCGAATCGGCGACGCCGAGAAAGCCCGACCGGAACCCCGAGATCACGTAGAAGATCGGATTGGCGTGGCTGACCGCCTGGAAGGCGGGCTTGAGCTTGCTGATCGAGTAGAAGGTGCCGGACAGCAGCGCGAGCGGCTGGACGACGAAATTGGTCACCGCCGCCGAATGGTCGAATTTGTCCGCCCAGATCGAGGTCAGCACGCCCAGAAAGGACAGCAGCAGCGCCCCCATCAGGCCGAACCACAGCACCGCCAGCGGGTTCGCCATGCCGACATGGACGCCCGGCCACAGCAGCATCGCCACCCAAAGCGCCGCCCCCACAACGAAGGCGCGGGTCACCGCGGCGCCCACCAGTCCGGCGAGCAGCTCGGCGGTCGACAGCGGCGGCATCAGATAGTCGACGATCGTGCCCTGCATCTTGCCGACCAGCAGCGAGAAAGAGGAATTGGCGAAGGCGTTGGTCATCATTCCCATCACGATCAGCCCGGGCGCCACGAAATCGGCGAAGGCGACCGTCGTCGTGCCGACCGGCACCGCGGCGCGCGCGCCCAACGCGACCGTGAAAATCACCAGATAGAGCAGCGTCGTGACCGCCGGCGCCCACACCGTCTGCAGCTGGACCTTGAAGAAACGCCGCACCTCCTTCACATAGAGCGTGCGCAATCCTCCCCAGTTGACCTGCTTGATCACGGGCACGCCCGGGGGGGAGATTTTATGGACGGGCGACGCGCCGGGGGTCTGGTCGAGCATATGTGCCGACCTATGCACTCTGGGTGACGCCCGCAAGGTACGACGGAGCACAGACGAACAATGGCGTGGACCGACGAGCGGATCGACAAGCTCAGGAGCCTGTGGGGCCAGGGGCAGACCGCCAGCCAGATCGCCGACGAGCTCGGCGGGGTCAGCCGCAACGCGGTGATCGGCAAGGCGCATCGGCTCGGGCTCGAGAGCCGTCCGTCGCCGGTGAAGGGCAATGAGAGCGCGGCAGCGCCCGTCGCCGAGCCGGCCGCGGCGCCCGCACC